>DEDL01000033.1:18529-22366 GCA_002349525.1 Lachnoclostridium sp. UBA2905
GCTGATAGATGGCGGCGCAGTTTGCTAATGGTTGACAATAGTGAAAAAAGGTATATACTATACTGTTACAATTTAGTATGAAATTTAGTATGAATAATATAATTGGAGGCATTACAATGACAAAAATAGATATTATTTCCGGATTTCTTGGTGCCGGAAAGACAACACTCATTAAGAAACTTATTGATGGCGCATTTACAGGAGAAAAGCTTGTTCTTATCGAGAATGAATTTGGTGAAATCGGAATTGATGGAGGCTTTTTAAAGGATGCCGGAGTTCAGATTACAGAGATGAACCAGGGCTGTATATGCTGCTCACTTGTTGGAGATTTTGGTAAGGCACTTAAGGAAGTTATTGACACATATTCACCTGACAGAATCATAATTGAGCCATCAGGAGTTGGTAAGCTTTCAGATGTTATTAAGGCAGTACTTGATCTTGGACATATTGATGGTGTAGTACTTAACAGCAGTACTACTGTTGTTGACTGTACAAAAGCAAAGATGTACATGAAAAACTTTGGTGAGTTTTTTAATAATCAGATTGAAAGTGCCGGAGCAGTTATACTCAGTCGTACACAGATTGCCAAGGAAGGACAGGTTGAAGACTGTGTTGCCAGAATCCGTGAGAAAAACGCTGATGCAGCTATCGTAACAACTCCATGGGATGATATCGATGCAGCAGCTATTGTTGGAGCAATGGAGCATACTTCTTCAGTAAATGAAATGATTGCACAGGCAATAAAAGAGCATGAACATCATCACGACCATGATCATGAAGAGCATGAGCATCATCACGACCATGACCATGAAGAGCATGAGCATCATCATGACCACGATCACCACCATGAGCACGGCGAGGACTGCACATGCGGATGCCATGATCACGACCATGAGCATGGACACCATCATGCAGATGATGTATTCACTAGCTGGGGCAAAGAAACAGCTAAAACCTTTGAAAAAGATAAGTTAGATACAATACTTGATACGCTTGCAAATACTGAAAAGTATGGAGTAATTCTTCGTGCAAAGGGTATTGTACAGTCAGCTTCAGGAAAGTGGTTTAACTTCGACCTTACTCCTGGAGAATATGAGATACGAGAAGGCGTGGCAGACTATACTGGCAAGTTATGTGTAATTGGTACAAAGCTTGACGAGGATGGACTTGTAGAGTTATTTGAACTGTAAAATGAATTATAGGTTACTTTAATTACAGGATTACCAGAATTGTAAAATGAATTATAAGATTATTTGAATTGTAAAATTATTGGAGGATAAGATATGTTTCGTCGTGAAACACCAGTATATTTATTTACGGGCTTTCTGGAAAGTGGAAAAACATCATTTATACTTAATACACTGAATCAGGATTATTTTGCAACAGGTGAGAAGACACTTCTTATTGTGTGCGAAGATGGTGAGACAGAGTATGATTTGAAGTATCTTAAGGGTCAGAATATATATGTGGAATTTATAAAAGAGGAAAGTGAACTGACTGAAGAGAAGCTTAGGAATATGGATGCATCCATTAAGCCAAGGAGAGTACTTATTGAGTACAATGGAATGTGGAATACAGAAACGATAATGGAAGAACTCTATCCTAATTCATGGGTTCTTACACAGGTTATTTCAACAGTGGATTATACAACCTTTAATATGTTCTGGAATAATATGCGTTCACTGCTTATGAATCAGCTTTCTGTATCTGATATGATTATATTTAACAGATGTGATGAGACTACTAAGCGCAGTGATCTCAGACGTAACATGAAGCTTTTCAATAAGAAGGCTCAGATTGCTTTTGACTGGGTAGAAGGCTTTGACGGAAGTGCTATGGAAGAAGAACTTCCATATGATCTTAATCAGGATGTTATTACAATTGAAGATGATGATTATGGTATCTTCTACATGGATTCAATGGAGAATCCTGATAAGTATGCCGGAAAGACATTTGTATACAACTGTATTTTCTACAGACCTAAAAAGTATCCAATGACTAAGTTTGTACCGGGAAGATTTGCTATGACATGCTGCGCAGATGATATTCAGTTCCTTGGAATATTATGTAAAAGTGAGACAGATGTTGATCTTGAGGAACGCACATGGATAAAAATAACTGCCAAGGTTAAGACAGAATATGTTCCTGAATATAAGGACATGGGCCCGGTTCTTTATCTTGAAAAGATTGAACCGGGAGTAAAACCGGAAGACGACATTGTTTACTTCTGATTACTTTGCCCACATATAGCAGTAAGCCTGGGTTCTTGCTGCAAAAGGATATTTGGAGAGGAGATCGAGTATCTCCTCTTTTGTATACCATCCGGCTTCTATTTCTTCAAAGGTTGAAGTGCTTGGTGCAAATTCGCCGTCAGCAGTTCCTATAACACAGATATTCTTCTCATTTGAAAAGCCAACAGCACTGTAGCTGTCATGAAGAACATCTTCGATGCTTAAAAGTGTGAGGCCTGTTTCCTCAAAAAGCTCCCTTTTTGCACTTTCTTCGAACTTCTCTCCCGGATCAATAAGACCAGCCGGAAAATTATATACAAACTGTCCGGTAGCCATACGGTATTCCCTGTTCAGGAGAATCTTGTCTCCGGCAGGGTTGTGCATTATAAGAACAACAGCATCTGTTTTTGTATTTGTCAGTTCTTCAAATGAAGTTATGTTTTTATTGCGGCTTATCATTTCATAAACCTTGAGTTTTTTGTCTGCTGTTTCGTAGGTAAGGTCATATCTTGTTATAAATTTTCCTTCATTTATTTTGTCAATTGATAAAAAGTTCATGTTGAGTTGTCCCCTTATAGTTGATGTGTATTTGCTTTAATAGTATGTGAAATCATATGGACACAGGTATCCAAATCGATATTTTCATAAGAAACCTCTACGCCGGCAGCAGAAAGTTTGTCAGGAGAAAAGTCTTCTTCGTCAGCTAAAAAACGTCTGCAGACTTCGCTACAGCTTGGATTGTCGTCTGACTCTTCTCTGGCAAGGGAACGTCGTATTCTTGTGAAATCATCCACACATATATAAAGCGGCGTGACAAAGTCTGCTCCGTAATAATTCCTGAGACTTACATATGACTCAAGAGTGCCGATTGTAATATATTGCAGGGAAGAATCCTTAATATTAAGGTTCTCATCTGCCGTAAAATAGTGCCAGTCGCCATGCACTGTGTGATAACAGCGGTGCTCAGCTATTTTGCCGGCTGTCTCAAGCTCCTTCATACGTTCTATACTGACAAAATGATACTCTTTTCCAGAGGTTTCTCCTGTACGCATAGGTCTTGTGGTGTAAGGAACTACCTTTATGAGGTTAAGCTCTTTTTTTTCTAAAAGTTTTTTGAATATTGTGTCTTTGCCTGTGGCACTTTTGCCCATTAAGACATATAACATAGCTATTACTCCATTTCATGTAGGATTAAAGTGGAAATTTCTTGTCAAATTCACGTTGGAGTGAATCTAAAAATTCCTGTCCGTTGTAGCCGCATACAATAAGTGTTTCTGTATCAGGTAAAATGCTATTCCCTGCTTCATCAAAAATTTTATTATTAATATTAGCACGACATAAAACATATTTTTCGTCATGAACGTGATTTTCATTATGAATTTCGTTATGTATTTTTCCTTCCGGAAGACCAAAATGCTCCTTCAGCTGTTTCTTCTTGTCTTCCTGCGCTTTTCTTGCCTGAATTGAAGTTTTTGCAGAACCAGACTGGGAAGAATTAGACCGCGTGTAGTTAGTCTGAACCGAGTTAGATTGAACCATATTAGATCTGTTTGAAGCAGGTCTGACAGTATTAGACTGAACCGTATTAGATCTGTTTGAAGCAGGT
>DEDL01000033.1:22430-40663 GCA_002349525.1 Lachnoclostridium sp. UBA2905
TATCTCTATTCTGCCTTGTTCGAGAGCATTTTCCAGTGATCTTAAAATGCCTGGAGTTTTCTTGCCGTTTGTAGTTTGCTTATAGGCAGTCTGGTTATTGGCAGTCTGACCCAAAAAAGTATTGTTATAGTTTGGACCGGCTTCCTTTGACCGTCTCTTCTGTTTTTGCTTGCTATTAGGAATGCTTTTTATTATAACAACAAAAATAACAATTCCAAATATTATTAGATTCCCCAACAGATCCTCTGGAATATTATACATAGATTTACACCTTCCCCTGAAATATAATTATAATGTACTTTCAATATTACTATATCATTTAGCTCAAATCAACAAAGTATTGGCAATTGTTGATTAATTTTGTATTACTCCTGTGTTACTCTTTATAAGATATCCGTTTTCAATATAATAGCGCATTTTATCTATTATCTGACTGGTATAAGTCTCACCGGCAATTATAAGTGGTATACCCGGTGGATATACATAGACCATATCCTCTGCAAGGTCACCTGGTTTTACTGAAAAATGAAGCTCAGATATGTTATTTTGGCTATCCGGCAAATCATTTTTCGATAAGCTGTCGCACATTCTATCTTCGCATATAATTGCATCATAAAGTTTTTCAAAATCCGCAGCCTGGTCCCATACACTGGTCATCATAATGACGTAATGTGGAAGAGACATCTCTGGCTGCAGGCTATATTTTTCCCTTAAATTGTTATAAAGCATATGTCCGTTAAAGCCGGTAGTGTTCATAGTCTTTTTGCAGCTTATTACTATTTTTGAGGCATCTCTTTTTGAAGAATATGGAAGTACCTCAAGATTTTTAAGGTTTGCCAGTCTGTTATAGAGCTTTTTTAGCTGACGGGCATATTCTTCGTAATATTTCTCACCGTCTTTTTCAAGAAAATCCATTGCATAATCAATTCCACCCATAAGAATATAGGAAGGACTGCTGCTTTGAAAAATGGACAGGTATTTGCTGACAGCAGATTCATTTACATTAGCTGTACCTATGTGAAGAAGGGCTGACTGGGTAAGAGCTGGAAGGGTTTTGTGAATTCCGTGTATTACAATGTCTGCACCACAGGAGAGGGCATCCTCAGGAAAAATGCTGTTAAAATGCATGTGCGCTCCATGTGCTTCGTCAACAATAAGTACGGCACCATGTTTGTGGGCTATGTCTGCAATTGCTCTAACATCTGAAACCACTCCTTCATAGGTTGGTGAAGTTATAAAAACACATTTGATGTCAGGATTATCAGTGAGAGCCTTATCAACATCCTCAGGAGGAATAACTCCAAGTGGAAGAGAGTTTAATTCTCCCTTTGGCCAGATACAAAGAGGATTAAGCTTACGTATATTTATGGCATTGTATACGGATTTGTGGGAATTCCTTGCTACAAGTATGGAATCGCCGGGTTCACAGGTGGCAAAAATGGAAGCGAGAATTCCACCGGTGCAGCCGTTAACCATGAAAAAAGTACGACGGCTTCCAAATAAATTTCCGGCACGTTCCATAGCTTCTTTTAGAAGTCCTTCCGGATGGTGCAGATCGTCAAAATTATCAATTTCTGTAATGTCAAGACGGTATGCATCAAGTGGGGCAAGCAGCTCATTTCTCTTATGACCGGGCATATGAAATGGTCTTAAGCCGTCTTTTGAATAATTTTCTAATATATATAAAAGATTGTCTTTGTAATTCATAATATTCAGTCCTTTCAGAAAAAGTATACCATATTAGATTAATTTGTGGTATACTATAGTGACATAGGTATTACAAATGACTATATATAATTTGTATACGATAAGGGGTGGAGTTTATGGATTATAAGAATATTGTGGGTCAGGAACAGATTAAGGAATTTATTAAAAAGTCTATTATGAAGAATAAGGTATCTCATGCATATCTTATTAATGGTGAGAATGGCACGGGCAAACAGAATATTGCCAGTTTATTTGCAGCATCTCTTCAGTGTGCATCCCCTGTTGATGAGTGGGAGGAAGATGAGTACAATAGACCTTGCGGTGAATGTGTTTCATGTAAGCAGATGGCAGATGGCAATCAGCCTGACGTTATTGTTATTAAACCGGAAGAAGACAAAAAGGTAATTGGTGTGGATGTTATCAGAGAAAAACTCAATGCAACTGCTGCCATTAAGCCTTATGCCGGTCCTTATAAAATATATATTATACCAGATGCTGACACAATGAATATAGCAGCTCAGAATGCACTGCTTAAGACTATTGAGGAGCCACCTGAATATGTTGTTATAATTTTACTTGTTCAGAATATTGGAGCCATGCTCCCTACTATTCTCTCAAGATGTGTTGAGCTTAACATGAAGTCTCTTACAGAGACTGTAATTATAGATTATCTTATGAAGTATATGCATATTCCGGATTACCTGGCACAGTCAAGTGCAGTATTTGCCCAAGGTAATATAGGAAAGGCAGTAAGATTTGCAACGGACAGCGATTTTATTGAAGTTCGTAATGAGGTTATAAGGCTTCTCAAATCTATTGAGAATAAGAAGGTTGATGAACTTATAGACATTATTAACCACATTAAGGAAGAAAAGTATAATATAGATGACTACCTTGACATCATGATTCTCTGGTACAGGGATGTGTTGTTATTCAAGGCAGTTAAAGATGCGTCTACACTTATATTCAAGGAAGAAACCAAGTATGTAATGGCTGAAGCCAAAATAAGGAGTTATGAAAACCTTGAAATCTGTATAGAGGCAATTGATAAAGCAAAGCAGAGACTGTATGCCAATGTTAATTTTGACATGGCTATGGAGCTGCTGTTCATGACATTAAAGGAGATTTCATAAAATGACAGAAGTAATCGGAGTACGTTTCAGACGTGCAGGAAAAGTGTATTATTTTAATCCGGCAGGGATGAATATTAAGAGGGGTGCTAATGTTATCGTTGAAACCGCCCGTGGCGTGGAATATGGTAATGTTGTAGTTGGTACCAGGTCAGTGGATGATGACCATATTATCCAGCCCCTTAAACCGGTAATAAGAGTTGCTACGCCTGAGGACGATGCGAGGGAGGCAGAAAACAGAAATAAGGAAAAGGAAGCATTTAAAATTTGTCTTGAAAAGATCCATAAATTTGGACTTGAAATGAAGCTTATAGATGTAGAATATACATTTGATAATAATAAGGTGCTCTTTTATTTTACAGCAGATGGCAGAGTAGATTTCAGGGAGCTTGTTAAGTCCCTGGCATCAGTGTTCAGAACAAGAATTGAACTTAGACAGATTGGTGTAAGAGATGAGACAAAGATTCTTGGAGGAATCGGTGTATGTGGAAGAGTGTTATGTTGTAACAGTTTTCTTTCTGAGTTTGCTCCTGTTTCAATAAAGATGGCAAAGGAGCAGAATCTTTCTCTTAATCCAACCAAAATTTCAGGTATATGTGGACGACTTATGTGCTGCCTGAAAAATGAGGAGGAGGCATACGAGGAGCTTAATAAAAATCTTCCTAATGTTGGAGATTATGTAAGGACACCTGATAATCTTAAGGGAGAGGTACAGAGTGTAAGTGTACTAAAACAGAAGGTTAAGGTCATTGTTACAGTTGATAATGATGAGAAGGAAGTCAGAGAGTATGATGTTAAGGATCTTAAGTTCAGATCGAAAAAACGTAAGGAGAATTCTTATGTAGATGATGCAGAACTTAAGCAGCTTGAGATGCTGGAGAAAAAGGAAGGAAAATCTAAACTGAATGAATAATAATGAAAGAATAGACGACCTCCAGATTAATGGACGGAGGATTATCCAGAGTCCGGACAGATTTTGTTTTGGAATGGATGCAGTACTTCTTTCAGGTTTTGCAAAAGTTAAAAAGGGAGAATCCGTTCTTGACCTTGGTACAGGAACTGGTATTCTTCCTATTCTTTTAGATGCGAAAACTGAGGGCGGTCATTTTACCGGACTTGAAATACAGCCTGAAAGTGCTGATATGGCCCGAAGAAGTGTAATTCTTAATAACAGACAGGACAAGATTGATATTGTAACAGGGGATATTAAGAATGCGTTGAATATATTTGGGGCGGCATCATTTGATGTAATAGTAACGAATCCACCCTACATGAACCAGAATCACGGTATAACGAATCCTGAGTCGCCAAAGGCTATTGCAAGACATGAATTGTTATGCTCTCTGGAGGATGTTATACGTCAGACCAGGTCCTTATTAAAGGTCAATGGCAGAATGTATATGGTTCATAGACCGTTCAGGCTGCCGGATATTATGGAGCTTATGAATGAATGCGGTATTGAACCTAAGAAAATGAGGTTTGTTCACCCTTATGTTGACAGGGAACCCTCTATGGTTCTTATTGAGGGAGTACGTGGCGGAAACAGAAGGCTGACGGTGGAAAAGCCCTTGGTTATTTATGATGGGCCTGGGGAGTATTCTGAAGAAATTAAGAGGGATTATGGATTCTGATTATTAGGGGTGGTAGTTTGTCTTGTACAAAACATACAATGCCACCCGCGGCTCGCTCTCGCTCCGGCTCGTCGCAGTGGTTCTAAGCTCACAGCTTCGCAGCGATACTGCTTCGCAGTTTGGCTTCAAAATACGTTGCAGATGTTTATGTGTAAACACGACACGTCTGCAACATATTTTAAAGCTACTGTGAATTGTAGCTTGGAGTGAGTTAAACATTCATAATAATTCAATTATAAGGATGATGACAGGGAGGTTTTTGTGATATGGCAGGTACTCTTTATGTGTGCCCAACACCTATTGGAAATCTTGAAGATATTACCTTCAGAGTTATTAATACTCTGAAGGATGTTGATATGATTGCAGCGGAGGATACAAGGCATACGCTTAAGCTTTTGAATCATTTTGATATTCATAAGCCTATGACAAGTTATCATGAGCATAATAAAATAGAGAAGGCTAAAAAGCTTGTGGAGAAGCTTCTTGATGGAGTGAATATTGCTATTGTCACAGATGCCGGAACGCCTGCAATTTCAGATCCGGGAGAGGAGCTTGTGCGTCAGGCTGTGGCAGCAGGAATTACTGTTACGTCACTTCCGGGAGCATGTGCTTGTATTACTGCACTTACTATGTCAGCTCTTCCTACAAGGAGATTCGCTTTCGAGGCATTTCTTCCAGCAGACAGGAAGGAGCGCAGACAGGTTATTGCAAGACTAAAAACAGAAATCAGGACAACAGTCATATATGAAGCACCACATCATTTGTTAAAAACTCTAAAGGAGCTTTATGCAGAGCTTGGCAATAGACAATTAACTCTTTGCAGGGAGATTACCAAAAAGCATGAAGAGTGCATATACACGGACATTGAAGGTGCCATTTCTCTTTATGAAAATGAGCCGCCGAGAGGGGAATATGTGCTGGTGCTTGGTGGATGCGATGAGGAAAAGCTTCTTAGTGATTCAAGGGAGGAGTTTTTGGCAATGTCGGTAAATGAGCACATGAGGATATACACCGATAAGGGTGTTGATAGAAAAGAAGCAATGAAGCTTGTTGCAAAGGACCGTGGTGTGTCGAAAAGGGATATTTATAATGAACTGCTAAAGGATTGATGGATCACAGATTTTGGTAAATGGTTCATGCAAAACGGAATTAAATAAACAAGATCAGGCAAGCAAATTTAATTAAGCAGAATTAGATAAAGAGAATCAGGTAAAACAGATACAATTAAACATAATCAATTATATATAACCAATTAAGTATAATCAAAAGAACCATAAAGTCTATCTCAATATAGGACAGAATTTATGGTTCTTACTTGTATGATTACTTTTTTGTCCAGAATGAGTGAAATTAATCAATCAATCCTGCAAGCTGTGCCATTTCCTTAATTGTATTCTTGGAAACTTTTTTGCCACAGTAGTCAATAAGGTCTTCCTTGTCGCCATTAAATATGTCGACTGGTTCATACTTTCTGAGAATTATGGTCTCATCCTGGATAAGAATCTCTATTGGATCCTTCTCCGCAATATCAAGAACTCTTCTCATCTCTTTAGGAATTACAATTCTTCCCAGGTTATCTAAGTTTCTTACAATTCCCGTGTTTCTCATGTTAGTGCCTCCTATTAAATTAGTATTTGTGAAGTGTCTAAATTATAACATGGCTGTTAAATTTTGTCAACAAAACAGACCTCTTGTAGATGGAACAAAACAGACCTCTTGTAGATGAAACGACGAGGTGCAGGTCAGGTGTGTTATGGACTGCATTATATAGCACAACTCAGAAACATTATGGATTATATTGTATAGTGTAGGATCAGGAACATTACTGACTGCATTATATAGTGTAGAATCAGGAACATTGCAGCCTGCATTGCTATACGACTCAGATACGGTTCAGACATGTCATTACATACATGAATGAAAAATATATACATATATTGGATAAGATTCCATATAGTTTTCAAGATGTATCTGTTTACAGGCAGAAGTATCTGATTAAAATAAAGCAAATATGAAACAAAATAAAACAAATATAACTCGTAACAAAAGAAATATAACCTTTTGACACCAAATCTATGGTTTTAGTCTTTACCAATTAAAAGAAATATGAGATATTGATAACAGGGAAGAAACGGAAAGTTACTTTCATGTCATTATAATGTATATTTAGGAGGTATGGTATGGTGAAGATCAGAAAAAAGATTTTAACTAAAAGCATTTCTGTTCTTACATGTGCAGGAATGACAGCCGGATTATTTGCTCCGGCAGTATCAGGTAATGTTGCAAAAGCAGCGTCTGAGGCAACAAGAGAGGATGCATCAGTGGTATATTTTGTTGATGCAGGAGATTATGTAGTTGACACAGTTTGTAAAGGTGATCAGCTTGGTACCCGTAACAGTGTAACCGATCAGGTATATGGAGAAGATAAGGTTACAGGTTATAAGTGGGGCGTGGTTGATTCTGTAAGCGATCCGCTTAAGAACGGTGCTCCATCATGTGGAGGAGTTGCAACAGACAATTCCTGGCCATATGAGATGAATACAGCCAATGCTGATGCCGCTAATAAAAAGGCAAGTAACCGATACACTAAGAACCAGTACGAAAACAGTGTTGAAGTAAGAAACCTTGATTATAAGTTTGAACTTGCTGCAGGAAAATATTCAGTTGAAGTTTGTACAACAGACCCATGGAGCTGTTCCAAGTCACCAACACTTTTAATTGGTTCAGCTGATCCAGACAAGGATTTTGCTGCTGGAAAAGGAAAGGTCCTTTCATCAGATACACCTGAGGAAGAGACAGTTACTCTTGATAAGGATGGCGAACTTACAGTAAGTCTTAGAGGAAAGGGTGATGACAATAAGGCCATTAACCTTTGCTACATACTTATTAAAGATACAGCAAAGATTCCTCCAAAAGATCCTGAAGAGGAAAAGGGGAATGCGGTACTTGATATCAATTCAATTTATTTCCAGTCATATGATGTATATGATGATATAAATCTTCCAACAGTTGGTGAAAACAAAAGTAAGATAGAATGGACATCATCAAATGAGGGAGTATTAAGCAGCGACGGAACTGTTAACAGACCGGGACAGGGTCAGCCAGATGCAGTTGTTGCTCTTACAGCGTCAGTATCTGACGGAAAAGATACAATAAAGAAAGAATTTATCTTTACAGTAATTGCGGAGAATGATATGAGCAATATTGATCAGTTCAATTTAGATGAAGTGGAAATCACTGATGATTATTACCTTGCAGCTGAGCAGAGTGATATAGATTTCCTTAAGAATTTTGATAACGACAGAATTTTATACCATTTCAGAGACACTGCTGGTATTGATACAAATGGTGCAAAGACATATAACGGCTGGGAGGATTCACTTATTGCCGGACATAGTGTAGGACATTATCTTACAGCTGTGGCACAGGCTATTAAGGCAACAGGTGATTCAGAGCTTAAGGAGAAGCTTGATGAGATAATTCATGGACTCAAGGAATGCCAGGATGCAGTTGGAACAGGCTACATATTTGGTGCTAAGGTTGAGGACAGAAGCAATATTGAAAAACAGTTCGACATTGTTGAAGGAAAAGCATCAGGTGGAACATGGGTTCCTTGGTATACAATGCACAAAATCATTGCAGGTCTTGTTGATACATACAAGTTTACAGGCAATAAGGAAGCACTTGAGGTTGCTTCAAATCTTGGAACATGGGTTTATAACCGTGTCAGCAAGTGGTCAAAGCAGACTAATAAGTCAATTCTTAATACAGAGTACGGTGGAATGAATGACTGCCTCTATGAATTGTATTACTATACAAGAAATGAGGAGCATAAGCTTGCAGCTGAAAAATTTGATGACCCAGATCTTTACGAGATAATTACTTCAGGTAATAAGAACACACTTGCAAAGCGTCATGCTAATGCTACAATTCCTAAATTTGTAGGTGCAATTAAGAGATACGAGGTTCTTAGTGAAACAGGTGAAGCAACAGAAGAAGATGAGGCTTATTTTGAATATGCTAAGAAGTTCTTTGAGCTTGTTGTTGCTGATCATTCTTACATCACAGGTGGTGTAAGTGATATGGAGCATTTCCGTGATGACAATGCACAGGATTCAACAAGAACACAGTGTAACAACGAAAGCTGTTGTGCATACAACCTTCTTAAGCTTGCAAGGGAGCTCTTTAAGATAACAGGTGAAAGAAAATACGCTGATTACTACGAGACAACTCTTAGAAATGCCATTATGGGTGCCATCAACACAGAGAATGGTGCAACATCATATTTCTCACCTATGGCAACTGGATACTTCAAGACATTTGGTAATGAGGATCCAGATAAGAACATGTTCTGGTGCTGTACAGGTAGTGGAATGGAAAACTTCACAAAGCTTGGTGACAGCATTTACTTCAAAAAGGGTAATGAGTTATTTGTTAACCAGTATATTGCTTCAAAGGTTACATGGAAAGAAGCAGGCATGAACATTGAGCAGATAAGTAATGTTACTACTTCAGATGAAGCTAAATTTAATATTACACTTACTGATGGAAGTGCATCAAAAGAGGCAGCTATCAACTTAAGAGTGCCTGACTGGATTGCAGGAACACCTGTTGTTAAGGTAAATAATACAGTGGTAAATGATGCGATTGTTTCATCAGGTTACATTAGAGTAAGCCGTGCATGGAATAGCGGAGATGTTATTTCATTTACATATCCAATGGAAGTTAAAGCATACGGTCTTGCTGATAACAGTACAGTATATGGATTCAAATATGGTCCTACAGTACTTGCTGCAAAGCTTGGTAAAGAAAGTATGTCAAAGACAACATGGGCAGGAGCAAACCTTACAGCACCACTTATTAAGGTTGTTGGAGATGAGCAGGCTTCACTTACTATCGGATATAACACAACTAACAGACAGATTCTTGGTACAGAGACACTTACTATTACAGAAGATATGTCAATAAGCGAATTCATGGATTCTGCTGCAACATATTTTGTAAAAGATACAAGTGCACAGGTTCCTACATTCAAGCTTACAGGAACAGATGCCGATGACAATATTAGCGGTGGACTTACATTCGTTCCATACAATACACTTAATGACGAAAGATATGGTATTTACTGGTACTTCGAAAGCTCAGTTGAAGAGATGACTCCAGAAAAGATTCTTGCAACAAAAGACGAAGCAAGACAGGCAAAGAGCAGAATTGATTCAATCCAGCCTGGATACAGCCAGTATGAAAAGGATGCAATTCACCAGCTTGTAGAAGAAAATACAGTTGCTTCTACAATAGAGGGTGGTGGAAGTACACGTTATGCAAAGGCAGGTGGAAGCTTCACTTACAACATGATAGTCGACAAGAATAAGGCAAACCGTATTGTGTGCCAGTTTGCTAAAGAAGATGATGGCAAGACAATTAAAATATCTGTTGGAAACACTGTAATTGCTGAGTATACACTCAAGAGTGAAGATTCAGCTGAGTTCTACAAGGTAAGCTTTGATATTCCTAATGATGTAATGATAGCAAACGTTAAGGATTTAAGTGCTACAGATGCAAGTGGCAATGCAAAGACAGAGACAGTTGTACCTGTTAAATTTGAAAGTGCTAACTCATCTGACAGTGCAAGACTTGTAGGTGGACTTTACATGGCTGTACAGTACAGCAATAACGCATCAATTACAGCAGTAACATGTGATGCAGGAACTGTAGTTCCATCAAGTGACAAGAAAACATACGATATCTATGTTCCAAAGACATCATCAACAGTTAAATACAAGGTTACAATTGCTGACCAGTACGGACTCCTTTATATAAATGATGTTCTTGTAAATGATGCTAAGAACCAGAAGCTGATTCTTACAGGAGACAAGACAACAATTAATGCAAAGGTATTTGGTGAGGATCATAAGACATCAGCAGATTATGTAATCAACTTTATTAAGGGTGATGCACCAACTACTGTTACACCGGGAACAGTTACACCAACTACAGGTGCAGTAACAACTGGTACACAGCCACAGACAACAACCAATGCCCTTGCAGATGCTGTTAATGCATTTAAGCAGACAACAGTAGCAGCAAAGACAATAGGTTACAAAGGCAACAATGTTAAGATCCGCCTTAAGTATACAGATGCATTTGATAAGGCACTTGCTGCTGGAATAGTATCAGTTAAGCAGATTACTTATACATCTTCTAATAAGAAGGTTGTAAAGGTTAAGAGAAATAAGCTTAAAGCTCTTAAGAAGGGAACTGCTAAGGTAACAGTTAATGTAACATTATCAACAGGTGACGTTCTTAAGCTTGCTACAACAGTTAAGGTTAAGAATCCTAAAATTAAGATTACAGGTAAAAAGACTGTTGTTAAGGGCAAATCAGTTAAGCTTAAAGCTAAGGCTTACGGAATCAAGGGCAAGATCAAATGGTCTGTAAGCAATAAGTCTATTGCCAAGGTTAAGAATGGTAAGGTAAAAGGACTTGCAAAGGGAACAGTTAAGGTAACTGCTAAGATAAAAAAGGTTAAGAAGACTGTTTCAGTTAAGGTTAAATAATTAGCAGAATTACTCCATTTAAATAGATAACCTTTAAGGTTATGCCAAATTTCATTTCTTCTTTCAAACCCCTCTGTTTTGGGTGATTCCGAAAGGGACGGTCCCCGGCAGACATTGGTAATTAGTGTGTATATCAGTGTCTGGCGGGGATTTTTGTCGATATTTTTGCCATATTTTCTGATACTTTTTTATAAATGCCCTTTAATCTTCACGATTATAGTTAATATGCCTAATGTGTAGTATTATTTTTAATTTGCCTAATATAATGTAATAACCACCTTATAAAAAGGGGAAATGCATTATATTAGGTTATATTTGGGCTTTTATGATTTTATTTGGCATAGTTGTGGCTGCATTTACCGGGAATATGGGAAGGGTTAGTGCAGAGGCCATAAACAGTGCTAAGGAGGCTGTCTCTCTGGCTATAACCATGCTTGGAGTAATGTCTTTGTGGACTGGGATTATGGAGGTGGCAAAAGGGGCTGGCCTGATGGATAAGCTGACAGGACTTATGAGACCTGTTATAAGATTTCTGTTTCCGGGGCTTCCTGCCGGACACAGGGTAAATGAGTACATAGCATCAAATATGATAGCCAATATATTGGGACTTGGATGGGCAGCAACTCCTGCCGGACTTAAAGCTGTAAAGGAATTAAAAAGACTAAATGGTGATAAGGCCCTTGCCAATGCAAATATATGCACATTTCTTATTGTAAATATGTCCTCACTTCAGCTTATACCGGTAAATATTATTGCTTACAGAAGCCAGTACGGTTCTGCAAACCCTGTATCAATACTTGTGCCGGCAATATTTGCCACTACCTGTTCAACGGCTGCAGGAGTAGTATTTGCTCTCTTATGGAGGAAAAAACATGGGTAAGATAATGCTATATGTCTCCGATGCTATAATACCCGGTGTATTTTTTGTCGTTATTTTTGCTGCTGTATATAAGAAAACAGATATATTCGGAGATTTTATAAATGGTGTGAAAGAGGGTTTTGACGTAACCCTTGGAATACTTCCCACCTTAATCGGACTAATGACTGCAGTGGGAATATTAAGAGCTTCCGGCGGACTTGATATAATAGGAAATGTTCTGGCGCCGGCAGCAGAACTGTTAAAGCTTCCAAAGGAGCTTGTGCCACTTATTACAGTAAAGATGTTCTCATCCTCGGCTGCCGTAGGACTGCTTTTAGATATATATAAAAGCTTTGGCCCGGATTCATACATAGGAATGCTTGCATCAGTAATATTGAGCAGCTCAGAAACCATATTTTATACCATCAGTGTATATCTTGGCAGTCTTGGAATAAGAAAATCCAGATATATTGTGCCAGGAGCTCTGGTGGCTACACTGGCAGGAATAATAGGAAGTATGATAATTGTAAGTCGGTAAATATAAGCTTAGATTGTGTGCACCACCTTTGCAAATGAGCCAGGAACCAGCAAAAGGCATTTTTCAAGTGCTTTACCGGCAGTCTCATCATTTTCAAAAATACCAAATACAGTTGGACCACTACCGCTCATAAGGGCACCGAGACTGCCATTTTTAATCATGCAGCCCTTAATGTCATCAATTACAGGGTATTCTTTTACAGTAACATCTTCAAGTACATTGCCAAGAAGACTGCCCACTGCCGAATGATTCATCTGGGCCATATAATTCATAATATTATCGATATCTGGATGATTTGTCTGGGAATCGATTTTCAGATTGCCATATACAAATGCTGTGGATACGTTAATAGGTGGTTTAACAATAAGTATGGTAACGTCTTTGTATTCAGGAAGTGGTGTGAGTATATCACCGATTCCTTCAGAAAGTGCAGTTCCTCTCAGAATACAGTATGGAATGTCGGCTCCAAGATTTACAGCGCGTTCCATAAGCTCTGCTTTAGACAAGCCCAGACCAAAAATATCATTCATTGCAATAAATGTTGTTGCGGCATCTGTACTTCCACCGGCCATTCCGGCAGCTATAGGAATATTTTTTTCAAGATGAATCTCTATAGAGGATTTGATGCCGAATTCATCTGCCATGTGGCGGGCAGCGCGCATAACAAGGTTTGTGTCATCAACAGAAAGGGAAGAATCGGTACAGGTCATTGTAATCTCCCTACCGCCCTCTTTAATCGTAAAAGTAAGTATATCTTCCAGGTCAATAGTCTGCATTATCATCTTAAGATCATGATAACCATCATCTCTCCTGCCTAACACGTCAAGACCAATGTTAATTTTTGCAGGAGCATTATAAGTGTAAATCATTTTGTGAATCCTTTCTTAAATAGCTTGCCTGTAGTTTTCAAAGTTATGTACAGTATAAACGCAAGCCCTGAAAACATCAATAGTATTTTTATGTATAAATTATGTATAAGCTCTTGTTTTTTGGTCAGACTTATGGATAGAAAGATGGGAGGTATATATATTATGAAAATATTATACAGATGTGTGCTGGTGGTAATGCTGTTTATTTTTCTTGCTGGAGCTGGATTGCGTGTCAAAAACCGTAAACTTACTACATATAATAATGTATACGACAGTGTGTTTCGCTTTCATGTTCTTGCAAACAGCGACAGTGACGCCGATCAGGCCCTAAAACTAAAGGTTAAGGATGCGGTGGTTACGCTTGCGGCAGAGGACATGAAAAATGCCGGGGTGAAAAGTAAGAGTGAAGCCATGGAGTATATGAAAAATAATTCCGCAAGATATATTGAAACAGCAAAAAATGTAATCAGAGACAAGGGATATAACTATGATGTAAATGTGACTATAGATAAACACTGGTTCCCTCTTAAGGAATATGGAATGCAGGTTTATCCTGCAGGGGAATATGATGCCTACCGAATGCTTATCGGAAAGGCAGAAGGTAAAAACTGGTGGTGTGTACTTTATCCATCGCTTTGTATGATAGAGGATACAAGGCAAAATGAACCGGATAATAAATCAGACAATAAATATGAAATTAAGTTCAGGTTTATTGAATGGTTGAAACAAGTGTGGTAGAATGAAAAAAATTGTTGTAATAAGGAGATTTGACAAGTGAGTAAGAAGACCGTTGCAGTAATATTTGGAGGAGTGTCATCAGAGCATGACATCTCATGTATATCAGCACATACAGTTATAGAGAATATTGATAGAGATTTGTACGAAGTTATTATGATAGGAATTACAAAAACAGGTGACTGGCTTTTGGTAAATGATCTGGAAGCAGTATCAGATGGAAGCTGGACAAATGGTAAAGAGATGGCAGTTATTCTGCCGGACAGATCATTTGACGGAATACTTATTAAGAATGAGAGTGGATACAGAGAGGTACATATTGATGTAGCATTTCCTGTGCTTCATGGACTTAATGGCGAAGATGGTACAATTCAGGGTTTATTTGAAATGTCAGGAATTCCATATGTTGGATGTGGAGTGTTAGCTTCGGCAGCAGGAATGGATAAGCTTACAACAAAGAGAGTTGTTGCTCCTCTTAATATTAAGCAGGCTGATTACGTAGCAGTTTATTATAATCACTTATATAATTTTGATGAGACAGCAGATGAGGTTGAGAGCAGGTTCCCTTATCCTGTATTTGTAAAGCCTTCTAATGCGGGTTCATCAAAGGGAGTTTCAAAGGCTGTTAACAGAGAGGCATTAAGAGTTGCCATTGATGAAGCAGCAAAGCATGATTCAAGAATTCTCATTGAAGAGACAATTGTTGGTCGTGAGATCGAATGTGCAGTGCTTGGAGGAGAGAAGGTGCAGGCAACCGGTGTTGGTGAGATACTTGCGGCAGCAGATTTTTATGATTTTGACGCCAAGTATAATAATGCTGAATCCAAGACGGTAATCGACCCTGAACTTCCAGAGGGAGTAAGAGACAAGATAAGAGAAGATGCAATGGCAATATTCAAGGCACTTGATGGTTTTGGCTTATCAAGAGTTGATTTCTTTGTAACCAATGATACACATGAGGTTGTATTTAATGAGATAAATACACTTCCTGGATTTACAAATATAAGTATGTATCCTATGCTTTGGGCTGCATGCGGACTTGAGAAGAAGGAACTTATAACAAAGCTTATTGAGATGGCACCAGAGCGCAGAATGTGTTTCAATGCTGTAAAATAAGACAGGGAGATTAAATATGAATAACGCACCAATAGGGGTTTTTGACTCAGGAGTTGGAGGTCTGACTGTAGCAAGAGAGATTATGCGTCAGCTTCCTGCGGAGTCTATTGTATATTTCGGAGATATGGCAAGAGTTCCATATGGAAGCAAGTCTAAGGATACGATTATATCATTTTCAAGACAGATTGCGGCATTCCTTATGGAGAAAAATGTTAAGGCAATAGTAATAGCCTGCAACACAGCCAGTGCATTTGCCTTAGAAGCGGTATCTGATATGGTAGATGTGTCTGTAATCGGCGTGATTGAACCAGGGGCGAGAGCTGCCAACAATGCGACAAAAAGCAAGAGAATCGGAATCATAGCAACTGAAGGAACAGTAAAAAGTGGTTCGTATTCCAAGGTCCTTCACAGGATTAATCCGGATTTGCAGGTGTTTGCAAAGGCATGCCCATTATTTGTTCCACTTGTTGAAGAGGGCTGGCTGTATGATGAGATTACGAAGGAAGTAGCAGACAGATATCTTTACGATTTGTTGTCATATGATATTGATACGCTTGTGCTTGGATGTACACACTATCCACTGATAAGAAGAACCATAAGCAAGGTTACAGGCGATGGCATAACTCTTATCAATCCGGCATATGAAACAGCCAAGGAATTGGAAAAAATACTTGAGGCAGATGACATGAGAGCCGACGGAGTCAATGTGAAAAACGAATATTATGTAAGTGATGGCGCTGACCGCTTTAAGAAATTTGCCGCTTCAATACTGCCAAGTGATATTGATAATGTGAATTATGTTAATATTGAGAGGTACGAAAGCAAGTGCTAGGTATTTCATATCAAAATTATGAGGAATAGAAATGTCTGATAATAAAATTTTAAAGGATGGGAAAAAGGTAGTTGTGGCTATTGCCGGAGTGCAGTTTGCCATAGATGACAATGAAGCTATTCAGGTGGTATCTGAAGGAATCTGCAATAAAATAGGCGATAAAACTTACATACGTTACCATGAAAAGAAAGAGGATGGGGAAAGTGCCCAGTGTATGCTTAAGCTTTCTGATGGAATGCTTGAAATCGTGAAAAAGGGGAGTTATGCATCAACCCTGATTTTTAAGGAAAATGAGACCACAAAGACCATTTATTCCACACCATACGGCAGAATGACCGTGGCTGTCAAAACAACAGAGTTAAGAGTTCTTGAAACAGATAATATAATAGACATCACAGTCAGATATGCCCTGTTTATTAATGAGGGCTTTGTATCAGACTGCGATGTCAGGATTAAGATCAAATCATCTCAGTGAGAGACAAAACTCCCACTGAGATGAAGTACCTGGTAAATTATAATATTAATAACTGAATAATATTAATAACTAAATAATATTAATAGCTAAATAATATTAATAACTGAATAATATTAGTGACTAAATGTTATTAATAGTTAAATGATATTAATAGCTAAGTCTGATTACGTTCCATGACTGCTTAGGAAGAATTGCTGTTACGATTCCATTTTCGCATACAGTATCTTTGGCAGTGTATGGAACTATTTTTTCGGGATTTTCTTCTGTGTTACAAGCCTTGAGGTCATCACCAGTCAGCACAATATGCTCTGTAACCTTCAGTCCTTCAAACTGTCTTAAGTCGCAGGTTACAGTCATTTCATCAGTAAATGATTTGTTAACTGCGAAGATTGTTACAGCCCTTTCTTCTTCGTTCCAAACAAGGCATGATTCAAGGTAAGGAACGTCTGTGTAATTCTTGCTGTCATATTTTGGTGAATCTATTATGGAGTTAAGTACAAGGCCACGGCCATAACGTGAAGCATGCATATATGGATAGAAGATTGTCTGTCTCCAGGCACTGTTTCCAGAGGTCATGATAGGTGCAATAACATTAACCAACTGTGCGAGGCAGGCAATTTTCACCCTGTCGCAGTGATTAAGGAGAGTTATAAGCATTCCTCCAACTAACAGAGCATCCTCCAAATTATATACATCCTCTAACTGGTGTGGCGCATGGGTCCATTTTTCCAGCTTTTTATCAGCTTCGTTAGAATGATACCATACGTTCCACTCGTCAAATGATATGTTTATTTTTTTCTTACTGTGCTTCTTTCCCTTAACATAATCACAGGTAGCAATTACTGATTTGATGAAATCATCCATATTAAGAGTATTTGCGAGAAAATCAGCTGAATCATCAGCAAAGTTATTATAATATGTGTGCATTGAAAGGTAATCAACTGTGTCATAGCAATGGTCAAGTACGGTTGCTTCCCATTCACCAAATGTAGGCATCATAAGTCCGGAACTTCCACATGCAACAAGCTCAATAGATGGGTCAACAGCCCTCATGGCTTTACCTGTTTCCCAGGCAAGGGCGCCATATTCATCGGCTGATTTATGACCAATCTGCCATGGTCCGTCCATTTCGTTGCCAAGGCACCAGAGCTTTATGTTATGTGGATCGCTGTAGCCATGTTTTTTTCTAAGGTCACTATAATAGGTACCACCTTTGAAGTTACAATATTCAATAACATTTCGTGCCGCATCTATACCCCTTGTACCAAGGTTTACAGCCATCATTGGTGAGGTGTTTGCAATTTTACTCCAGTCCATAAATTCATTCAGCCCAAATTCATTATTCTCTATAACCTGCCATGCAAGCTCGGCTCTTTTAGGACGTTCATTTACCGGACCAACGGAATCTTCCCAGTTGTAGGCTGATACAAAATTTCCGCCTGGGTAACGGACAATAGGAACGTCAATTTCCTTAATGAGTTCAAGAGTATCCTTTCTGAAACCTCGTTCATCAGAAAGGGAACTTCCTTTTTCGTAAATGCCGCCGTATACTGCTCGTCCAAGATGTTCAATAAATGAGCCAAAGATACGTGGATCAACTGTATCAAGTTTGAAGTGTTTGTCGGTTATGATTTTTGCTTTTATCATGTTTATTGTTCCTCCTTAGGGTGGTGTTTTTACCTGTTGATACTATTCACAGTAACTGCACCTATGCGTATTTGTCGCCTTTGCAAGGCTCCATTATCGCTCCTTACGGAGCTAAAAATACTTATAGGGGTGCAGTT
>DEDL01000033.1:40695-116900 GCA_002349525.1 Lachnoclostridium sp. UBA2905
GCAGTTTAGCATTAAAACATAATACGTATGCTTACGTGTAAACACGACGCATTAGTATTATGTTTTAATGCTACTGTGAATAGTAACTTGGTAATTATAGTATCGCATGTGTCTGGCAAATGAAATATTATACAGGGCTTATCATTATAAATTTTACACTGTCAATAGAATATGTTAGTGGAAAAAAGGAAAACTAAAATTGATGCATTATCCATAGGTTTATGGTGTGAGAAAGGCGTGGTGAGCATTATTTGAACTGGGAGAGTGTTCTTTTGATAAATGTTTTTAAAATCTGCTTTGGTGGAGCCCTGTATTATGTTATGGAGATTATGTACAGGGGGTATTCGCATATATCAATGTTTTTACTTGGGGGCCTGTGTTTTCTTGGGTGCGGTTTTATTAATAAGGGTCTTGGCCCTGAGGTATGTGCATGGAAAAAGATGATAGTTTGTATGGTTATTATAACAATTGGAGAATTTGTGACTGGTATTTTTGTTAATGAATATATGCACCTGGGCGTATGGACTTATAGGGGTATTCCTTTTGAGGTTATGGGACAAATCTGTCTGCCATATATGATAATGTGGTTTTTTTTAAGTTTTCCGGCAATATTGCTTAATAATATAATTGATAGGAGTTGTCAAAGAAAACAGACCTGAATTAAAAACCAGGCTTAATCAGGAAAATGGATTAAATTAAAAAACGAATTTAAACCAAACAAGGCCTAAACTAAAAACAAGCTGCCGAAGCAGCCTGTTTTGGGGAATAGAGAACTAACTATATAGACAACCATCTTATGAAAGGCTATAGTATGTAAGTTTCTATAATGCCTGACATAGATGATAAAGCCAAATTGACAGGGATAATATAATTATCCAAAGCAGGATTGCAGGATAATATTACTATCCACATAACATGGGAAGCTCTTGAAATGAATCCTTTGTAATGAAGTCATCATGAAGTTGTCATGAATTCATGATGTAGAAATTATGTGAAAAAGTCATTCACGCATGTTCATTTCAAAAAGTTCCATAAACGAAAAAAAATCAAAGGTGACCCACGTTAAATCACCTTTGATTTACTCCGATTTTACTGCAAAAAACATCATTTGTCAACAAAAAATCTGTCAATCTATATATAAAAAAAATATAAATTCACACACAAGCTTTTGTTTATAAAATTTTCTCGACATTTTTCTTCATGATATGGTATAATGAACTATGTGTGTTACAACATATAGAATGAATTAAGGAATAAAATGAAGGAAGATTATAATGAAAAAAACAGCCCTTATATGTCTGGGTGCTTTGATGATATCATGCATACTTATTGTTAATGGATTTTCCAATAACGATGTTGTTGCTGGCAATGATGATGAATCAAAAGAGTACGAATACGAATATTATTATAATAATGATAAAGATGAGGATTCTGTTATGGAACATGCCATATCAAGAGTTAAACCACAGGATGAATCAACTGATAATAAGGAGTCAAAAACTGAAGAGTCTGTAGACAGCCCGGATGGCAATGATGCGGTGGATACAGATAGTATGCAGGCATCTAATAATGGAGAAAAACCTCAGAAAGGTGACTTGCAGGAGGATGCAGGGAACAATGGTGACAGTGCAATACCTGTAGATACCGAGCCTGACAGCATTACGGTTTTTGTAAATAAGGATTATGCCCTTCCGGGAGATTATGTTCCGGATGACCTTGTTAAGCCGGATGTGAATTATTACAATGGTCTTGCAGAAAGACGATATCTTAGAAAAGAAGCATCAAAGGCTTTGGAGAAAATGTTTGAAGCAGCAAAAGAAGATGGAATATATCTTTATGGCGTATCAGGATATCGTTCATATGCCAGACAGAAAACAATATACGGTAACAATATAAACCGTAAAGGAAAGAATGAAACCAACAAGGTGTCTGCAAAGCCGGGACACAGTGAACACCAGACAGGTCTTAGTATTGACATATCAATAAGCAGCCTTGGGGGTGATCTTGTTGAGGAATTTGGAACAACTGATGCCGGAAAATGGGTTGCGAAGAATGGCCACAAATATGGTTTCATAATCAGATATCCAAAGGGTAAGGAAAAAGTGACCGGATATTCATATGAACCATGGCACATAAGATATGTAGGAAAGGATCTTGCAAAATATCTTTACAAAAACAAGCTTACAATGGAAGAGTATTATGGATATAAGCTTTCAGAAGGTGAGATGTCTGAGATTACTTCAGATACAGTTAATCCTTAACAATAAGAAAATGAGGTGAATCTAATGAGAACGATACTTATATTTCTGTCTCTTGTGATAATTGCCATTATAAGTATACCTCTTTATGGTGTTGTGTGGATACTTGGTAAGATTAATCCAATGCTTATGCACAGGTTTTCGCAGAGAATAGTTAAAATTGTATTCAGATTCTGGTTGTTTTTGGCCGGAACCAGATACACTGTTATTGGAAGAGAGAAGGTTCCAACAGATGAGCCGGTTCTCTATATAGCAAACCACAGATCATTTTTTGACCCGATACTTGGTTATGCATTTGTACCGACTCCTACAGCATTTGTTGCCAAGGATGACATTAAGAAAATTCCATGTGTTGCCCAGTGGATGTATTTTTTAAACTGTAGCTTCCTTGATAGAAATGATGTTAAGAGCGGAATGGAAATGATTAAAAAGAACATAAAGCTTGTTAAAGAGAATAAACTTTCAGTGTGCATTTCACCTGAAGGTACCAGAAATTCTGATGATACACTTCTTCCTTTTAAGGAAGGAAGTTTCAGAATAGCCACAAGAACTAATTGCAAAATTGTTCCTGTGTGTTATACTAACACAGAGAATATTTTTG
The DNA here is from genome assembly GCA_002349525.1 of Lachnoclostridium sp. UBA2905. Lineage (GTDB taxonomy): Bacteria > Bacillota > Clostridia > Lachnospirales > Lachnospiraceae > V9D3004. The sequence goes on from DEDL01000033.1 coordinate 43,555, forward strand.
AGGCACATCTTCCATGGGTTAAAAAAGCAAGAGTTACTATGGAATTTGGTGATGCAATTGATACTTCATCCCTTGACAGAGATGCGAAGAAACATATTGGAGAAACAGTGCGTCAGATTGTTCAGGATATGTATGATGAAAGGAGAAAGTAATGTTTGAATCAAATATGCTGCCGGCACTGATTGCTTTACATCCGGTTGTAATCGTATTACTTGTTATTTTAGGAGTAGCTGTTGTAGCACTTATTGTTCTGTCTATAGTAGGACGTAAGATGCAGAAAAAGCAGAATGAAAGTGAAGCTGCAATGGAGCAGGCGTCACAGACGGCGTCCATAGTTGTTATTGATAAGAAGCGTATGAAGCTGAAGGAATCAGGCCTTCCACAGATAGTACTTGATCAGACTCCCAGGTATATGCGTGGAACCAAAGTACCTGTTGTAAAAGCAAAGGTTGGACCTAAGATTATGAATCTTATGTGTGATCAGAAGGTATTTGATGTACTCCCTGTTAAGAGAGAAGTTAAGGTTAAGATCAGTGGAATATACATTATGGATATTATCAGTGCAAGAGGTAAGCTTGAAGCACCAGCTAAGAAACCGGGCCGCCTTGAAAAACTGAGAAACAAGGCTGAGAATGTTCTTAAGGAAAATGAAGGACAGAAGGCTGGCAGGAAGAAAAAGAATAAATAGTTATTGTATTATAATATAACTAAAGATATAAAGCTGTGTACCGGCAATTATAATGATTAGCGGTACATAGCTTTTTTGATAATATTGCTGTAATTCTAAGAAAAACGCAGGACAGTAATCATCCTGCCAGTGATCGTGTCTGGTTATCCTGTCAGTGATTGTATTTAGTTATTTTGCTGGTAATCGTGTTTACCTATTCTTGAATTTATTNNGCATATATTATGGTATCATAACGCTTTAGCGGATTAATCTTGGCTGTGGAGTGATTCCCTGCTGAGATAAATGTTTTGTGAGGCTTGCATAGCCGTTTATAAGAATTATGTCAGCAAGCTTTGATTTACTGGCGGACCACAGTAAGCTTTGCAAACGGATCTTGAATTTAAGGGGTGAGAATACATGTCTGATAATACGAGTAAAAAAGCAGAAGCAAAAAAGCATAAAAAGCGAAAAAAACAGAAAAAGCATCCTAAACTTCGACTTGCATTGAAGCTTATTTTTCTGCTTGTACTGTTAGGTGCTGTTGCACTTGCTATTTTATTTTATATGAAATATGGCGATGATATTTCAGGTGCATATCAGTCGGCGGTGGAAACTGTAGAGAATTCTTCGGTGGAAACCTTTAGAGCCAACCAGACATCACTGGTGTTTGATGATAAGGAAAACCAGATAGCAGTATTGAAGGGTGAAAAGGATGTTTACTATGTAACCTTAGACTATGTACCCCAGGCGGCAAAGGATGCATTTATTGTGACCGAGGACAAAAAATTCTATTCCCACAGGGGAATTGACATTAAGGGAATTACTGCCGCGGCTGTAGAACTGGTGAAGAACCGGGGCAGGATTACAAGAGGTGGAAGTACCATAACACAGCAGGTTGCAAAGCTTGTATTTCTTACCAATGCCCGTACATTTTCCCGTAAGATAAATGAGATATTTATTTCGCTGGAGCTTGAAAAGAAATATTCTAAGGATGAGATTCTTGAGTTTTATCTGAACAATATTTATTTTGCCAATGGATATTATGGTATAGAGGCAGCAAGTAAGGGGTATTTCAGTAAAAGCTGCAATGAACTGTCACTTTCACAGCTCATTTTTCTATGCGCCATACCAAACAGTCCTACAAGGTATGATCCTATTGAGAATTTTGATAATACCATAGAGCGAAGAAATCGTATCCTTGATCAGATGCTTGCAGCCGGAAAGATTACTGATGAAGAATACAGTGATGCTTACAGCGAGGAGATTACTCTTAAAATTCCTGAAAAGCCAAAGCGTAATGCTATAGAAACCTATGCCATGAACTGTACTGTTAAGGCACTTATGAAGGTTCAGGGATTTGTGTTTAAGAACTATTTTAAGAGCGAGGAAGAACAGAATGAATATAATGAGCAGTACAGCGATACGTATTCAGACTGTCAGCAGCTTTTATTCCGTTCAGGTTACAGGGTCTATACGTCTCTCAACATGAAGAAGCAGAAGAAGCTTCAAAAGGCTATTGATGAGCAGCTTAAGGAAGATAAGGAAAAGGGCGAGGACGGAATATACGAATTCCAGGGAGCCGGTGTATGTATAAGCAACAAGACCGGAAAGGTTGTTGCCATTTCTGGAGGACGTAAGCAGAATATCACCGGATATACTTTTAACCGTGCATTTCAAAGTTATAGACAGCCGGGAAGTTCCATAAAGCCTATTCTTGTATATGCCCCTGCATTTGAAAGAGAATATACACTTACAAGTGTTGTCAGGGACGAGCCTATTAAGGATGGTCCTAAGAACTCTAATGGACGATATATGGGCGGTATAACACTTAGAACTGCCATAGAGCAGTCAGTTAATACTGTTGCCTGGAAGCTTTTTAACGAGCTTTCGCCAAAGGTTGGGCTGAATTATCTTTTGAGAATGAACTTTTCAAAAATAACTAAGGAAGATTATACACTATCTTCATCACTTGGTGGTCTTACTAATGGAGCCAGTACAGTTGAGATGGCATCTGCCTATGCAGCTCTTGAAAATAAGGGTGTATTCAGAGAACCAACCTGTATTGTTAAGATAACAGATGCCCAGGGCAATGTTATTGTTGATAAGAAGGACTTTGAGAAAAAACGTGTGTATAAAGAAGAAGCGGCAAAGATTACCACAGAGGGACTTATGGGTGTTCTGACCCGTGGTACAGGACGCGGATATGCCCTTACAGATATGCCATGTGCTGGTAAAACAGGAACAACCAACGATAAAAAGGATGGATGGTTTGCCGGTTATACACCATATTACACAACAGTAATCTGGGTAGGTAATGACATTCCAAGGAGCAGGGATGACCTGTTAGGTAATACTTATCCACTTAAGATATGGTATGACTATATGACACAGATTCATGAGAATCTTGAGTCAAAGCAATTCCCGGGCTTTGAGGAAACAGGCAATAATTATAATTCATACCATAACAGCTACAGTTCACAGAGAAAAGATTACAGCAATAATGAATCTGATGAAGACAGTGCAACTGCAGCTCCGGATAGTGATTCGGATAATGCAGAAAGTGATTCAAATGAACCTGCAGCTCCTGCGGATGATGGTCAGAATTCACAGGATAATCAGACATCAGTTACAGTTCCGGATCCAGGTAATACAGCTCCTGGTTCGTCTTCTGATACAGGAAGTCAGGGAAATCCGGGAAACACTTCGCAGGGTGACTCCGGAAATCAGAACTCATCAGGTGACTCCGGTTCATCAGGTAATTCTAATCAGCTTGGTCAGGGAAGCCATGGTAGTGGTCAGGATGGCAGTGGAAACCAGGGCCAGGGCAGCCAGAGTTCAGGAAAAAATCCTGGTGATGGAGGCCAGAGTTCTTCTGATGGACAGATGGCGCCATCAGGAGATGGTTCATCAGAAAGTGATGGAGATATATAAAAGACGGTCAGAATTTGCTTAAGCAAACAGGCAGGGATTTTGTTGAAGTAAACAGGGGGGAATGAACTGCCTATACTTCAAAGGGGTGTAACTGCTGGTAAATTCCCGTGCTAACATAATAGCAGGTGTTATTATTTGTGATTTTTCTCATCACAATAACACCGGCTATTATTTTTTTGGGGGAGATCTTTGCATATGTATATTGTGGTTAAGGAAGAATTTGAAAGCAGGGATTGCGGCAGATACTCGTCATATGGTGTTATGGACATGGAAAATAAACGGGTAATATCTGATGTAAGCATGAATAGAAAGAAAATGACGGTTTTTGTGGAAAAGCTAAATGCTCTAGGGCTTGCACCCATACATCTTTTAGATGTTATTGAAGATGAACTAAATGAACTTGTGTGAGAACTGATTCACTGCACCCTCCACTCCGTTTAGATGGTAGCAAAACCATTGTTTGCCATACAATGTGAGCCCTCGCAGAGAGTTTATCTGCAAATTTATAGTTTTTGAAATATTTTTTTCATAAATTTGACATATTCCTTGCTTAATATAACTTAAAGAACAAAAAGATTATTCAAGGGAGGATGTAGAAAATGAAATCTAAATTTTTAAAAGGAGTGCCAGTATTGGCAGGAACATTAATGTGTGTCCTTGTGGCAGCTTCAGGTACAGCTCTTGCAGCTGATCAGATGGCCCAGCCTGTAAACATTGACCAGAACAGTTTTCCAGACAGTGCATTCAGACAGTATGTATCAACAGTAGCAGATGCGGATCACAACAATTCATTGTCAGAGAGCGAGATTAAAAGCATTACAAATATTAATCTCAGAGGTACAGGCGTAGAAAACCTTACCGGTATCGAAAAGTTTACCGGGCTCAGAACTCTTGACTGTAGTAATAATAAGCTTAAGAAGCTGAATCTTTCAGGCAATACATTACTTGAAACAGTTAATGCCTCAGGCAATGATATTGTGGAAGCAGAATTATCAAAGAATGCTTCACTTATGAATCTTGACCTTTCAGAAAATGAACTGACAAAGGTTGATCTTAAGGAATGCAAGTCACTCATATCAGTTAATTTGTCATATAATGAGCTTCAGACAATTGATTTTACCGGTAATCAGTATGTTTCCAGTGTTAATGTAAGCCACAATGATATTGTGCTGGCTGATTTTACTGCCAATGAAGCTCTTACATATACAGATTGTTCTTATAACAAGCTTATTGGTCTTAAATGTGCAAAATCAACTGATGTACTTATTGCTGACCACAATGAATTATCTGTGGCAGATTTTAAGGAAGCTAAGAATATCAGAAATATTAATCTCTCGGCTAACAATCTTTACAGATTAGACGTAAGTGCATGTGAGAAGCTTACATCACTTAATGTAGCAGATAACAATTTATTTGCCCTTGATCTTTCAGCCAACAAAAATCTTAAGCAGGAAAACATTAATTGCCAGGGCAATGGTGGAGAAATGTTCGTAGCTAACAGCAATGAGGCTTCAATCAGGGATACAGGAATTGTTCTTGATAAAATAACAGAAATTAAGGAAAATGATGTTAAGAAGGGTGAAACACTTGTAATAGGTAAGGATGGTAAGGTGCCTGAGGAGGTTCATTACACATATGATTTTGGTAATAAAACAAAGGGTGATTTTGTGATTAAGCCTGTAACAGAAAAGAAGCTTGTTCTTCCAGTTACTAAGGCAGATATCTTCCTTACATCAAATGAAAAACAGCCTGAGTATCCATTTAGAGCGATAGCACTTGGAACAGAAACAAATATTAAGTGGACATCATCAGACAGCAAGGTGGCTACAGTTACGGAAAATGGTCTTGTAAGTCCTGTAAGTGTTGGAACTGCAACATTGACTGCATCAGCAGATGGATATGACAGCGTTAAAGTTGAAATCAGTGTCTATAAGGAAGGAACAACAGTAGGTATAGATTCAATTCCTGTGCAGATATATACAGGAAAGGAGATTACACCGGCTGTTACAGTAAAGCTTTCAGACACAATACTTGTTAAGGATACTGATTATACTGTAGCTTATAAAAATAATATTAATGTTGGAACTGCAACAGTAACAGTAACCGGTAAAGGCAGATATTCATTTGTTAAAACAGCTGAATTCAAAATCTGCTATAATATTTCAAGCGTAGTTGCAGATACAATTCCTAACCAGATGTATACAGGAAAGGAAGTTACACCTGCAGTCGTTCTTAAGAATGCAACAGTAACACTTGTTAAGGATAAAGATTACACACTTGCATATACTAATAACACAGCAATAGGAACTGCAATTATTACAATTACCGGTAAGGGTGATTATATAGGAACAAAGATTGTATCATTTAACATTGCTGTACCTCAGGTAGAGAATCTTACATGCTCTACCCATAAGAAGACATCACTTACACTTACATGGAACAAGATAAGCGGAGTGGCTGGTTACAGAATTTACAGATACAATAATACAACTAAGAAATACGAGTACCTTAGACAGCTTAATGGTGAGGATGCATACACATATACTGATGCAAACCTTACAGCAGGAACAAAGTACAAATACAGAGTGCGTGCATTTGTACTTGTGGGAGCTGAGAAGAAATATGGTACTTACAGTGCAAAATATAAGACATATACTAATCCTAAGAAGGTTACTCTTAAAGTAAAGGCTGGTGCCAGGGGAACAAGAAAGGCTATTCTTTCATGGAAGAAGACCACATATACAACAGGCTATAGAATCTACATGAAGAAGGGTAACGGAAGCTTCAAAAAGATTAAGGAGCTTAAGGGATCAACTAAGGTTTCTTATACAAAGACACGTCTTTCAAAGGGTTCAACTTACTACTTTAAGGTAAGAGCCTACAAGACTATTAATGGCAAGAATAACTATGGTTCATATAGTACAATTAAAACTGTAGTTGCAAGATAAATATAAGTACTTGAAAAATGTCAGAAAATGGTCGATTAAAATTCTTGCATTATTTATAAAAATGTTATAGAATGTAATCAGAAGTTAATCAGAAACTAGCCTGGGATGTTCGACAAACCTTGGCGTTTGAACCTACAATACTTTAAACGGGATTCCTATATTTTTAAATGGATGTCGGGCCGTCACTGCTGCATTATGCGGTATACATGTAACAACGGATGACTGAAATTTATGTGCGGTTGCCCACCTAGCAATGAGCTAGGAGTCAAAAACCAGGGAACGGCATTTTGGGTATTTGATTAAGTAATCTGAATATTGCGTATTTTGTTAGAATGTAAATTTCATCATATAATTCATTACTTTCTGAGAAAGAGACATATCACAATCCTGTGATATGTCTCTTTCTTATTTTTATACGTATACTCTTTTTATACTCTGGCTTTCTTTAAGACCTCTTTAACAGATTCAAGCAACATCATTTCTGTGTACCTGCTGTCATCAGAAAGTATAACATTTTCGGGGTCAGTTTCATTGACTAACTGCTTTTCAATGTTTGCAAGAGATGGAGTAAGAAGAGGAAACATTGTTGTAACAGAGTCGTCAATGTTTTTCAGACTGACGGATTTTACCCGGTCGCTGTCAACTACAACCTCCATATTAAGTAGAGTGTCATTCAGAGTAAGCTCCAGGGAATATGTACCGGGATTGTAAATCTTTGCCTGACTTTCTGTGGTCGGAGTCTGGTTTTTTCCGCCAAACAGTACAAATAACAATATCGCGATTGTTACGCCCAGTATAACAAAAAGTCCGGTGTATATAAGTTCTTTCATTTGGAATACAAGGATTTTGGTTCTGCCCATTAGACTGCCTCCATTTTTTATTTTACTGTGTAGGTTTTGCCTATACATTTGTTGCTTTATTAGAAGTATATTTATAACTTGTTATAATAATTACTAAAAAAATATGCAAAAAAAATTTTATTTATATTAAAACGGCACATTTGTAAAATTTTTTATTGAAACATGTAAATTTGTGTAATATAATTTGTCATATTAATTTTATCAAATATTTGAAGGAGGATTTAAAAGTGAGAAAACGTATTTCAAAATTACTTGTAGGTGCATTGCTTGCGACTTCTCTTATGGGATTTGCCGGATGTGGTAATTCAGACAATGCCGGAAAGTCAGAAGAGGATGCCAACGCTGTTGCAACTGAGGAAACAGCTACATCAGATGATGGTGCTGATAACGCTGACAAAAAAGACCTTAAAGTTGGAGCAGTTATGCTTGGTGATGAGAATGAGGGATATACTTTCGCTCATATCGATGGTATTAAAAAGGCAGCTGAAAGCCTTGGAATGTCAGATGACCAGATAGTATGGAAATATTCAGTACCTGAAACAGCAGCAGCTTATGATGCAGCGGCAGACCTTGTTGACGCCGGATGTAATCTTATTGTATCTAACAGCTATGGACATCAGTCATATATGAAACAGGCTGCAGAAGAGTTTCCTGATGTAACATTTGTTGCAATGACAGGTGATACAGCTAACCAGGACAACCTTCCTAATTTCAAGAATGCATTTACTAACATATATGAGTCACGTTATGTGTCAGGTGTAGTTGCCGGTGTAAAGATTAAAGAGCTTATGGATGGCGGAAAGCTTGCTGACAACAACAAGGATGCAGACGGAAAAGTTAAGGTTGGATATGTTGGAGCTTATCCATATGCAGAGGTTGTATCTGGATATACAGCATTTTTCCTTGGAATCCAGTCTATTGTTCCAGATGTAACAATGGAAGTTCAGTATACAAACTCATGGTTTGATATCAATGCAGAGGGAGAAGCTGCTAAGGCTCTTATGGCTGACGGATGTGTTATTATCGGACAGCATGCAGACTCAACAGGTGCTCCAAGTGCAGTTGAAGAAGCATCAAAGACAGGAACACTTGCATTCAGCGTTGGTTATAACGTAGATATGTTAAGCGTTGCACCTGATGTTGCTCTTACATCAGCAACTAACAACTGGTCAGTATACTATGCATATGCATTTAAGTGCATGATGGATGGTGAAGACATTGCAACTGACTGGGCAAAGGGATATGCTGATGATGCTGTTGCTATAACAGAGCTTGGAAGCGCATGCGCTGAAGGTACACAGGAAGCTGTTGACAGTGCTGTTGCAGGAATCAAAGACGGTTCAGTACATGTTTTTGATACAAGCAAATTTACTGTAGAAGGTAAGAAGATTGATTCATATCATATTGATCTTAATGGTGACTTTAAGTGTGATGATGACAATCCGGATGCTGAGGCAGTTAAGGATGGTTACTTCCATGAGTCAGAGCTTAGAGCTGCTCCATCATTTGACCTTAGAATTGATGGAATTAAGGAGCTTAACTAAGATTTTAGGGATAAAATTTATAATAGAATAATTATGCAGAATTAACCTAGAGTGCATGCCCGGTTTTAATGCTGGACATGCACTTATTTTCTTGACAAGATATTGTTGTAATGCTAGCATTAAAGTAGGTGTTTTTTTGACAAATGAAAGGTCGTATTGCTTATGAAGAAAAATTTCCTTAAGAAAAGATTAGTTTCATTTCTTGTTGGATCACTTGCTATTATGTGTTTAGCAGGCTGTTCAGGTAAGGTTACTGATAAATTAGCGGGTAATGAGTCCGTGTTGAATCCGGACAATCCGGTTTCAATAACAATATGGCATTATTATAATGGTGCACAGCAGGCATCTTTTGAGGACCTGGTGAATGAGTTCAATTCAAGCGAAGGTAAAGAGAAGGGAATATATGTCCAGGCGTACACTAAGGGTTCTGTGCCTGACCTTGAAGAAGCTGTTATTAACTCAATTGAAGAAAAGGTTGGAGCAGAGGCTATGCCTGATATTTTCTCATCATATCCTGATACTGCTTATGCAGTTGAAGAGAGTGGCAGACTTTACAATCTTTCAGAGTATTTTACTGATGAGGAACTTGATAAATATGTTGATTCATATATTGAAGAGGGAAAAATTGCAGCAGATAATACACTTAGAATTTTCCCGGTTGCTAAATCTACAGAGATCACAATGGTCAACAAAACAGACTGGGATGCATTTGCTGCGGCAACAGGTGCTGATATAGAAGACCTTAAGACCTTTGAAGGAATCACAAAAACAGCAGAAAAGTATTATGAATGGAGCGGTGGCAAGGCATTCTATGGACGAGATGCCATGGCCAATTATTTTATTGATGGCGTCCGTCAGTTTGGCAAGGAAATCTTTGAAGTAAAAGATGGAAAAGTAACTGTCAATATTGAAAAAGAAGTCGTGAAAAAGCTGTGGGATAATTATTATGTTCCAATGATGAGGGGATATTTTGGAGCCTATGGAAAGTACCGTTCAGATGATGTTAAGACTGGTGAAATAATTGCTTATACAGGTTCAACTTCTTCTGCAGATTATTTCCCGGATAAGGTTGAGTCAGACGAGGGAGCAAGAGAAATTGAGTATATGATACTTACACCACCAGTATTTGAAGGCGGAGAGAATATTATGATTCAGCAGGGTGCAGGTATGGTTGTAAGTAAGTCAGATAAGGCTCATGAGTATGCTTCCTGCGAATTTTTGAAATGGTTTACACAGCTTGAGAACAACTACAAGTTTGGAAGCTCTTCCGGATACCTTCCAGTTCTTAAGGAAGCTAACAACAGTGAAGTATTTGAAAAGTTTGTTAAGGAAGAACAGCTTGATATTAAACAGAAGACATATGATACCTTTGAAAATGTATTTGAATATATGAAGAATGCTACATTATATTCAACCAAGGCATTTAAAGATGGTGCAGCGGGAAGAAAGGTATTAGAATATGCTTTTACTGATAAGATAAGTGCAGACCTTGAAGCAATAGACAATAAGGTAAATGATGGCGAAAACAGAGAAAAAATTATTGGTGATTATGTTAGTGATGCAGCATTCGAAGAATGGTACAACTCATTTGCTGAAACTTTGAATACTGCCTGTGGTAAATAATTATGTTAAATAAAATTAAGTCAAGGTCAATCTTTCGACTGTTTCTGATTCCACTTTTAATTATACTTATGGTGCAGGGCATAGTCGTATATGCAATGATAACTGCCAACGATATTGTAGGCAAAATACATAATTACTCTGTTACCACAATGAAAAGAACGATTGAAAACCGCAAAACAACTTTTGAAAATCAGATGACAGAAAGATGTAGTGCTTTGCGTAAAAGTGACCAGTCCTTAAAAAACAGAATGAAAGATTTTCTAAAAGAAAAAAATATTTCAATAGAAGATGTCAAAAATGATAATCAGCTGCAGGTGGAATACCTGCAGATGGTTTTTTCCATATGCCTTTCGCAGGTTGACAATTCTAACTGTTCCGGTTTTTTTATGTGTATGACAGGCAATGATTATACCGGAAGTATAAGTGCCAACGGATTTTATGTGAGGGATTCAGAGCCATATCATGTGGCAGAGGACAATTCAGATTTATTATTTGTACGAGGCAATAAAAACATATCAAGAATCAGCAATATAGCTCTTGATGCATATTGGACTACTAATATTGAGCTTTCCGGTGAAGGCAATGAGGACTTTGAAAAATTTATATATGAGCCATGGCGCGCTGGAAGAGAAAATACGGAGGCAGATGTAGCTGATCTTGGTTATTGGTCTGAACCCTTCAGACTTGGTGGCGAGGTTAGATCGGGCTATGATGTTATAACCTATTCAATTCCTTTGATATATGAAGATGAGGTGTATGCTATTCTTGGAATAGAGATTTCTGAGGATATTCTTGGACAGTTTTTCCCGGTGGAAGAACTGGACAGTAATTCGCATTCAGGATATCTTGTTGCTATCGGTGATGAGAATAATGCCTACAGGCCTATTTTTGGAAAGGGAGTATTATATAATACACTGAAGACGGAAGAGGATAATTTCCGTGTTTCTGAAACCAAGTATGAATCTTTTTATAATATTCGTGACATCACGCAGGGCAGCAACAAGCTTGTCTGTGTGGCGTATCCTCTGAGGATATATGCAAATAATACTCCTTACAGTAACACAGAATGGTATTTTATGGGTGTTGATACCCATGATGGAATATTTGGAATGGGTAAACAGATATATGTCTGGATTACACTTGCACTGTTTATGTCATATATTGTGGGTGTAACTGGTGTGTATTTTATGATAATTCATCTCACAAAGCCTATTAAGAATCTTGTAGCCTGTATCGGAAGGGGATCAGATGGTTTACGCGACTATGAACGTTCTGCCATCAGAGAGGTTGATGAAATATTTGACGTTGTAAGTGATCTTACGGAAAAGTATGAACAGGCGGAGAAGGTACTTATTGATGAATCCTCCAGATACAAGGTTGCCATTGAGAATTCCAAGGAAACCTTCTGCGTATATGATTATAGGGAGAACAGTGTTGATATAATCAACCATAAGCTTAACAAGGGAAAATGGGAATGCAATGAAAAGTGTATTGGATTTATAAGAAAAGACTGGATTCATCCAGACGATCTATCAAAGGTTATGTCTGCATTTTATGATGAGTCTTCAAAGCCTGATGAATCTGACAATAAGCTTAAGGAAAATGATGATGCTATCAAATTTGATGTAAGGCTTAAAAGCAAGGGCAATTTCTATACATGGTTCACTTTCTATGCAAGAATAGTGCGCAGTGAAAGTGGTTTACCACTTAAGATGTATGGAAGCTTCAGAGATATAAATGAGGACAAAATCAAAGAAGAAAAGAGAAGAACGGCATATGCCATAGATACTGTTACCGGTGTTTATTCTTACAGAGAGGGTAACCGAAGATATAGAAAGCTCCGTAAAAAGAATAACAGTGGCAACGTGGTAGATTTGTACTTTGATAATATTGCATACATAAGTATTGAGAACGGTGTTGTATATTCAGAACTTGTGCTTCAGAACATAGGTGAAGTTTTACATGAACTGATGGTGAGCGGAACGCATATATTCAGACTTAATGAAAGTGAATTCATACTTTATCTTGAGAATAAAACAGATGGAGAAGTTATGGAATATGTAAAGGAGCTTGAAAACAGGCTTACATCTATTTTTCCAGAAAATATACAGCCTATAAAACCATACATAGGTATTAGCAGGACAATGGATTCAGATACTGATGTTGACCCATTAAAACGCGCAAAATCTGCAAGATTATCAATTACCGGAGATCCTAACAGAAGAATATGTGTATGGACTGATGATGAAAAGCTTTCTGAATCTGAAGAACAGGAAAATCTTCCTGAACTTGAAGAGCAGGAAATTCTACCGGGAAGTACAGTTAAATCCAGTGAACTTGCCTTTATTGCAATTAATCTTTTAGGAAAGGGCAACAATCTTGAGTCACAGCTGTATATGCTTTTCCTTGAGATTGCCAGAAGATATAATTGTAAATCCATTAGAATATGTCTTGTTTTAAGAGAATATTACATATCCAGCACAGAGTTTTACTGGTATAATGATGAATCAGACATTCCAAAGGATATGCTGACCCCTTATAACGGCAGGGAATATGAGGAACTGCTGAATATAATTGACAAGAAGGATATTATCTATACCGGTGAACTGCCTGAAGGAAGAACTGTGGGCTTATTTACAGGTGGAAAGGTTAGTGACGGAATTCTTCTTCCTATGTACGATTCAGGAGTATACATGGGCTGTATCTACATAGAGGGTATCAGCAGGGAAAGATTTAGTAGTAAAAATGAGAAGGATATGATACAGGTTTCCGGCATTGTAGAGAATATAATCAACCAGAAGCAGCACGATGCCGCAAGTAAGGCCAAGTCAGATTTCCTGTCAAACATGAGCCACGAGATAAGAACACCTCTTAATGGAATAATTGGTATGACAGACATTGCTCTTTATGAGAAGGATAATCAGGGTACTATGGTTGACTGTCTTAAGAAAATAGCCGGTTCATCAAGATATCTTCTTGGAATTATTAATGATATACTTGATATGTCTAAAATTGAAAGCGGTAAGATGCAGTTAGATCCGGTTAATTTTTCAATGGATGATTTGGTAAATGTATTAAATGAGCTTGTGAAGCCACAGTTTGAAGCGAAGAATATAACCTTTGTGGAAAATATGGATTATAGTACCAGGTGGTTTGTGGCAGACCGTCTGCGAATAAGCCAGGTACTTGTTAATATTCTTGGTAATGCTGTCAAATTTACTGCTGAGCATGGAAGAGTTGAGTTCAGCATTAAGGAGATTGAATCGGAAACGCTTGCAGAAGGAAGCATTTCAAAGGTATCATTTTCAATAAAAGACAATGGTGTAGGCATAAGTAAGGAGGACCAGAAGAAGGTATTCCGTTCATTTGAACAGGCTAAGGGCGAGGAATCGAATACCCTTAAGGCCCAGGGAACCGGACTTGGTCTGTCCATAAGCCAGCGGCTTGTTCAGCTTATGGGAAGTAAGATTGAGCTTGAAAGTGAACTTGGAGAGGGAAGCGAATTCAGATTTACATTAAGTCTTATGCATGGTGAAGAGGCGGCTGAGGAAGACAAGGTTGATGATTACAACTTTAAAGGCAAACGAGTTCTTGTTGCAGAGGACAACGAGCTCAATGCCGAGATAGCAGTTATGCTTCTTGAGCGTGTGAATGTAGAGGTGGATGTAGTACCGGATGGAAAGAAGGCATATGAAAAACTTCTTACTGAACCGGCGGGTACATATGATCTTGTGCTTATGGATATTATGATGCCGGTTATGAACGGACTTGATGCAACCTCCAACATCAGGGCAGCCAAGGATCGTGACGATCTTAAGACGATACCGATTGTAGCCATGTCTGCCAACGCATTTGAGGACTATAAAAAGAAGTCAATGGAAAGAGGCATGAATGCTCATTTGTCAAAGCCTGTTGAGGTGGACAAGCTTTATGCCATGTTATATAAAATGTTTAAATCCAATAATAAGATGCATTGAAAGGAGCACAGAATAATGAACCACGATATTGCAATAAAGATGGTGGGAGTTTCGAAATATTTTGGTGAAGTAGTAGCCAATGACAAGGTTAACCTTGAAATTTACAAGGGAGAGATACTGGCACTTTTGGGAGAAAACGGAAGTGGAAAAACTTCTCTTATGAATATGCTTTCAGGTATATATTTTCCTGATGAGGGTCAGATTTATGTTAATGGAAAGGAAGTCAGCATACGTTCACCAAAGGATGCCTTTGATTTGAAAATCGGTATGATTCATCAGCATTTTAAACTTGTGGATATATTTAGTGCAGCTGAAAATATTGTACTTGGCCTTCCTGCTGACAGAAAGAAAAGCAAAAAAGATGTTATAGCAGGGATAAATGATGTGTGTGACACATATGGCTTTGAGATGGATCTTAACAAAAAGGTATACGATATGTCTGTTTCTGAAAAGCAGACCCTTGAGATAATAAAGGCACTTTACCGTGGAGCAGACATACTTATTCTTGATGAGCCTACAGCGGTGCTAACACCACAGGAGGTTGAAAAGCTCTTTAATGTGATGGATAACATGCGTAAGAATAACAAGGCTGTTGTTATTATAACTCACAAGCTCCATGAAGTATTAAGTATATCTGACAGGGTTGCTATACTTAGAAAGGGATCATTTGCAGGAGAAGTTGCAACTGCCAAGGCCAATGAGCAGATGCTTACCGAAATGATGGTTGGAGAAAAAATAGAACTTAATATCGAAAGAAGTGAGCCACAAAACAGTAAAAAGGTGCTTGATATCAAGCATGTGACCTGCCTTAACCAGTATGGTATGCCAGCAATAGATGATGTATCATTTGAGGTGTATTCAGGAGAAATTCTTGGAATTGCCGGAATATCCGGATGTGGCCAGAAGGAGCTGCTTGAAGCCATAGCAGGACTTCAGGAAGTGAGCGAAGGCGGACAGATTATATTTACAGATCCGGATACGGGGCATGATGAAGAACTTATAGGTATGAACCCAAGAGCAATTAAGGAAAAAGGAATTGCCCTTTCATTTGTTCCGGAGGACAGACTTGGAATGGGACTTGTAGGTTCCATGGGAATGACCGGTAACATGATGCTTAAAAACTACAGAGAGCAGAGCAAAGTTTTTATAGATAGGAGCTCAGCGGATGAACTGGCAAACAAAATTAAGGAAGAACTTGGAGTTGTAACACCGGGAGTCGATACACCGGTTGGAAGACTTAGCGGTGGTAATGTCCAGAAGGTGCTTGTAGGCCGAGAGATTGCGGCATCTCCTAAGGTACTTATGACAGCATATGCTGTAAGAGGTCTTGATATTAATACATCCTACACCATATATAATCTGTTAAATGAACAGAAGAAAAAAGGTGTGGCGGTTATATATGTTGGAGAAGACCTGGATGTTCTTGTTGAACTTTGTGACAGAATTCTGGTGCTTTGCGATGGTAAGGTAAATGCCATATTTGACGGACGTAATGTAACCAAGGATGAAATCGGACTTAAGATGACTTATATCGGCAAAGGAGATGTACAAAAAAATGGACAAAAATAATGTTAGTATAAACCATGTAAGAGAACCCTTATTTCATATTGCCAAGAGAGATCGTATTGCGAAACCAAAGGCATATGCCATAAGAACTGTGGCAATCCTTTTGTCACTGATTGTATCAGCTATAGTTATTGTATGTATTACAGGACTTAATCCTCTTGATGTGTATGTTTCCATGTTTAAGGGAGCCTTTGGTTCAAACAGAAGAATATGGATAACCATCAGAGACACCATGGTGCTTTTGTGTATATCAGTTGCACTTGCACCGGCATTTAAGATGAAATTCTGGAACATAGGTGCCGAGGGGCAGGTTCTTGTTGGCGGAATTGTTACTGCCGGCATCATGATATATTTTGGGGAAGCCCTTCCAACACCATTACTTTTAGTAATCATGCTTGGTTCAAGTATTGTTGTAGGTGCAATTTGGGGTCTGATACCTGCGGTATTTAAGGCATACTTTAATACTAATGAAACATTATTTACACTGATGATGAACTATGTTGCCATACAGTTCACATCATTTTTCGTGGCAAAGTGGGAAAATCCTTTTGGTTCAAACTCAGTTGGAATTATTAATTCACGTACAAAAAGTGGATGGTTCCCTGCAATAGCCGGACAGCAGTATCTTTTGAACGTTATTGTTGTGGCAATCATTACTATTGGAATATATTTTTACATGAGAAAGAGTAAACAGGGTTATGAAATATCTGTTGTAGGTGAATCAGAAAATACAGCAAAATATGCCGGAATCAATGTTAAATGGGTCATTATAAGAACTATGGTTATTTCTGGCGCATTATGTGGCCTTGCAGGCTTTATTGCAGTTTCAGGTGTTGACCATACAATTAGTACGGGAACAGCCGGCGGACGTGGTTTTACAGCAATCATTGTTGCATGGATGTCAAAGTTCAATGCATTTGTAATGCTTGCCGTTTCATTTTTCCTTGTATTTCTTGATCAGGGAGCCAAAGAAATTGCTTCTAATTTTAATCTTAATGAATATGCCTCCGAGATGGTAACCGGAATTATTCTTTTCTTTATTCTTGGATGCGAGTTTTTCATTAACTACAAAATCATTAAACGCAGGGAGGACAAATGATGGACGGGCTGTTTACTTTAATTCAATCGGCTATTGCATTCGGTACTATTATTATGTTTGGATGTGTAGGTGAGACTCTGTCTGAAAAAGGCGGTAATCTTAATCTTGGTGTACCGGGAATAATGTATCTTGGAGGAATTGCTTCCCTGGCAGGAGCATATGGCTATGAAAATGCTGTGGAAAACCCAAGTAAGGTAATTGCATTTATAGTTGCCCTTGTATGTGCTGTGGCTGCATCGGTTTTCGGTGGACTTATATACAGTTTTCTTACAATCAGCTTAAGAGCTAACCAGAATGTAACCGGACTTACACTTACAATATTTGGTTCAGGTGTAGCCAACTTCTTCGGTGGATCGCTTAGTAAGCTTGCCGGAGGTGTTGGACAGATATCTGTACCTGTAACAAGCAGTGCATATAAGGTTGGAATTCCGGGAGTTAATTTTGGTATACTTGTATATGTGGCTATAGTTGTTGCATTTGTTGCCCAGTATTTCCTTACCGGAACAAGAAAGGGACTTAATCTAAGAGCCGTAGGTGAGAATCCGGCAACTGCAGATGCTGCAGGAGTTAATATTGTGAAATATAAATATCTGGCAACCTGTATTGGTGCTGCTATATCAGGTCTTGGCGGTTTGTATTATGTTATGGATTACACAAAGGGTACATGGGCCAATGATGGAAGTCTTGAAAACCTTGGATGGCTTGCCCTTGCCCTTGTAATATTTACAATGTGGAAACCTTTAAATGCTATATGGGGCGCATATGTTTTCGGTGTTCTTTTCTGGCTTTACTATTATGTACCGGGACTTGGAAGAAGCTCACAGGAGCTCTTTAAAATGATTCCTTATGTGGTTACAATTATTGTTCTTATAATTGTAAGCATGAGAAATAAACGTGAAAACCAGGCTCCGGCGAGTCTTGGTGAGGCATATTTCAGAGAAGACAGGTAAACATACAAACAGTATACAGGCAATATTCAGCCGGTATACAGACAATATTCAGCTAATATACAGATCAGAATAAGCTGGTATTTTAAATACATTTATGGATAAGGGAGGATACAATTATCATGAAAATTCTTGAAGACAGAATTCTTAAAGACGGAGTTGTTAAAGCAGGTAATGTGTTGAAGGTGGATTCATTTCTTAACCATCAGATGGATATAGAGCTTTTCAATGAAATGGGAAAAGAATGGAAGAGACTTTTTGCAGGAGAAAACATTACCAAAATACTTACAATTGAGGCATCAGGTATTGGAATTGCAGTAATTGCTGCACAGTATTTCAATGTACCTGTGGTATTTGCAAAAAAATCACAGTCACTTAACCTTGATGGAGATTTGTATACATCAAAGGTAGAGTCATTTACACATGGAAGAGTATATGATGTTGTAGTCTCAAAGAAATTCCTTCATGAAGATGATAACGTACTTATAATAGATGATTTTCTTGCCAATGGAAATGCACTGGTAGGACTTATAGACATAGCAGGACAGGCAGGAGCAAAGGTTGCAGGAATTGGAATCGCAGTGGAAAAGCTCTTCCAGGGCGGTGGTGATATGTTAAGAGCAAAAGGATATCACATAGAATCTCTTGCAATGGTTGAAAGTATGAGTGAAGACGGTCTCACATTCGGAAAAAGATAGATAAATAATAATGAGAAGGTGACTAAATGGCATTAAACTGGATTTTTGGCGGTTCAGGCTTTGGAAAATCCCATTACGTATACAATGAGATTATGCAAAGATCAGAAAATGAGCCGGACAAAACATATATTGTGATAGTTCCGGAACAGTTTACAATGCAGACTCAGAAGGATATGGTTATGCTTAGCAAAGCTAAGGGCATTATGAACATTGATGTCCTTAGCTTTGTTCGACTTGCATACAGAGTGCTTGAGGGAACTAATGCCCTTAAGGTGCCTGTGCTTGAGGATGAAGGAAAGGGCATGATAATAAGAAAAATCCTTAAGGAGCATGATGGAGAGTGGAAAACCTTTGGAAAAAACATTGGACGACTGGGCTTTGTAGAAGAAATCAAGTCAATTGTGACAGAATTTATTCAGTACCGCATAGATGAAGACGAGATTAAGGTCATGAAAAATAATGTAAGTAAACATAGCATACTTGACAACAAATTAAGTGATCTGAACCTCGTATACAGATATTTCAAGGAGTATATGGAAGAACATTATATAGCATCGGAGGAGCTCCTGTCCATTCTTGCCGACTATGTGGCAGATTCCGGACTTTTGAAGGACTGTGTCATGTGTATAGATGGATTTACAGGCTTTACACCGGTACAGTACGTTTTATTAAAAGAGCTTATGAAGGTATGTGGGGACATATATATAACTGTTACCATAGACAGAAATGAAAAAATAACTGATGAATTTGCTGTAGATGACCTTTTCTACATGAGTAAGGACTTTATAAGCAAGTGTAACAAAATAGCTAAACAGACAGGAACAGAGATTTCAGAGCCCGTGTGGACTGGAAGAGAGGATAATACCGGCTATCGCTTTGTTGAGGCTCCGGAAATTGGACTTCTTGAAAAAGAAATTTTCAGGAATAATAAAGCTGTGAAGCAGGAAAAAAATGAAGCTGTTAAGATATATGAAGCTATCAATCCATATGAGGAAGCAGGATATGTAGTCTGGAAGATAAGAAATCTGGTTAAAAATAATGGCTTAAGATACAGAGACATTGCTATCATATCCGGAGATACAGCTCTTTATCAGAGAATAATTGGCAAGGAGTTAGAGAAATGTCAGATACCTTATTTTGCAGATAATACAAGAAATGTACTTGATAACGTCTTTGTTAACATGCTTGTATCCCTTCTTAATGTTGTAAACAGGGACTTCGAATACAGAAGCGTTATGAGTCTTTTGAAGAATGGCTTTGTAAGGGATTTTATAGATATATGTGATGACTATACAGATGAGATAGACAATTATCTATATGCATCTGGTATGCGTGGTTTTTCTTCCTGGAAGAAGGAATGGAAGGATAATAAAAAAAGCAGAACCTGCAACCGCCTTGTAAATGAGGGAAGAGAAAAGGTTTTAGAGGTTTTTGGCGATGTAGTAACAAAGCTTAAAAAATCAGTAACAGTAGAAGATTACACAAAATCCCTGTATGAGTTTATAGTGGCATTTGAAATGAGGGATATTCTTGATAAGATAGCAGAGGAATACGAGAACTCAGGAGATAAGGTACTTGGTAAGGAATATTCACAGATATACAGAATAGTTATAAATCTCTTTGACCAGATGGTGCTTCTTATGGGAGATGAGAAGGTATCCATAAAAGAGTATGGCGACCTTTTGAAAACCGGCTTTAACGAGGCTTCTGTAGGCGTTATTCCACCAGGATCAGACTGTATCATAATAGGTGATATTACAAGAACAAGACTTAAGGATATAAAGGTGCTTTTCTTTGTGGGAGTAAATGATACCATAGTTCCACAAATAGTAAAATCCGGTGGATTTCTTTCTGAACTTGAAAGGGAAATTCTGTATGACAATGATGCCAGGCTGGCGCCAACATTTAAGGAGAGGATATTTAACGAGAGATTTTATCTTTATCTGGCTCTTACAAAGCCATCTAAGGAGCTTAGCATATCCTACTGTCTTCACAATGATAATGGTGATGAGATGGAGCCTTCCTCTATTATCGGTGAGATTAACAGACTATATAAAAATGGTTGCCTGATACTAAGAGACTATGCTTCCTGGTCAACAGAGTCATCTCTTGAAAATGATGGAGGAAGGACTCGAAGTATAAATGGTCTTAGAAAATATGTGGCCGGAGTTCTTACTAAGGAAGAAGAAGAGAAGTGGCTGAAAATATATGGAGCAGTTTCAAATGATACTGACAGCAGAGCATATGACAGTGCATTTTTTGTGGCAGAGGATTCCCATATATCAAAGGACATTGCAAAGAAGCTTTATGGCAAGGATATAGAGGGAAGTGTAAGCCGCCTTGAAATGTATGCTGCCTGTTCATTTGCTCATTTTATGCGGTATGGATTAAAGCTTGAGGAAAGAGGGGCATTTGAGTTAAACATTCCTGATGTGGGTATTATATTCCATCAGGTTATTGAAGAATTTTCCCTCCGCCTTAAGCACCTGCATCTTAGATGGAGAGATGTGGAAGAAGAGAATATTGGGGTGTGGACAGAGGAGATATGTGACAGAGTGTGCAGAGAATATGGCGATGGAATTGTAGATTCGGATGCACGCAATGGATATATGAAGGACAGAATAGTCAGAATAGCCAAATCCGCTATTTCAAGACTTGCCTCCCATATGAAGGTGGGAATGTTTGAGGCAGAAAGCTACGAAGTCATGTTTTCTAATATAAGTGATGCGGACAGCCTTAACCTTAATCTTGAAAATGGCAGTAAAATGAAGCTTAAAGGACGCATTGACAGACTGGATGTATGTGAAACAGATGACAAGGTATTTTATAAGATTATTGACTACAAATCAGGAGATAAGAAGTTTGATCTGACAGGACTTTACTATGGACTTAATATGCAGCTTATAGTCTACCTTTCAGCAGGCGGGGATATAGAAAGAAAGAAGCATCCGGATAAGCTTGTTATTCCTGCAGGGGCATTTTATTTTCATGTGGATGATCCTGTTGTTGATAATTCCAATAATAACGCAGGGGCTCTGGCGAAAAAATTCAGGATGCAGGGACCTGTAAATATGGACTACCAGATACCAAGATATATTGATACCAGTCTGGGGGATATTGGTGAAGATGTTCCAATGAATGGCATGGTAAGTTCAGATGTCATCAATGTTAAGGTTACAAAAACCTGTGATTTTGATGTTCATTCTGAGGTGCTTGACAATGAAAAATTTGGCTACATGATTAATCATGCCTATGAAAAGATGAATTCATTTGGCAATGCCATAGTTGAGGGCGATGTGGCAGCCGCACCATACAAATTAAATGGTGAAGAGTCCTGCAAATACTGCCCTTATCACAGTATTTGCGGCTTTGATGTAAGGCTTAATGGTTATAATTACAGAAAATTAGCTGATAAAAGTGATGAACAGATATGGGAGGAGTGGAGACAAAAGTATGGAAAAGAAGATTGAATTTCTGCCTGAGCAGAAAAAGGCAATTGACCTGCGTGGTAAGAATATTCTTGTGTCCGCTTCTGCAGGAGCCGGAAAAACGGCGGTTCTTACTGAAAGAATAGTTTCGATTTTGTCGGATACAGCTAAAAGTATTGATATTGATAATCTGGTTGTTGTTACCTTTACAAGGGCGGCAGCAGCACAGATGCGCACAAGAATAGAGGGAAAGCTTAAGGAAAAGATTGCTGATTGTGAAAATGAGCAGTTAAAAAAGCATCTTAAAAAGCAGATAACCATGCTTCCACATGCTAACATAACTACAATTGACAGCTTTTGTATGAACATTCTCCGTAATTATTTTTACATGATAAATCTGGATCCATCATTTAAAATGATGGAGGAAAATGATAATAAGCTTATGATGAAGGATGTTCTGCATGAGCTTCTGTGCGAGAAATATGAAGAGAAGACACCACAGTTTATCGACCTTGTGGAGAGAATTGCACCGGGAAAAACAGACATGCCCCTTGTAAATACAATATTCAGACTGTACCGCTTTGCAATAAGCCATGCCTGGCCAACGGAGTGGCTTGATGACTGCAGAAAAATATATAATGTCACAGAAAAAGAGGATATTGACAAACTCTCCATAATAAAGGATTCCGGAGTGCTTCTCAGTGCGAAAACCATAATTAGCCAGGAAATATGCCGTATGGAAAAAGCAGTACTGCTTGTGTCTCCAATGGCTGGAGAAAAGCAGACTCCGGAAATGGATGCTTATACTGTTTTTCTGTCCAATGAATATGAGGCTTTGAAACAGTTGATGGACTGCCAGACATATTCTCAATATAAGAAGGCTTTGAATAAACTGACATTTGAAAGATTCCCTTCAAAAAAGGTCATTAATGATGAGCTTTTTAGAAAAGAAGAAGCCAAAAAAATAAGGGAAACTACAAAGAAGAATATAAAAAAGCTTATTACAGATTATTTTAGCTTTGAAACAGAGGAAATTGCTGTGGAATTTGAAATACTTAAACCGGCTATAAATGAGCTGATAGATATAACACAGGAATTTGCCAGAAGATTTGATGAAAAGAAGCGCGAAGAAAATGTTATAGATTTTAATGATGTGGAACATTTTGCACTGGATATTCTGTATGAGACTGATGAAAATGGCAATCATATACCATCCCATGCTGCAAGGGAACTTATGGACAAATATGAGTATATTCTTATAGATGAATATCAGGACAGTAATGATGTTCAGGAGGCTATACTTACAGCATTTTCAAAAGAGCAAAAGGGTATTAAAAATATGTTCATGGTTGGTGATGTCAAGCAGAGTATATATCAGTTTAGACTTGCAAAGCCTGAGATATTTGAAGCTAAAAGAATGTCCTATTCGGAAAATGAGCAGGAAAGTGAAGATGTAAGAATAGTTCTTGGACGTAATTTCAGAAGCAGCCGGACAATACTTGAAGGCGTTAATTATCTTTTTAAGAACATAATGAAATCTGAAATTGGCGGAGTTGAGTATGATGAGAGTCACTGCTTTAAATTTGGTGATGATAAACCGGTTACAGATGAAACTGCGGATCCAATAGAAGTAATATATGTTACCACCGGTGACAATGATATTACTACAGATAGTGACCTTAGTGATTACAGTAAGCGTGAGCTTGAAGCTATGGCTGTTGCAAAGCGGATAAAAGCACTTACTGATCCTGAGACCGGCTATAAAATATTTGATAAGGATATAAATGATTATAGAATTGTCTCATATAGTGACATTGTCATTCTTATGCGTAGTATGAAGGGCTGGGCAGAGGAATTTGTAGAGGTTCTTAATAAAAAGGGAATACCTGCAACAGCTGAAGAGAAAAAAGGATATTTTTCAGCATATGAGATACAGATTGTCCTTTCATTTTTAAAAATTATTGATAACCCAAGGCAGGACATACCACTTATAGCCGTTATGAAATCCTTATTTGGAGGCTTTACAGAGGAAGAACTTTCAATTATAAGGTTAGCAGGTGAGGGAGATATGTATTCGGCCCTTGTGGAGTATGCAAATAGAAAAAGTGATGATACACCAACCAAAGTTAAGGCTGTAGAATTTCTTGATATGCTTGGCGGGTTCAGAAGAAAGGCACCATATTATAAGGTTTACGAAATAATTGGCCAGATACTTGAAAGCAAAGATTTTTATCTCAACATGGAGGCTATGCCCGGAGGAGACAGAAGAGGCGGCAATTTAAGGATGCTTACTAAAAAAGCCATTGAATACGAAAAATCTGAGAAGAAGTCCATATTTGAATTTTTAAGCTCTATAAGTGAGATGATAGATTCAGATATAGATTTTGGAGAAGCAGGTATGGAGGCGTCGCCTGAGGGTAATGTCAGAATTATGAGTATTCACAAAAGTAAGGGTCTTGAATTTCCGGTGGTAATAGCAGCAGGAATGGGCAAGTGCTTTAACCTTACAGATACAAAAAATGTTGTTGATATTCATCCAGAGCTTGGAATCGGAGCTGACATAATAGACTATAATACAAGAGTTAAGAAAAAGACCTTTATTAAGAAGACCGTAGATTACAAAATAAGAGACGATATATTTGGAGAGGAACTCCGTGTTTTATATGTTGCCATGACACGTCCGCAAAATAAACTTATAATTACAGGTTACATTAAGAATGCGGAAAAGTATCTTGAAGACAGTGGAGAAAAAGGTTTTGACTATAATGATATGAAATCCCCAAGAGCCTCATATCTTTCCTGGATAACACCATTTGTTATTTTAAATCCTACACTTTTTTATGTGGAAATTATAAGTGCAGACGGAATAATAGTGAATGAAAGTCTTGAAGATGTGAAAAATGAGGAGAAGAAGCTTAATTTGTCTTCCATGTTAAAGGAGTCTGATTTTTCGGAGATACAGGGTATTATTGAAGAAAACAGGGAATACCATTATCCATATATGGAGGAAACTGCATTCCCGATTAAGGTTTCAGTATCTGACATAAAGCATAAGAATGCTATGGAAGAAGACGAAGAGGCCACAAAGGCAGCATGGGTACAGACAGAAAAACCTGAGTACATCCCTTCATTTGTAAAGGGAGAAGAAGAGGAGGAAAAGGTAATAGGAGCGGCAAGAGGAACTATATACCATGGACTTATGGAGCATATAGATTTGTCCCTGAAGCCACAAAAAGAGACGATCACATCATTTATAGAGGAACTTATGAGAAAGGGTGTCCTTCCTGAAAATACCATATCGGATCGTATTATTAATACCTACAAAATACGACAGTTTCTTATAAGTAAGGTTGCAGCGCGTATGCAGGCAGCAGAAGGCAAAGGAAAATTATACAGAGAGCAGCCCTTTGTAATGGGCCTTCCGGCAAGTATGATATATCCTGAAACAAACAGTGAGGAAACTATAATTGTACAGGGTATTATTGATGTATTTTTTGAAGAAGAGGATGGTATGGTCCTGCTTGATTATAAGACAGACAGGCTGAATGAGGGTGAGGAAGAAACACTCATAAACAGATACAGGTCCCAGATGGAATGTTATAAAATGGCGATAGAAAAAACCTCTTCAAAAAAGGTTAAGGAGATTATACTCTATTCATTTTCACTGGATAAGGAAATTTTATTATGAACGATGAAGAAATGATATTAAAAAGGCTCAAAGAACTATATAACAGGGCCTATAACAAAGGCTATTATACCTATAGTACATTTCTGGGACTTAATGGCCAGTCAGTTTTGGCTTCCTTTGCCAGTGCCAATATGGTGACGCTCTTTGGTGGAACCGGTGGTACTGAAAGGGTGGTGGCAGCCTTTGGTGACAAAGAAATGTATGGTTATGAGCCCGTTTTTCCAATTAAGTGTATCAAGATAAGCCCAAAGGGGCCTAAGTTTGCGGAGAATCTATCACACAGGGATTTTCTTGGCAGCATATTAAGTCTTGGCATTGAAAGGGAACAGGTTGGTGACATAATAATCAAAGATGGTGGTGCCCATGTATTTGTGCTGGATAATATGGCGGCATATATTACAGATAATCTTGATAGGATCAGGCATACGCCGGTACGCTGTGAACTGACAGAGGATATACCGGACATATATAGTGAAGCAAAGGAGCTTGTTGTACAGATTCCTTCTGAAAGGGTTGACGTACTTGTATCAAAGGTTTACCATCTTTCGCGAAATGATGTGACTTCACTTATAAAGGGCAAAAAAATATACATTGATGGTGTTTTATGTAACAAGGACGGAGCCAGAATTAAGAATGGAAATGTCATATCCGTAAGAGGATACGGGCGTATCTGGTATGGTGAAGTCATGCAGACAACTAAAAAAGGAAATCTCTGCGTTAAGGTAAGTGCAGCAGTATAATTACTGCTTGCATTTGTTAATGAAAAAGAGTATTCTAACATAAGAAAAGACAAAGGAAGGTGTAAGTGGATGTTTGATAAATTAATTCAGACTTTAAAAAATGCCCCTAAGACAATAGTATTTACAGAGGGTAATGATCCAAGAATTCTTGAGGCTTCAGCTAAGATTCTTCAGGATGATTTTCTTAAGCCAATTCTTGTTGGTAGCGAAGAAGAGATTTTAGGCGTTGCAAAGAAGAACGGATTTAACGTAGAAGGTGCTACAATCATTGATCCTGCCAACTACGACAAAATGGACGAGATGATAGATACACTTTGTGAGCTCAGAAAGAAGAAGGGACTTACAAGGGAAGATGCAGCCAGGATGCTTTCACAGGCTAACTACTTTGGTACAATGCTTGTTAAGATGGGATATGCAGATGCACTTCTTGGTGGAGCAACATATTCAACAGCAGATACAGTAAGACCTGCACTTCAGATCATTAAGACTAAGCCAGGTAACTCTATCGTATCTTCATGCTTTATTCTTTCAAGAGAAAAAGATGGCAATAATGAGCTCCTTGCAATGGGTGACTGTGCTATTAACATCGACCCAACAGAAGATCAGTTAGTTGAGATAGCAGAAGAGACTATTAAGTGTGCTAAGATATTTGGTATGGATCCTAAGACAGCATTCCTTAGCTATTCATCACTTGGTTCAGGTAAGGGTGAGGATGTTGATAAGGTACGTAATGCATGTGCTAAGGCAAAAGAGAAAATGCCTGAAGAAGCAATTGACGGAGAGCTTCAGTTTGATGCTGCAGTTTCACCAGAGGTTGCACGTACAAAGTGTCCGGATTCACCAGTTGCAGGATATGCTAATACATTCATTTTCCCTGATATCAATGCAGGTAATATTGGATACAAGATTGCACAGAGACTTGGTGGATTTGATGCATATGGTCCGGTTCTTCTTGGACTTAATGCTCCTATCAATGACCTTTCAAGAGGATGTAATGCTGAAGAAGTTTACAGTATGGCAATAATTACAGCTGCTCTTGCATAATAACAGGCAGTCTGTTTGACAGATTAATTTAATGCAGCCCTGCCAGGTGAGGTACGGGCTGCATTTTTTTGGGGTATAGAGAATGAAAAAAGATAAGTTGAAAATTGAAAAACAGATATTAAGATTATCCTTTATTGGAAGTATTTTATTTGTCATTGCAGAGGGCATTATGGCCTGGATAACCCACTCCCATTCCCTCTTAACAGATTGTCTGTTTGATGCAGCTGATCTTGTTATGATAGGACCATTTCTTGTGCTGATTCCACTTTTATATAAACCGGTTACGGAAAAGCATCCCTATGGATATTCCCAGGTGGAATCGCTGTTTTTGTTAGTTAAATACAGTGTGCTGTTTGCACTTACATGCAATCTTCTTGTGGAGAATGTTAAGCTTTTGCTTGGCGGTGGACACGATGTGGATGCGGGAAGCATTGCAATATTTGAACTCCTGGTATGTTTTGGATGCGCTGCTATGTACATTACACTGGAGCATTACAGCAAAAAATACGAATCAGACACTATTAAGGCTGAGCTTTATATGTGGCGCTTAGATATAGTAAGCAGTATGGGTGTTGCAATTGCATTTGCCCTGCAGACAATGTTAGTACACACAAGACTTAATTTTCTGGTGTCTTACATAGATCCGGCTGTTGCAGTTGTAATGGCCTTATTTTTAATAAAGGAACCTGTGCAGGTTATATTCCAGAGTATAAGAAATCTTGTTCTATTTGCTCCGGAAAAGGAAGTGTTTGAGCAGATACATGGAATAGTTGATAAGCACATGAAGGATTATCCTTATGAGGTTACATTTTTAGATGTTATCCAGACAGGCCGTAAGCTCTGGGTAGAAGTGTATATCGGCAATCAGACGGATGTCATACATATCAGTATACTGCATCGTGTAAGAGATGAGATAAGGCAGGAGCTTAAACATAAATATGATCAGGTGTATATTGAGATAATACCCGACTAATCAGATGAAAATATGAACAAGAATATTGAGACGATACCCGACTAATCAGATGAAAATTTGACCAGGAATATTGAGACAATACCCAACTAATCAGATGAAAATTTGACCAGGAATATTGAGACAATATCTGATTAATCAGGTATTAATATGACCATATATATCGGGATAATACCAGATAAATCAGGCGGAGGGTGGATATGAGCATATATGTTTTTGATATGAGGAAGCTTGAGGATGATAGCTTTTTTGAAGAATACTATAACAATGCTTCTAAGACAAGGCAGAAAAAAGCAGATGAGTCTGTTTCCCATATAAGAAAAATTGAAAACATTGCAGCGGCAAAGGTGATTGACATGGCAGTGTCTGAATATGGCTTCAGGGAAAAGGACCTTAAATATGTATATGGCCCCCAGGGTAAACCCTACGTGGAAGGTAATCCCTTTTACATTAATATCTCCCATTCAGGAGATTATGTCGTGTGTCTTATAAGTGATAGAGAGTCAGGAATAGATATTCAGAAGGTGGAAAAAAACCGTTTGGCAGTAGCCAGGCGTTTTTTTGCAGAGAGTGAATACAAGTGGATCATTTCAAAAGAAAATGAACATGATCAAAATGAGGCATTTTACAGAATGTGGGCACTTAAGGAAAGCTACGTTAAAGCCCTTGGTATAGGAACCAGTCTTGCCTTTGACAAATTTGAGATAAGGATCAATGCTGATGACAGTGCTAAGGTGTTTTGTCATGGCAGAGAAATGAACTGGGAATTTGAAGAAATGACCATGCCTGGATATTATATTGCCTGTTGCCTGCAAAAGGATAAACTGATATAATGTAAGAGAATGAGGCTTAATATAAAAGGAATGGAGATTTTGTAATGGTATACGAAAACATTCTTGATGCAATGGGCAATACTCCGATGATAAAGCTTAACAGAATGGTTGATGATGAATGTGCTGATGTATACGTTAAGTTTGAAGGACTTAATGTGGGTGGTTCCATTAAATCAAGAACAGCATATAATATGATTCTTGATGCTGAAAAAAAGGGACTTATTACCAAAGATACCATAATAGTTGAACCAACAAGTGGCAATCAGGGAATAGGGCTTGCCCTTATAGGTGCAGTTAAAGGTTATAAGGTTGTTATTGTTATGCCGGACTCCGTCAGTGAAGAGAGAAGAAAGTTAGTTGAGCACTATGGTGCTGAGGTTAAACTTGTTCATGATGACGGTGACATTGGTAAAGCAATTGAAGAATGTCTTAATACAGCTTTAAGAATGAGGGATGAGAATCCTGATGTATATGTTCCACAGCAGTTTGAGAATCCTGCCAACCCTCTTGTACATAAGTATCATACAGGTGTGGAGATTCTTGAACAGATGTCAAGACCAATTGACGGCTTCTGCTCCGGAATAGGAACAGGCGGAACAATAAGCGGAATAGGTGAAGTACTTAAGGCCCAGAATCCTGATATAGAGATATGGGCAGTTGAGCCTGAGAATGCTGCAATACTTGCAGGAGGCAATATAGGAACTCACCTTCAGATGGGAATAGGAGATGGACTTATTCCTGAAAACCTTAATATGGATATATACAGCGATATATTTATAGTAACAGATGAACAGGCATTACAGTCTGCAAAGGATCTTGCATCCAAGGAAGGACTTATGTGTGGAATATCAAGCGGAAGCAATGTTTTTGCAGCAATACGTCTTGCAAGAAAGCTTGGTAAAGGAAAAACAGTAGTAACTGTACTTCCGGATACCGCTGAAAGATATTTCAGCACACCATTATTTGATTAAAATGATAGTCGCATTCCATATGACTATTATATAAAATGAATTAAGGAGAAGAATAAAAATGAGTAAAATTCAGGTTAGTATTAAACCAACAGAGATAAAGAAAGTAGAATTCCAGGCACCTGCGAATGTTGTACCGGGACAGCCAATGAATCTTGAGCTTAAGTCACAGGCTAAGGTTCTTCTTAATATGTCAGCACCCCTTATTGCAGTTGTAGAGGTATCATTTAGCGCAACATGTCCTGATGATCCAACAGTTAATCTTGAAGTTGTAACTGTTACAGGAGTTACTGTAAGCAGCTTCATCGATAACCTTGATCAGGTAATTCAGAGTGAATATATGCCAGGAATTATGCTTGCTGTTAATGAGAAGCTTAAGCAGGTAACAAGTGTTATGGGAATCAACTTAAGACTTCCAAGCATGGCATTTTCATATGGCAAGGATGAATAAGTTCATTAATGCATATTGATATAACATATTTCCATTTATAAGAAATCTTCTTCACTTTATTATTTAGGTAACTGATAAAAAGTGAAGGAGGTTTTTTTCGTTGGGTATTATATATAACAGTGAAGAAAGAATATTTAAAATTGACACACCAAAATCTACATATATGCTTGGAATCGGAGATGATTTTGGTCATATTGTACATGTTTATTATGGCAAAAAGATAGAGGGAGATACTTTTGGAATTCCACTTCCAACAATAGATCCTAAGAATAAGATCTGGTATATGGATGGTAGTAAAATGGAGTATCCAACTGGAGATATAGGAGACTTCAGAGAGCATTGTATAGAAATTAAGAATGCTAATGGTGCGCATGCCCTTGAATGTGGCTATAAAAAACACAGAATATACGGTGGAAAACCGGAGATTCCAGGACTTCCTGCAACATTTGCCGGTGAGAATGAATGTACAACATTAGAGCTTACCCTTGTAGATGAGATTGCCGGAGTAGAGCTTGTACTTATATATTCAGCATTTGAAGATGTGGATGTTATAACAAGAAGCGTCAGGGTTAAGAATATCGGCAGTGATGAACTTAAGCTGACAAAGATATTGTCAGCATGTATTGATGTTGATAACAACAATTTTGAAATTATTACCCTTCATGGTTCATGGGGAAGAGAAAGACATATACAGCGCAATAAGCTTACCTACGGAAGATATGGTGTGTACTCTGAAAGAGGAGTATCCAGCCACCAGGATCATCCATTTATGGCAATTGTTGAAGGTGGTACAACTCAGAAAATGGGTGAAGTTTATGCCATGAATTTTGTGTACTCAGGTAATTTTGAAGCTCAGTGTGAGCTTACACCACAGAACGCAGCCAGAATGGTAATGGGTATTAATCCTTATCAGTTTGAGTGGACTCTTAATTCTGGAGAGGTTTTTGATGCACCTGAGGTTGTTATGGTTTATTCTGCAAATGGACTTGGAGAAATGACACGTAATTTCCATGATTTGTACAGAAAGCACCTCATCAGAGGAAAATACAAATCAACAAAACGTCCTATTCTTATAAATAACTGGGAAGCAACTTATTTTAACTTTGATACAGATAAGCTTTTGTCAATTGCCTCAAAGGCAGCAGAGCTTGGAATTGAAATGCTTGTTGTGGATGACGGCTGGTTTGGCAACAGATTCGATGATAACAGAGCATTAGGAGACTGGGTTGTCAATGAAGATAAGATTAAGGGGGGACTTAAGTACCTTGTAGATGAAGTAAATAAGCTGGGTATGAAGTTTGGAATGTGGTTTGAGCCTGAGATGGTATGCCCTGATTCAGATCTTTACCGTGCACATCCGGACTGGGCAATCAGTATTCCGGGAAGAGAGCCTGGAAGGGCCAGAAACCAGCTTGTGCTTGATATTACAAGAAAAGAAGTAAGAGATTATATATTTGAAAGTATGTCAAAGGTACTTCACAGTGCCAATGTTGAGTATGTAAAATGGGATATGAACAGAGCCCTTACAGATGTTTGGAGTGCTGATCTTGCAGCTGACAGACAGGGTGAATTCTACCACCGTTATGTGCTTGGAGTATATGATCTTCAGGGACGCCTTATTAAGGAATTCCCAGATCTTCTTCTTGAAAACTGCTCAAGTGGTGGCGGAAGATATGATCCGGGTATGTTATATTTCAGCCCACAGATATGGTGTTCAGACAATGCAGATGCCATAACAAGACTTGATATTCAGGAGGGAACATCACTTATTTATCCATTGTCAACAATGGGTGCCCATATTACAGATTGTCCTAACCATTCAAATGGACGAGTTACACCATTTGAAACAAGAGGTATTGTTGCTCTGGCAGGAACATTTGGATATGAGCTTGATATTACAAAGATTCCTGAGGAAGAAAGAAAACAGATACCTGATCAGATTGCCATGTATCACAGGTACAATGATCTTGTCAGAGAGGGAGACTACTATAGAATCCTTTCATTCAGGGAAAATAACCGAGATGACAGCTATATGGTGGTTTCAAAGGACAAGAAGGAAGCGCTTGTTACATTTGTTCAGGTAATGCACATGACAAGTGTGCCTAACCTTCCGGTGAAATTAGAGGGACTTGACCCTGACACAATGTACAGAATAGATGAAATTGACATGACCTTAAGCGGTTCAGTTCTTATGAATGCCGGTCTTCCTGTAAAATGGGAGCATGGAGACTATAAGGCTGGATTATATTACCTTAAAGCTGTGGAATAAGCATAATTAGCAGGCAAAATATAACTAAATAACAGGATTATAGCAATATTTTAAGGACGGTGTGAATTTTTTTCTGTAAATTCAGATCTTCTATGATAATTGATGCGGCTTAACAGCAGATTTCTGGATTAAGCCGTTGTTTATTTAATAGCAAAAATAAGCTGGTATGTCAAGAGTGCCTAGAGAATTCTGGGCGTATATTTACTCTTGATATTCCAGCTTTTATTGCTATATCTGCATTCTGTCCGGGTACATGATTTCGAGTCCACCATGGACTTTGCCCCAATTACGGATTGGCATTGTCCATTTTTTTGCTATTTCAAAAGTCCCCAGGTATAGTGCTTTCAACAGTGCCTGTGAGCTCGGAAATACGCTTCTCTGCTTGTTTAGCCTGCGATAGTATGAATTCAATGATTCAATGGTATTTGTGGTATAAAACGCAGTACGAACCTCTTTGGAAAATTTAAAAATTGGGGAGTGCAACATGAGTTTACATTGTTTATTTTTCAAGAATTTGCGGATCAAGGAGGAAGTCATAAATGTTCACAGTCAAAATACCATACTCATCGTAGTGCGGCTGAACGATGTCTTTGGTAACAACAATTTTCTTGAAAGAATCATCAATCTTTCTGAATGGTCTGATTTCCTGAGTACGCTTCGCTTCATCTGGCAGAGAATACGCAGACTGGATGTAGTATCTGGAAGAACCAAGATTGCATACAAAATCAATCTCAAGTTGTTTACGGATAACCTTACCTTCTTGATCTCGTTCCGCAATCGGTATTACACCTACGTCCACGCTGTAGCCACGCATACGAAGTTCGTTATAAATTACATTCTCCATAGAATGGGTCTGCTCGAACTGACGGAAGTTGATTCTGGCATTGCGAAGTCCAAGATCGGAGAAATAATATTTCTTTGGAGTTTCGATATATGCCTTTCCTTTAATGTCATATCTTTGCGCCGATTCAATCAGGAAAGAATCCTCAAAATAATCCAGATATTTCTTAATGGTAGCGGAAGTGATTCTGGATTTCTTTACCGTCTTGAAAGTATTCTTCAGTTTTTCCGGATTGGTCAGTGAACCAATAGCAGAGGAAAGAATGTTCAGAAGATCTTCCAGTTCTCCAATGTTCTTTACCCGGTTACGTTTGGTAATATCTCGAAGATAAATTTCATTGAACAAATTCTGCAATGCAACTGCTTTATCGTTTGCTCCCTCACGAAGAACAACCAGAGGGATGCCGCCATATAGCATATATTCAGATAATCCCATGTACTTATCACCGTTGTAAACGGTCATGAACTCGACAAAGCTCAGGGGATACATATGAACTTCGTCACCACGACCGGCGAACTCGGTAGCTATATCTTTGGACAGGAGCTTTGCGTTACTTCCGGTCACAAATACATCCATATGATCTTTTCGAAGATAGCCATTCAGAACAGCTTCAAAGCAATCCAACATCTGAATTTCATCAAGTAGCAGATAATACATTCCTTCACCTACGACTTTAGAACGGATATATGCCATGAACTTTTCAGGATCAACTCCACGCTTTTCCTTTTCAATCTGAATCAGGCTTTCTCCAATCAGATAAAGATCATCTGCTGAGTCAAAAGCAAAACGGATAATGTGGTCGGCATCAACACCGCTTTCCAGTAAGTGATGATAAAACAGATTATTCAATAAATAGGATTTGCCGCATCGGCGTATACCGGTAATTACCTTAATCAGTCCATTGTTTTTTCTTTTTATTAATTTATCCAGATAAAAATCTCTGCGAATCTCCATCTTAAAGTCTCCTTACGAAAGATTTTTGCAACATGTTGCACTTTTCTATTCTATTATATCCAGATAGACTTCGGAAATCAATATATCAGCGGGATGTTGAAATAGATTTTTGTAACATGTTGCATTTTTCTATTCTACAATCATATTATATGCTTTAGTAGCGGTTATTATCCCTCATTTTATTCGTATTCTTGTTAAAAAAGCAGCCATACACCGTAGTGTATGACTGCTACATATCTAAGATAAGATTTCATTAAGAAGTTTTTGGTATTTTTCCCCAAAGATACAATCATCAACTTATACCAAGTATCACGTGAAAACTCTTCATTTTCGATACACCATATTTTATAATGCAAATCTCTGGTAGCGGTATATTGATTGATTGGATAAGCAAATTCTTCTTTACCGACAACGTCGGAAATATGTTATTATTAATGGGCAGACCTTTTGGTCGGCCCGTTTTTTGAGCCTGCGCGCCCTACTGTGAATAGCTATGAATCTGGAAACACTGGGATTAGCGGATAAAGACCACGTCTGTAATGGCTTTATATACTTTATACAATAAAAATAAAACTAACATAAAAGGAAGAAAAAAATGAAACTCATGCTCAGGTTTATGAAACCATACACAGCCAGAATTATAATAACAGTAATCCTAAAATTTCTGGCAGTTAT
Organism: Lachnoclostridium sp. UBA2905; assembly: GCA_002349525.1. Lineage (GTDB taxonomy): Bacteria > Bacillota > Clostridia > Lachnospirales > Lachnospiraceae > V9D3004. The sequence goes on from DEDL01000033.1 coordinate 79,276, forward strand.
AAGCGAACTGTTTATACCCTATACACTTGAATATGTTATTGATGATATTGCACCCACAAAGAATATGAAACTTGTAGCCTTATACGGAATTGTTATGGTAGTATTCGCTGTGCTGGGCTTATTTTTTAATGTAATGGGTAACAGAATGGCAACCTATACTTCAAAAAATGCCATAAGAAATGTGCGAAGTGAACTGTTTGAAAAAACAATGTTTCTTGGCGGCGAAGAATTTGACAGGGCATCCCTGCCTTCAGTAATATCAAGAATGACCTCTGATTCCTACAATGTGCAGAGCTTTCTTGGAATTGTGCAGAGAATGGGAGTGCGGGCACCCATAATGCTGCTTGGAGGTATAATAATTGCCGGCAGAATGGATATTTCACTTACACTGGTGCTTTTGTGTATGATACCTGTGCTGGCATTTATAATAATATTTATCTCTAAAAAAGGAATACCAATGTTTCGTAAGGTTCAGGGCATGTTAGATGGAATTGTGTGCATAATGAGGGAAAACATATCCGGTGTCCGTGTAATAAGGGCCTTATCAAAGCACTATTATGAAAAAGACAGGTTCGAAAAGCAAAGTGACGCCCTGGCTGAAAGTGACATAAAAGCAGGTATGGTTATGGCACTTCCTAACCCAGTAATGACACTTTTTCTTAATACAGGTCTTACCCTTATCATACTTATAGGAGCATACAGAGTTAACAGTGGAGTAATGAAAACAGGGGTTATCCTTGCATTTCTTACGTATTTCAATATGATAATGCAGGCTGTCATGGGTATAAACAGAATATTTATTCTGTATTCAAAGGCAGGCGCGTCGGCTGACAGAATAGATGATCTTCTTTCAATTAAAAATTCTGTGGAAGACCTGCCAGAGGATGCAAATGATGGCACAGACAGTAGTAAAAATGACGGATCTGATTATGCAATAATTTTTGATAAGGTTTCCATTGATAAAATGGGACTTAAGGATATAAGCTTTAAGGTGAAAAAGGGCCAGAGTCTTGGAATTATAGGTTCTACCGGATGTGGAAAGACAACGATACTTAATCTCTTACTGCGTTTTTATGATCCTGATTCAGGTACAATAAGTATCGATGGTAAACCGGTAAAATATTACAGCAGAAAAGCTCTTCGCCAGAAATTCGGAGTGGTTTTCCAGAATGACATAATTTTCAATGACACAATATACGAGAATATTGACTTTGGACGTAATCTTGATAAAAAGGATATTGAAAAAGGTGCACAAAATGCGGAAATTGCTGATTACATAGAGGGACTTCCTGACAAATATCAGCACATTCTTGCTATAAAAGGCATGAACCTTAGTGGAGGACAAAGACAGAGGATGCTTGTTGCCAGAGCTCTTGCAGGTGGCAGTGAGATAATAATTCTTGATGATTCCTCCAGTGCACTTGATTACAGGACAGATGCAAGGCTTAGGGAGAACCTTAAGAAGAATTATCCTCATGTTACCAATGTTATGATTGCCCAGCGAGTAAGTTCAGTAAGGGATATGAATAGCATTATTGTTATGGACAAGGGAAGAATAATAGGTTACGGAGACCATGAAAGTCTCATGGAAAACTGTGAGACATACAGAGAAACATACAATATGCAGATGGGGGAGGAAATGTGCAATGCCGCCAATCAGTAGTAAAACAGACAGGCCAAAGGATAAAAAGGGCGCAATGGTAAGGCTTACATCCTATATTATAAAATACAGGGTATATCTTTTTGCTGCAGTTATTCTTGGAACAGCTGGTAATGTGGCAGCCCTTGTAGGTCCTATGATTGCCGGAAAGGCAATAGATGTTATAAGCGCCGGAAAGGGAAATGTTAATTTCAATAAGGTAATGTTTTATGTTGTCTGTCTGTTCATTTTTTACATTATTTCCTCTGTTATGACATACATCTTGTCCACCATAATGATAAAGCTTGGTAGGAAAGTGGCAAATGATATGAGGAAGGAAGTATTTGCCAAGCTCTTAAAGCTGCCTGTGAGTTATTTTGACAATAACCAGACTGGAGATATTATAAGCAGGGTTTCCTATGATATTGATGTCATCAACACTTCTGTGTCGGCAGATGTAACTCAGCTTATAACAAGTATTATAACTATTGTGGGCTCATTTATAATGATGTTCGTTATCAGCAGAAAGCTTATTGTAGTCCAGCTTATCACTCTGCCGGCTTCCATACTGTATACCAGATATATGACAAAAAGAACAAGACCGCTTTTTTCTGCCCGTTCCAAAAAGTATGGACAAATGAACGGATTTACGGAAGAAATGTTCACGGGACAGAAGACAATTGCAGCCTATGCAAAAGAAGACGTCATGATAAAACGTTTTGAAAAATACAACGAAGCGGCGGCAGACGGCTACTATAATGCTGATTATTATGGAACCATCATTGGTCCAAGTATTGGTTTTATCAATAATTTTTCCCTGGCCCTTATCGGAGTTTTCGGTTCCTTGCTATACATAGCATGTAAGGGAAGCCTGGGTCAGATATCCTCATTTATATTGTATTCAAGGAAATTCTCCGGCCCGGTAAATGAGGTGGCCAATATGTACAATGAGATACTGTCTGCCTTAGCTGCAGCTGAAAGAGTGTTCAGACTCCTTGATGAAGAGGAGGAGACTCCTGATGGCAGGGAAGCAAAGGTGCTGAAAGAGGTTAAGGGCGAGGTTCTTTTTGAAAACGTTACCTTTGGTTATGAAGAAAATGAGACAGTTATAAATGATTTTTCACTTACAGTAAAACCCGGAAAAGTTGTTGCAATAGTTGGGGCAACCGGAGCAGGAAAAACTACCCTGATAAACCTCTTAATGAGATTTTACGATGTGGATGGTGGTTCAATAAAAATAGACGGAACTGATATAAGGGAGTACACAAGAGATTCACTTAGAAATGCATTTACAATGGTGCTTCAGGATACATGGGTATTTGGTGGCACAATAAGAGAAAATCTTGTATACGGCAATGAAAATGTTACAGATGATATGCTTAAGGAGGCAGTAAAAGCCTGTAACCTTGAATATTACATCAACAACATGCCTGAGGGCTATGACACTCTCATCAGAGAAGGTGGCAACAATATATCAAAAGGCCAGAAACAGTTACTTACAATTGCCCGGGCCATGCTTATAAATAAGCACATGCTGATTCTTGATGAGGCAACATCAAACGTAGATACAAGAACAGAAAAAGAAATAGAAAATGCTATGCTGAAGCTTATGGAAAATAAAACCTGCTTCGTAATTGCACACAGACTTTCTACAATAGAAAATGCAGATGTCATACTCGTACTGAAGGACGGAGTAATAAGCGAACAGGGAACCCACAGAGAGCTCCTTGAAAAAGGCGGCATGTACTATAACATGTATATATCACAGTACAGGTAGAAGTTATTCATTTTTCTATAAATGACATACGTATATATATACCATGTATAAGTTTTCTAAGGTAACATTATTATAGTTGAAACTTACCGCAGTCGAGAAGAATTTTACAATAAGGAGACTTCATATGAGAATAATATTTATACGTCATGGTGACCCCGACTACTCAATAGATTCACTTACAAAAAAAGGAAGAAGAGAGGCAGAGCTTCTTGCCCAAAGAGTCAGCCGCTGGAAAATAGACAGTATATACTGCTCACCCCTTGGAAGAGCACAGGCTACAGCTGCATATTCACTTGAGAAGCTTGGAAGAACGGCAGTTACCAAGGAATTTTTGAGGGAATTTAAGGGACATGTATATAACCCTTACAATGGACTTGATCATATATGCTGGGATCTTATGCCTGATTACTGGACACAGAGTGAAACAATGTATGATAAAGACAACTGGACATCCGACCCTATTATAAAGGGCAGCAGGGATGATATTGCAGCTGAGTGGAAAATGGTACAGGATGGAATTGATGAAATAATTGCCGCAAACGGATATACCAGAAAGGGCAGATATTATACCTTCAAGGAGCATAGTGATAATACTGTAGTGATTTTTTGTCATTTTGGTGTTACAATGATAATGATGTCCCATATTTTAGGTATTGCACCACCGGTAATGCTTCATGGTTTATTTTTGCCGCCAACGTCAGTTACTGTACTTAATACGGAAGAAAGAGTGCCGGGAGAGGCATATTTCAGATGCCAGGTGATTGGTGATGTTACACACCTTCATATGGGGGGAGAGCCTGTATCTGCATCGGGTTATTTTTCTGAGCTTTTACAGGAGGATTACCTGAACTAAATCGGAAGGATGCCGGGTGTTAAAGTGAAAGAGAATAACAATAAGATTATAAATGATTTTACAAAAGGAAATGTGTTTACGCAGATTGTCAGATTTGCAGTGCCATTTATGGCATCAAATATGCTGCAGGTACTGTATTCCCTCGTTGATATGGCAATTGTTGGTAAACACGTCGGTTCTGATGGGCTGGCTGCTGTATCCAATGGCGGACAGCCCATGAATTTTTTTATAATGCTGTCAGTGGGTCTGTGTACCAGCGGACAGGTAAATATCTCACATATAATCGGTTCGGGAAAAAGAGAAAAGCTTAATTCCATGATAGGAACAATGTTTACAGTACTTGCCTCCCTTGCCGTATTCATGACCTTTATCGGAATTGTGTTCAGAAAGAGTATCCTAAGACTTATTAACGTGCAGCCGGAATCATTTGATATGGCTGCCGCATACATGCTTGTCAGCTGCATAGGTATAATATTTACGTTTGGTTATAATATGATATCTGCAGTTTTCAGGGGAATGGGGGATTCGAAGCACCCATTTATATTTATTATTATTGCTTCAATACTGAACGTAATACTTGATATTACATTCGTTATATATATGGATATGGGCACTGCTGGTGCAGCTCTTGCAACTATAATCGGACAGGCGGTATCCTGTATATGTGCTGTATGTTTCCTTCTTAGGAACAAGGAAGATTTTGGATTTGATTTCAAATTAGAGAGTTTCAGAATACATAAAGAATCATTTTCAAGTCTGATAAAACTGGGAATTCCTTTTGCTTTACAGGGATGTGCCATTAACATATCAATGATGTTTGTTGGTGCCTTAGTTAACAGCACAGGATATCAGGCGTCAGCAACATTTGGCGTCGGTATCAGGGTAGACGACTTTATAAATAAGGTGACTCAGGGTGTATCATTTGCCGTATCCTCCATGGTAGGACAGAATTTTGCAGCAGGAAATTTCAAACGTGTAAAAAAGGTTGTTTTTTACAGTTGGATAATAAGCATCTGTTGTTATGCGGTATATGTAATAGTTTATTTTACCAACAGGGAAGCCTTGTTCTCACTATTTACAGACGATGCAACAGTAATAAAGCTTTCCGGAGTTTATGTTTCTGCAATAATATGGAACTATCCTGCGATGGCACTTATGAGAGGAAGTAACGGACTTATTCAGGGAACAGGCAATGCAAGACTTGGTCTTATATTTGCCCTGTTAGACGGTTTTGTATTCAGAATTGCTTTCAGTTATCTTTTCGGAATAGTATTCGGACTTGGACTGTTTGGATTCTTCCTTGGTTACGGTCTTGCAACGTATGGCACTGCAATACCGGGAACAATATACTTCTTTAGTGGAGCGTGGAAGAAAAAATGGCAGTGCGTTTACGGGAACGCAAAGTAATAATACTGTATCTGCTGTAGATAATCAGATATAAAAATGCACCTAAAATAACTGCGCATACAACATCAATAAATGAGTGCTGCTTTAAAAACATCGTTGAAAGACAGATAAGAACTACAAGAAGAGCAGAAGCATATCTGATTACAGGACGTTTTTTAAAGTAATCACATTTTGAAATTGCAATGTGTGTAGCAAATGAGTTGAGACAATGTATGCTTGGGCATACATTGGTTGGGGTATCTGTTGAATATATCATATTAACAAGGACTGTAAATATGTCATTCCCCTCAAGGGTTTCAGGTCTTAAGTCAAGCTTTGATGGCCATACTGCGTATATGATAAGACATATACTCATACCTGTAATAAGATACCATGCATAGCTTATGAATTCCTCGCGGCTGTAGAAGAAAAAGAATACGAGAAATACAGCCATATAGGCAAACCATAAAATATATGGAACAATGAAAAAACGGCAGAAAGGAATCATATCATCGATGGCACAGTGCATAAATGTGTAATTGTCAAATGATTTTTTCTCCAAAGCTACAAATGCAGCCATATAAATTGGAAAATACAGGACAAATACAATGTGCCAGTATTTTTTAAAAAGTGCTTTTAAGTTACTCATGATAATATAGATTCCTTCCTTATAAGTTACATTAATATTATTCCGGATTATTTGTTATTTTGGTTCATTGTTCATTTTATATGATTCAAGAAGAGAGTTTTTAATATTCCACAGTTTGTCTGACAAGTCTACGTAAACATTGTGTGGATTAACAAAACGACGGGTCTCTTCCCAAAGTGTCTCCTGTTCCTTAAGGCACTTGTCACGAATCTCCATAACACTTGGCAAATCATATACACAGGTTCCGTTCTGGAATACAGGAACAAGAATTTCCTTGAGTGTATAGGTTCCACCTTCAAGATAAGTCTTCTTCCATGTATTAATTGGATCAAACAGCTTAAGTCTTTCATTTTCATCAAACTTCTCGTCTGCAAGACATATAAGATCGGCATGAATATTGCCTGTTACCTTGTCATACACACGATAAACTGTCTTGTTGTCAGGGTTAGTAATTTTCCACTGGTTTTCTGAAATTTTGATCTTAGGTTTGAATTCGTCGCCCTCTTTAATAGCTGCAAGCTTATATACACCACCAAAAGCAGGGTGATCCTTAGAGGTTATGAGGTTGGTTCCAACTCCCCAGGAATTAATCTTTGCCCCCTGAAGCTTAAGTGATTCTATAAGGTATTCATCCAGATCACTTGAAGCACATATAATAGCGTCTTCAAAACCGGCGTCATCTAACATCTTACGTGCCTTCTTTGAAAGATATGAAAGGTCGCCGCTGTCAAGCCTGATGCCGTACATCTTAGGCATCCTTCCGGCTTCGCGTAATTCTGTAAACACCTTAATGGCATTCGGTACACCGGAACGGAGAGTGTCATAGGTATCTACAAGAAGTGTTGTGTTTTCAGGATAAAGACCTGCATATTTTCTGAATGCAGTAAGTTCGTCAGGAAAACTCATAATCCAGCTGTGGGCATGTGTTCCCAGAGCTGGTATACCATATTTCTTGGCACACAGAACATTACTGGTTCCAATACAGCCGCCGATTACTGCAGCTCTTGCTCCAAGAGTAGCAGCATCAGGACCCTGTGCACGTCTTAATCCGAATTCCATAACAGGCTCGCCCTTGGCAGCATAACATACTCTGGCTGCTTTTGTGGCGATAAGACTCTGATGGTTTATGATACATAAAATTGCTGTCTCTACAAGCTGTGCTTCCATAATAGGTGCCACAACCTTCACAATTGGTTCCATTGGAAAGATAACTGTTCCCTCAGGTATAGCATATATATCACCAGTAAAATGAAAGCCTGCAAGATAGTTGAGAAAGTCCTCGTCAAATATCCTAAGGCTACGTAAATATTCTATATCATCATATGAAAAATTAAGGTTTTTAATATAATCAATTACCTGCTCAAGACCACAACAGATGGCATAACCTCCATCGTTAGGATTTACTCTGTAAAACATATCGAATACTACAGTGGGATTGGTTTCATTTTTAAAATACCCCTGCATCATTGTCAGTTCATAAAAATCAGTAAGCAAAGTTAAATTCTCTTCATTAATCATAATTACATACCTCTTCCTGATAAATGGTATCATTCTAAATGAATGACAGCCACATAATTACTGCCTGTTATATAAGCAGCAACGTAACAATAGTTAGCTATAAATGTACCTAATTTAAAGGAGAATGTCAATAGTTTTTGGATTGACAAGACTGTGATTATATACTATTATGGAGTTTGAATTAGGAGGCGGATGTATGTATAAAAAAGTTTCTACAGATTTGAAATTTGTTGACAGAGAGAAGGAAGTACTTGAATTTTGGAAAGAGAATGATGTTTTCAAAAAGAGTATTGATATAAGAAAAAACGGTGAGCCATATACATTTTTCGATGGTCCACCTACAGCTAACGGTAAGCCACATATTGGACATGTGCTTACACGTGTAATCAAGGATATGATTCCACGTTACCGTACTATGAAGGGGTATAAGGTTATCAGAAAGGCCGGATGGGATACACACGGACTTCCTGTTGAGCTTGAAGTAGAGAAAAAGCTTGGACTTGATGGTAAGGAGCAGATTGAAGAGTATGGTCTTGAGCCATTCATCAAGGAATGTAAGGAAAGTGTCTGGAAGTATAAGGGTATGTGGGAAGATTTCTCAGGTACTGTTGGTTTCTGGGCTGATATGGATAACCCATATGTAACATACCACAATTCATTTATTGAATCGGAGTGGTGGGCACTTAAGCAGATATGGGATAAGAAACTCTTATATAAGGGCTATAAGATTGTTCCTTACTGCCCACGTTGTGGAACACCTCTTTCAAGTCATGAGGTTGCACAGGGATACAAGGATGTCAAGGAAAAGTCAGTTATTGCCAAGTTTAAGGTTAAGGAAGCTGAGAACGAATATTTCCTTGCATGGACAACAACACCTTGGACACTCCCATCTAACGTTGCACTTTGTGTGAATCCTGTAGAGACATATGTTAAGGTTAAGGTTTCTGTTAATGAAACCGGAGACGTTGTTAAAGAGGGAGAAGAGGATACAGCTGTTAAGACAGAGTATTACTATCTTGCTGAGGCACTTCTTTCAGTAATTGAAGGTGTATATGAGATAGTTGAAAAATATACAGGTAAGGATCTTGAGTACAAGGAATATGAGCCATTATTTGATTATGCTAATCCTGATAAGAAGTGTTACTATGTAACATGTGACGGATATGTAACTCTTACAGATGGTACGGGTGTCGTTCATATTGCTCCTGCATTTGGTGAAGACGATGCGAATGTTGGACGTAAGTATGATCTTCCTTTTGTACAGCTTGTAGATGATAAGGGTCAGTTTAAACCAGAGGTAACTGATCTTGCCGGAGTATTCTGCAAGAAGGGTGACGAAGCAATCTTAAAGATGCTTGGTGCCAAGGGACTCTTATTCAAGGTTCTTAAATTTGAGCATAGCTATCCATTCTGCTGGAGATGTGATACTCCACTTATCTACTACGCAAGAGAGTCATGGTTTATTAAGATGACTGAAGTAAAAGATAAGATGATAGCTAATAACAATACAATTAACTGGATACCTGAAAGCATTGGTAAGGGACGTTTTGGAGACTGGCTTGAGAACCTTCAGGACTGGGCTGTAAGCCGTAACCGTTATTGGGGAACACCACTTAATATCTGGGAGTGTTCATGTGGCTGCAAGCATGCAATAGGAAGTATTGAAGAGCTTAAGTCAATGTCAGACAACTGTCCTGATGATATCGAGCTTCATCGTCCGTTTATAGACGCTGTTACTATTAAGTGTCCGGATTGTGGTGGCGAGATGCACAGAGTACCGGAAGTTATTGACTGCTGGTTCGATTCAGGATCAATGCCATTTGCACAGTGGCACTATCCATTTGAGAATAAGGAAATATTTGAAGAGAACTTCCCAGCTGATTTCATCAGTGAGGCAGTTGACCAGACAAGAGGATGGTTCTATTCACTTCTTGCCATTTCAACACTTATATTTGATAAGGCACCATATAAGAATGTAATAGTTCTTGGTCTTGTTCTTGATAAAGATGGCCAGAAAATGAGTAAGTCAAAGGGTAATGCGGTTGATCCGTTTGAAGCACTTGAGAAGTACGGCGCAGATGCCATCAGATGGTATTTCTACGCTAACAGTGCTCCATGGCTTCCTAATAAGTTCCATGACAAGGCTGTTGTTGAAGGACAGCGTAAATTCATGGGAACACTCTGGAACACATATGCATTCTATGTACTGTATGCCAATATAGATAATTTTGATCCAACTAAGTATACTCTTGAGTATGACAAGCTTGCTGTTATGGACAAGTGGCTTCTTTCAAGACTTAATACAACAGTTAAGAATGTTGACAATAACCTTGCCAACTATAGAATACCTGAGACAGCAAGAGCACTTCAGACATTTGTTGATGAACTTAGTAACTGGTATGTAAGAAGATGCCGTGAGCGTTTCTGGGCTAAGGGAATGGAACAGGATAAGATTAATGCATATCTTACTCTGTATACTGCACTTGTTACAATATGTAAGGCAGCAGCACCTATGATTCCATTCATGACAGAGGATATATACAGAAACCTTGTTTGTGAAATTGATAAAACACAGCCTGAAAGTATCCACCTTTGTGACTTCCCTGAGGTGAATGAGGATATGATAGACCTCGACCTTGAGAATGAGATGGGAGAAGTACTTAACGCTGTTGTTCTTGGACGTGCATGCCGTAATGCAGCTAATGTTAAGAACCGTCAGCCACTTTCAAAGATGTATATAAAGGCAGCTACACAGTTATCTGATTTCTATACAGATATTATTGCTGATGAGCTTAACATTAAGAACGCTGTATTTACAGATGATGTCAGTGAACATACAGACTATCTTTTCAAGCCACAGCTCAAGACTCTTGGTAAGCGCTTCGGAAAGAGAATCAATGCTCTTAAGGAGACACTTGCCAGTCTTGATGGAAGCAAGGCAATGAAGGAACTTAATGAAACAGGTCATATCACTGTTACACTTGATGGTGTAGACGAGCTTATCGAGAAGGATGATCTTCTCATAGAAGCACTTCAGAAGGATGGTTATGTATCAGAATCCAACTATGGAATTACTGTTGTTCTTGATACCAATCTTACTCCTGAGCTTATCGAAGAGGGATATGTTCGTGAGATAATAAGTAAGGTTCAGAATATGCGTAAGGATTCAGGCTTTGAGGTTATGGATCACATTAACGTATATGAAAAAGGCAATGATAAGATAAAAGAGATTATCCTTGCTAATAAGGACGTTATCATGAAGGAAGTACTTGCTGATAAGATTGTTGTTGATGAGACAGCAGGAATTGAAAAGGTATGGACTATCAATGGCGAAGAATGTACAATAGCTGTTGAAAAGGCATGATGCACACCTATTTAAAATAATATAAAAAATTTAATCCGGCAGGTTTGTCCTGCCGGATTTTTTGTGCTTAAAAAGTAAAATGACCCATATAAAATTAAACATTACAGACGTGAGTGTAATACTCCTTAGGTGACATTCCCTCTGTACGCTGGAAGGTCCTGTAAAATGTTGAATAATCCTTAAAACCGGTTAAAAGATAAACCTGGGAAGGTGAAACACCCTCAGCCATCTCCTGCTTGGCCACACTTACACGTTTAAGTACAAGATAATTGTGGATAGTATGTGAAGTATAACTCTTAAAATCCTTGGAAAGAGTGGATTTGTTAATATAGAACATATCGGTTAATAAATCCAGGGATATGTCATCAGTGTAATTGCTGTTAATATATGAAACAATTTTTTCCATTAATGGGTTAGTATGTATAATACCGTGAGGCTTAAGCTCATTAACCACATTCTGATTAAGTACAGTTACAAGCTGTAGAATGTATGAACGGTTAAGCATTTCTTTACCATAAAAATCCTTGCGGGTATTAACGGCAATTTTGAACATGCACTGTCGTATGGCTTCGTAATCATCAGCATCACTTATTCTGAAATGAAATCTTCGGTTATTCCTTGCAAGCTCTAGCGTATGAAGTGGACTGTGCTCATTGAACTGAAATGATTTTAGACAGGCTTCAGTAATGTACATATACATTCTCTCATAAGGCATCTGCTCCGTTTCAAGTGGAGTAAGTCTGTGAATCGTATAAGGAGGAATTATAACGACATCCCCGCGTTTTACATCGTAAAAACGATCCTCTACGAAGAGCTTACATGAACCGGTAATATACATATATATCTCATAATAGTTATGGGAATGCGAAGGAACGGATGGTACGTGATCATTCACAGTATGTCTTGCTTCGTAATAATAGTCAGTAGCAATAGGTTGATCATATTCCGAGTACAAGTATCTCATGACTAATTCCACCTCCGTTCATAAACGATTTATAATGATAAAATTATACCTTATTGTTTGCAATTTTTCAAGAAAAGGTTGCATTATATGGTCGGTGATTGATGTATCAGATATTTTGTGGTAGTATAAATCCAAACTCGCTAAAAGGGATAAATGACGCAATAATGTTGTCATTTAATAGAAAGGAAAATGAAAATGAAGAACAGTATAATGAGAAAAATAGCAGGAAAAGTTATGGCAGGAATGCTTACAGCTGCTCTTGCTGTTACATCAATGACAGGTATTTCAGCAGATGCTGCAAAAAAACCTGTTCTCAGTAGGAAAAGTGTTAGACTTAAGGAAGGCCAGAGAGCAACAGTAAGCATCAAGAACAGACAGAAAAAAGCCAAGGTAACATGGAAGTCAAGCAAAACTAAATTTGTAAAGATTACTAAAAGGAAGAGTGGAAAGAAAGCTGCAGTTACATTTAAAGCAGTTAAAGCAGGAAGTTCTGTAGTATCAGCTACATACAAACTCGGTAAGAAGAAGACTGTTTTAAAATGTAATGTAAAGGTAACAACTAAGGCAGCTGCTGCAAGAGTAGCTACACCAGCTCCTATTGTATCAACACAGACAAGTGCACCAACAGCTGTATCAACAGTAGCGCCAACAGTAGCACCAACAGCAGAACCAACAGCTACAGCAGAGCCTGATATCTGGGTAACCACATGGGGAACAGCTGAAGAACCTGTTGAAAATCAGGACGGAGTAAAGAATTTTATTCCACTTGCAAAAACAACAGTAAGACAGATAATAAAGGTTACAACATCTGGTGACAAATTTAAATTAAGATTGTCAAACCAGTATGGTAAAAGTTCTGTACAGGTTGAATCAATGCACATTGCAAAACAAGGTGCACGTGCTGACCAGTCAGATATTATTACATCTACAGACACAGTAGTAACGGTTAACGGCAAAGCATCATTTGAGATTCCTGCCGGAGAGGTTATCGAGACAGATACTATTGATTTTAAGGTAACAGCACTTGAAAATGTAGCTATCTCAACATACTTTGGTGGCAATGTGCCTACTACTGGTGTAACAGGACACAGGGGTGCCAGAGCAACCACATACCAGACACCAGGCAACGAAGTATCAACCGAATCTCTTGGCAGCGTAAATGGTCTGAAAACCTGTACAGGATGGTTCTTCCTTGCTGATGTATCACTTATGCAGCCAGAAGGAAGCAAAGCAGTAGTATGCTTCGGTGATTCAATTACTGACGGATATGGAACAGATGCTGGTTATCTTGGTAAGAAACCTGACAGCTATACAAGGTGGGGCGATTATTTTGCAAAGAGACTTCAGGCAAATGAATCAACAAAGAATGTTTCCGTGATAAATGAAGGCATCGGTGGTAACGCTATATTTGGTGGTCTTGGACCTGCCGGAAAAGACAGATTTAGAAGAGACCTTCTTGAGCATGATGGAGTTGCTTACTGTATCATTTTATTTGGAGTAAATGATCTTGATAAGTTACCTAACGCAGATAAGTTTAATACACTTAAGCCTGAATATGAAAAAATGATAGCATTATGCCATGAAAATAACATTAAAGTATATGCTGCACCAATTCTTCCATTTGGAACAAGCAGCTATTACAGTGAAGGTTCTGAAGGGGTAAGACAGCTTATCAATAACTGGTTCCGGTCATCAGAATCAGGAGTTGATGGAATCATTGATTTTGAAAGCGCTGTAGCAGATCCTGATAATCCAAAGAATGTTCGTGAGGAATATACACATTCTGATGGACTTCATCCATATGATGGGTATGAGGCAATGGCTAATGCAATTGACCTTGAGATGTTCGAAAAATAGTTATCATTGAAAGGAGTAGCACATAATTATGAGAATGACAAAAAAGCTCACTGCGTATGCTGGAATAATAAGTATGGTTGCATCTTTATTAGTATGCCCAACAGCTACAAAAGCAGCTAAAGCAAAAGTACCTAAGTTTGCCAGGAAAACCTATAAGGTTGAAGTTGGCAAAAAGATTACTGTAAAGACTAAAAATACTACCAAAAAGATGAAGGTAAGTTTTAAGATTGACAAGAAGAAATTTGCCAAGCTTACAAAGAATAAGAGTGGCAAGAATGCTTACGCAAAAATTAAGGGAGTGAAGGTAGGAAAAGTAAAAGTGACCGCTACAATTAAAACCGGTAAAAAGACTAAAAAGATTAAATGTAAAGTTAATGTTGTTGCCCCTGCAAAGAAGACTGTAACACAGGCTCCGGGCAATGGACAGGTTGCTCTTCCAACACAGAATCCTGGTAATGTTGTTAATCCAACAGCTGAGCCAGTACCAACACCTGATCCATTTACAATCATTGATAATAAAAAAGCAGATGCAATGATGTATATTGATCCAAATGATTCCGAATACGATGGAATAAGTCTTATTGCAGATGCATTTAAGGCAGACGTTGCAAGAGTAATAGGAGTTGGAACAGATGAAGAAGGTAATGCAAATGAGAGTCCTGATGGACTTAAGGTTGTAACAGACAGCTCAGCTCTTAGCGGAAAGGCAGTTATTGCCGGAACATTTGGCGAAAATGGTAACAGTGTTATCAACAAGCTTATTAGCGAAGGAAAAATCGATGTATCTGCTATAAATGGAAAATGGGAATGCTATAAAATGCAGGTTGTAAAAAATCCTGTTCCAGGAGTAGCAGAAGCACTTGTAATCGCAGGTAGCGATAAGCGTGGAACTATATATGGTATATTCCGTGTATCAGAACTCATGGGAGTTTCACCATGGGTATGGTGGGCAGATGCAACTCCTGCAGTATCATCAAAGGTTGTTCTTAATGGAACAGATATAAATGTTACTTCTAAGGAGCCATCAGTAAAATACCGTGGTATTTTCCTTAATGATGAGGCACCTTCACTTACAACATGGAGTGGAAGCAGATACGGCGGACGTAATGAAAAATTCTACAGACAGGTATATGAACTTATTTTAAGACTTAAGGGTGATTACCTGTGGCCGGCAATGTGGAATAATCAGTTCAGTAAAGATGGTGTAGAAAATAAACTTGCTAACGCAGAGCTTGCAGATAAATATGGTATCGTAATGGGAACATCACATCATGAGCCATGTTACAGAGCAGGTGCTGAGTGGGGAAGTGAATATGGTAAATACAAAGGAAGCATCAGGGACAATTCTGCACAGGCATGGAACAAGTACAATCTTCCTACAGAGAGTGGTTATGATGAGAAAATCAACACAGCGATCAACAAATTCTGGGAAGATGGTATAGAGCGTAATAAGGCATTTGAAAATATCTGTACAGTTGGTATGCGTGGAGAAAATGACTCATCACTTCCAGCAGCAGATCAGCCTGAAAAATATGCAGACCTTCTTAATTACATTATTAATACACAGAAAGAACTTCTTTCTAACGCAGGAGATTCTAATCCTACACAGCTTGTAATATACAAGGAAGTAGAAAATGCATGGAATATGGGAAGATTATATGAGCAGGATTGCATGAAGGATACTTATGCAATGTTCTGTGATGATAACTTTGCATATCTTAGAACTCTTCCAACAGAGGAGCAGAAAGAAAATGTTGGCGGTCTTGGAATGTATTATCATTTTGACTACGTAGGTGGACCAAAGTCATATACATGGATTCAGACAACACAGTTATCCCGTATATGGGATCAGATGTCAGTAGCATATGAGAATGACATTGATGATGTATGGATTGTAAATGTTGGTGACTTAAAGCCTATGGAATATGACATTTCATACTTTATCGATCTTGGTTATGATTTTGATAAGTGGGGCGTTGATGGTAACGAAAAGCTTGCACAGTACAAGGCAAACTGGATCAAACAGCAGCTTGGAATGAGTGGAAATGGTCTTAATGCTGAGCAGCTTAATGAGGCTTCTAAGCTTATTGATGATTATCTTGACCTTGAAACATCACGTAAGGTAGAACATGTATTATATAATACAGCTTCAAACTGTTCAGATATGTACAGTATTGAAAACTATAGTGAAGCACAGGATCTTCTTATGAAATGTGATGATATGATCAACAGAGCAAATGCACTTAAAGATCAGGTTCCAGCAGAACTTCAGGCAGCATTTTATCAGTTAGTATATTATCCAGCAGTTGCAGTTCCTAATGTACTTAAGATTCAGATATATGCAGCACTCAATAACAAATATGCTGCTATGGGACTCACAGTTGCCAATACATATAAGACTCTTTGTGAAGATGCAATTGCACTTGACCAGGAGATATATGATACATACAACAACGCAATGCCAAACGGACCAGAAGATGGTAAGAAGTGGAAGGGAATGCAGTCAGCTGACCAGAGATATCATATTGGTATGACAGGATGGCAGACAGATAGTGGAAAATTACCTTCACTTAAAACTGTATCAGGCAGTAGCAGTAATGGACTTGATGTGTTAACAGAGCAGATTACCGGAGCATTTACAAATGAATGCACCAGTGGTGAAACATCACTTCCATCATTTACAAATATTAACAACGAAGTATATACAATTGAGTTAGTTAATAAAGCAGATGCTTCATACGATTATACAGCTGTAGCAGATGCTGACTGGATTAAGCTTTCAAAGACATCTGGTACAGTAGGCAGCCTGGATACAATTCAGGTAAGTGTTGACTGGAGTAAGGTATCTGCAGATGCATCAGGAAGCATTACAATTTCTGATGGTGCTAATACTGTTAAGGTTGCAGTTAATGCACAGGTTATAAGCCTTGCAGGACTTGATGCAAACACATACGTAATGGCAAATGATTACGCAACAATTGATGTATCAAGATATACAGCAATCTCTAACGGAACAGGTAACACAAGCAAGGGAACAAATGTAGAAAATAAGATGTATGTTGTACCTGACAATGGAAAATATATGTCATCAGTAAGAACATCATCAAGTATTACAACATATGATGATACTGCAGCACTTTCAACAGCTCCATATATTGAGTACAAGGTATACGTTCCTGAAGGAGGAGATTATAAGCTTGAATGCCAGTTCAACCCAACAAGTAATGTTGAATATGGTAACCAGAAACTTCGTTATGCAGTTTCAGTAGATGGTGCAGAAGCAAATATAGTTAACTCTATAAGCAGCAATTATCTTGCAGGTTCATATTCTACAACATGGGCTGGAGACATTGAAAATAATGGAAGAAAGTCTGTAACTTCACTTTCACTTTCAGCCGGAACACACACAATCAGATATTATCAGTGTGATCCAAACATGGCACTTATCAGAATGACTGTATATGCTGATTCACTTGCAAAGGTATACAATTCACCTGCTGAAAGCTACTATGTTGGAAAGATTGTTGATGTTAATGCAAGACTTGATGCAAAGAACAATATGTATCAGCCTGTTGTTAAGTAATTAATTAATGTCTACAAGGCAACAATTGTAAAGTGACAATTGTAAAGTAATAGTTGTAGAGTAATAGCTGTAAGGTAATGTCTGCGAACTAATATCAACAAATTAATGTCAGCAAAGCAATGTTAGCAAATTAAAGACAATTATTTGAAGGCAGCAATTTAAATCAAATTAATATTTAAATGAGTATAATCACCTCTGATTCTGGTAATGCTAGTTTCAGAGGTGATTTTATATGAGGAGAAACAGAATTAGCGAAATGCTAAAAGGGAAAGCATTTTACATTTCACTTATGGCAGGGGCAATATGTGTCGTAGCAGTGGCAGCACTCTGTCTTGATACTACTGGTGTAAAGAACAAGGGAAAAAATGATCAGAAGCTTGCACAGATTGAACAATCAGACAATTCATCAAATAAGCAGCTGGCTGCTGATTCTTCTGAAAGGACTGAGGGTAAAAAGTCAGGATTAACAGGTGAAAGATCTGAAGGTAGTAAGTCAGAGCTTGAAGGTGACAAATTGGCGGGTAATAAGCCAGGGCAGACAGGTGACACGTCAGTAGGCAAAAAGTCGGCAAACAAAAAAACAGAGCTTACAGTTGACAAGTTAACAGGCAAAAAAACGGATCGTACAGGTAAGAAATCAACAGAAAAAAAGTCAGAGCAGACAGACGAAAAAGCCAATGCAAAAAAAATATCTTCCACAGAAAAGATCCCTGTAATGAAAGCCGGTAAGGATGTGCAGGGAATGAAATTTGATGAAGAAAAGGGCTTAAAATGGCCTGTAAAAGGTGAAGTGATAATGAAGTTTTCAGGGGAAACTCCGGTTTATTTTAAAACACTAGCCCAGTACAAGAGTAATCCGGCAATATTAATTGCGGCAAAAGAGGGCGTAAATGTGTGTGCTCCTTGTGATGGTATAGTGTCTGACGTGGGAAAAGACGAAGAAATTGGAGAATATCTTGAGCTTAGTATCGGAGACAATTATAAGATAAGGCTTGGACAGTTAGAAAACATCCAGGTTAAAAAGGGAGATAATATAGAAGAGGGTCAGCTGATTGCAAGTGTATCAGAGCCAACAAAATATTATACTTTGGAAGAAACCAATGTTTATATGAAAATGACAAATGATGGGGAAGCAGTTGACCCACTATTATATCTCAGATAAAACAGGCAAGCAGCAAGCAGCGAAAGCAAATATTAAAAAGCATATAGCCCCGGCGAATCCTGTATCAGTTTCGCCGGGGTATATTTGATATAGCATAGCATAATTGAAGAATCCTGATATGTCTTGCTTAAGAGAGCATATCCTATCTGCTAAGATGGAAGGTTTTCCTTACTGTTATAAAACTTTTTTAGATTTGTGACACATATATTACTTATGAAACCTACCCCAAAGCCACATATGATTCCGGAAAAAAGCAGTACCGGAAGATAGTAGATCAGTTCATTTGTTTCAAGAATCAGCATTGCACATAAAATTTGACCAACATTGTGTAAAACGCCACCTGCAATACTTACACCTATTATTGTAAAAATTCCGGTTTTATACAACATCACCATGCCAAGTCCACTTAAAATAGCGCCGCATATGCTGTATATCATTGTGGACAGGTTGCCAAATGTAAATGCAACAAGAAATATTCTTACAAAAATAACTATGAAGGTTGTTTTAAAGTTTTTTGTCATATATAGAACATATACTGTAATGATATTTGCCAGACCAAGCTTTACTCCCGGTATTCCCAGAGAAAATGGAAACAGCGATTCCAGATAGCTGAATATAAACGCCAGGGCTATAAAGTTGGCGCACATAGTTAGTTTTTGTGAATTTCTTCGTTTTAAAAGTATCATTTTATATGGAACTCCTTTTATCTTACAATAGCATCAATTTTGTCATCATCAACAGAAACACCGCCTTCAACAGATAAGGAAAGCTGGTGTGGGAGACAGACAATGGTCTCACCGGTGCGTTTAATGCTTTTGTGCCGGACACATATAAGATCAGGACAGTCGGCTTCTGTCATAGTGGCAGCGCCGTTTTTTATTGTTATAACATTACCTGCGTCGGAAATATTTATCATGGCATCCTCATTCAGGGGGTAAGTTGCAGTAATGACACCATTTTGGCGTATAACCAGGCTTGTGCCGGTGCGCGAGGTCTTATAAAAAATGATGAGACTTGCAAAGCCGCATAATACAAGTGTAAGTGTAAGCAAAATATCAGCAAAATTCATTTTCAGATATTTTCTAATATATTTCATGAAGATAAGGACTCCCTTCCTGACAGCATTTGTAAATCTGCTAAAATCAGTTAATAATCAGTTGAAAATGGCATTCTAATTATCATTTTATGGTATGCGTGAAAAAGTATACCATGATTTGCGCCTGTCCTGCCACTGATAAAAAATATAAATTTGTTATTGACATAAAAAAAATCTGCAATTATAATGAAGCAAGTTAGTTAACGCTAACTAAGGCTAGCATAACACAATAAACACGATAAAGCAATTGCAAAATCGAAAATTACGGAGGATATTAAGGTGTATAAATTAAAAAAATTATCAGATAAGTTCATTGCCTGGTCATTGATGGCGGCAATGATGGCAGGAAACTGCGTAGCATCAGGAACGACTTCATTTGCGGAAAGCAATGTTGATAAGATTGTAGATAATGAGGATATTAGTAATTACAATGAGAATGAGTATACATATCTTTATGCCAGCCTTACATGGGCGGAGTATTGGCAGGAAGAAAATATATTTCTTGAGGATGGAAAGGAATTGTCTGATAAAAGTGATAAGACAGATAGTAGAGAAGAATATGATAAGGGAGCATTTGATGCGGTAACCCGTGCAACAACGAATCATGGTCTTCACAGGGGAAGCTATCAGAGTGAAACAGTTATTAATGCCGATAATGGAAAACAGTACACAGTTTCCTACTGGGATGCTGATGGTAAAAGTTTTTATGAAAATGATGGAACTAAAATAGGCTATTCAAGGGGCACGCTTACGCTTCCTGACGGAACAACAACTAAGCTTGTTGATTATAATGTTATTGGAATAAAATATGTGCCTGTTGCAGTTAAAACTTCAGAACTTGAGGATTTTTGCAGTAAATATAATGTTGTAAAAAATGGTGAAAGTCTTGTGGGAGGTTATTCTGAAAAAAATCTTAAGGCATATAATCTTATAGCCGACGTAACCCCTGCAACTAATGGTCTTAAAATTGCATATAAAAACAGCAATGGTAATTATTCATTTGGAAAAAGAACAATCGGAACAGATTCGGGCATTAAAAATGAGTCTCTTAAGAATGCTGCTGGAACAGTGAATACGATTAAGACAGGCGGAAGCTATGGAGAATTCTTAAGAATGGATATAGGAAGCACTAAAACTGCTGGTGAAGGAGAAGGATATGGTCCGTTAGGTTCTATGATGCAGACTGTAAAGTGGACATATTATGGAAATGACAGTACATATTCGAATGTTGCAGCAGAGTATGGCACAAAATTTGCAGCAGATAACTGGATGCACAAGACCATGGGAATACAGCTTGGTCTTACAGATTCCTATCGTGCGAAGCTTCCGGAAGGAATGGATGGTTCGGGGTATTGGAGAGTTACAGTGTATGACCTTGGTTATGCAGATGCGAGCTATGATATTAATGTAACAGCCGATCAGATAGCAAAGCATGTTGAGACAGACGATATTTCGGCATTAAACGATCTTATTGAAAAGGCAAAATCATTAAATGCTGCTGAATACACAGAATCCAGTTGGAAGAATCTTCTTACTGAGCTTGGTGAAGCTGAGGATGAAGTTGCAAAGAATACACATTATGAGGCTATTGTAAATGAAGCGTGCATTCATTTACAGGAAGCTATAGATTCACTTGAAAAGATGCAGGGTGTACCGGAAGCAACACAGGCACCGGAAGCAACACAGGCACCAAAAGCAACACAGGCGCCGGAGGCAACACAGGCACCGGAAACTAAAAAGACGCCGAATCAGTTACAGACATCGGCTCCTTCTACAGAAAGTACAGCAGCTCAAAATGACGTCAAATTAAAAAAAGCTGTCATAAGTAAAGTGAAGGCAAAGAAAAAGTCCGTGACTGTAAGCTGGAAGAAAGTATCAGGAGCAACTGCCTACGAAATTCAGTATTCAACAAAAAAGAATATGAAGAAAGCAATTAAATTCAAGGTGAAAGCAAATAATGGAGCGACTATAAAAAACCTGAAATCAAAAAAAATCTACTACATACGTGTGAGAGCAATTGCATCAAAAGGTGAAAAAAATATCAGAGCAAGCTGGTCTAAGATCAAAAAGGTGAAAGTTAAGTAGAGCATTTTTGCTATTTTACTGATATATTATTAGTTGAATATTATCATAAATTATGGTTGTGAGAGTGAACGTGGATATGAAGACAGTGAGGAAAATTATTTTTGGAGTTTGCATTACAGTATGCCTGTTAGTAATACCTGGCTGCAGTAAAAATAATGCTGAATTATCAGAAAAAGTAAATAATGGTGAAGCATCAAGAGAACTATTTGCAATGGATACAATAATGACTATTACTGCCTATGGTGAAAAATCATCAGAGGCAGTGGATGCTGCAGCTGCTGAGGTGAAGAGATTAGATGATCTTCTTAGCACGGGTAATGCAAAAAGTGAAGTTTCTATACTGAATAAAAACGGAAACTGTCTTTTATCTGCTGATACTGGTTTCCTGCTTGAAAAATCCCTGGAACTCTATGAAAATACAGAGGGCTCATTTGACATTACCATATATCCGTTAATGAAAGAATGGGGCTTTACCTCGGATAAGTACAAGGTTCCTTCTGATGAAAGAATTAATGAACTTCTGAAAAATGTTGATTCGTCTTTGATACAGTGGAATCCGGAAAATAGATTAGCCCTGTTGCCTGATAAGGTGGAGATTGATTTTGGTGGAATAGCAAAAGGATATACTTCATCAAGAATTATGCAAATATTTAAGGAATACCATGTTACCGGAGGAATAGTATCACTTGGTGGCAATGTACAAGCTTACGGTAGAAAAAATGATAGAAATACATGGAAAATAGCTGTGGAAAATCCGGATACTTCACCACTTGACGGAGATTATGCAGGGATACTAACGCTAACAGACAAGGCAGTTATAACTTCTGGAGGCTACGAGCGTTATTTTGAAAAAGACGGAAAAAAATATCATCACATAATTGATCCTGCAACAGGTAAACCGGCCCGGTCAGGACTTGTAAGCGTGACTATTGTAAGCGATGATGGAACTCTTGCAGATGGATTGTCTACGTCATTATTTGTAATGGGTGGAGAAAGTGCAAAAGAGTATTGGAAAAAACATAGTGCGGAATTTGATTTTATACTAATATATGAGGATAAAACAGTAGAGGTAAGTGAAGGAATAAAGGATTCATTTTCATCTGATTTTGATTATGAGGTGATTGGCAAATGAAAAATAAAATTCAAAAATGGTCATTTCTGTTTCCTTCCATAGTTATCATATGTTTTGTAATGATTAGTATAATGCGGACAATCCCTGCCAGAGCCCTGCAATATATTGCTGACATATCAGACAGGAAAACAGTACATTCTCAACAACCATATTATTCTGAAGATGAAGCTACAGAAAATGAAACTATTGAAAACGATATAGTTCAAACAGTAACTACCCTGAAAAGTGGGACTGAAAAAACTGCAGAATCAGATGAAGTACAAGATATAAAAACTGCCATATCAGATCTCGGGCAGAAAACCAATAATTCACAGGCTGATGATAATTTGAAAAACAATCTTCCTGCTGACGGTGTATTTCAGGGAAGTGCCCTGTGCGATAGATTTAATTATAGTATAAGTATTTATGTTAGATTTAAGGATGGAAGAGCAGTATCAATATCAAAGCTTAAAATGTCAGGTAATGATGATCCGGCAAATGAGGCATTTATGAATAATGCCTGGAAGACAATGAGTGTACGTATTTTAAAAGCCGGAAACAGTGATGTAGATATTGTTACAGGTGCCACATATTCCTCTGATGCAATAAAAGTGGCATATCAGTCAGCATATGCAAAGGCAGTAGCTGCCAATAATAAAAATAGCAACTCAAAGGTACCCGATAATACAATATCTGTTTCAGATAAAAAAGATGCTTCAAATAAAAATATACTTCGGACAAAAAGGATATTTCTAACAAAAAAGACGCTTCAGACAAAAAAGATAATTCAAACAAAGATGATTCTTCAGATAAAAACAGTATTTCTGATAATACAAGCTTCGATAATTTGAACGACACATCTTATATTGCAACCATTAAAGATGGCACCTATAAGGCGGGTGCAATGTGCAAACCGGATAGTGACGGTCAGTTTAATGAGTATATGCTATATGCGGATGTAACATTTAAAAATGGTTATGTTACAGGAATCTCAGGTTTTAGCTCGGAGGATGAAAGCAATAAACCATATTATACAAAAGCAGCAAATGGCAATAAAAAATACAAAGGAGTTGTGGAGCAGATTATCAGCCAGAATGGTGCTAAGGATATTCAGGCTGTATCTGGTGCAACATGTTCATCAAAATCATTTGTGGAAATATACAAATATGCATTAAAGATGGCTACAGTACGTGTGCCTGTATCATCTGTGCAAGTAAGGCCGGGTGACAATTCGCTTCCGGAAGAAAGCGTGCCACCAGCGTCAACGTCCAGCCCTATGCCAGAAGAAACTATGCTGCCATGGCAAGGCAACAGTCCATATCCGAAGGAAAGCACAGAACCTTTGCCGGACAATAGTCCATATCCTAAGGAAAGTGCAGAACCTTGGCTGGATAACAGTCCATATCCGAAAGAAAGTGCAGAACCTTGGCCGGATAACAGTCCATATCCTAAGGAAAGCGCAGAACCTTTGCCAGGCAACAGTCCTTTCATGAAAAAGACGTATAATATTACCGTTTCGGTTATGCCTGATGAGGATAGGGAGTTTAGAAGATATGCAATGTCTGCAGATGTCTCATTTGAAGGAAAAAATTTCAGTGGTTTTGATAATATAGTGATTACGGATGTTACAAATGAGCCATATATGCGGCTGGCACTTAATGGCACGAAAAATGAGCCTGGAATACTGGCAGGACTTTTACAGAAAAATGATGATTCGGTGGATGTTGTATCAGGAGCAACCTGCTCATCAAATGCATTTTTGGAAATGTATAAAAAGGCTTGTATGGAGAGAGATAAACAGTGAAAGTAAATAGCGTGAAATGGATAAATCTGATAATTATATCAGCTTTCCTATTTATATATGAAGAAACAGCGAACAATTACGGAGATATTTCAAAATCATTTGATGCGTATAATGACAAAAATTATGCTTATGAAAATGAAGATACTTCTGGTAGTATGGATACCTGGCAGGATGGAACATATGAAGGTGAAGCAGAGGGCTTTGGTGGCATAATCAGAGTTAGTGTTGATATATTAAATGGAAGAATAAGTGAAGTATCTATAATGTCATCGGATGGAGAAACACCGGAATATATGAATAATGCCCGAAGGCTATTGCAAGAGATATGTGAAAAACAGACTACACATATTGATGTAGTGTCAGGAGCAACATTTTCGTCAAATGGCATTTTGAATGCTGTAAAGAATGCTCTGGATAATGCACTAAAAGATAAATAAGGTGTTGAGGTAATAGTATGCAGCCAGCAAAAGAAAAAAAGAAATCAAATCATTTTAATAAAAAGTACATGATTAAAACAGTTAAATATGTAAGAATGGTAGTGCAGCTTATATTCTTTGTCCTGTTACCATCATTATTTGACCAGGCATTTACCGGTGTAAAAAATACAGCAGATGCAATTGGAAAAGGAAATGTCCTGCAATGGGACTCATTTACAAAAATACTGCTTATTCTCCTGATTGTAACATTACTATTTGGCAGAGTGTTTTGTGGATATGCCTGCGCCTTTGGCGCCTTGGGGGATTATATTTATTTCCTGACTGGGAAAATCAGGGCCTGCATAAATATGAAGGTAAAGCATGGGAAGGCTGGAAAAATAAAATATCCTGTGCTTGCAGTGATTCTTATCCTGTGTTTTTTGGGTAAAAAGGATCTTGTTACGAAATACAGTCCCTGGACAGTGTTTTCATTTATTGCATCAGGAAATTTTAAAGAGACCTTCTCGTCATCTTTGGCATCCATAATTATTTTTGGAATAATTATAGTGGCCATGTCAGTTGAGGAAAGATTCTTTTGCAGACATCTGTGTCCTATGGGAGCTGTTTTTGCAATTGTTCCATCGGGTATTCTGGCGCGAATACATAAAGGTAAAAATTGCATTTCTTCCTGTCATGCATGCAGTAAAAACTGTCCGCTTGGCATTGAACCCGGAGCTGAAGAAGAAAGAGGTGAGTGCATAACATGTTTAAGATGTGTTGTGGTCTGCCCAGGGAAAAACCTTTCTATTGTAAATAACAAAGCAAAAAATTAAAAAATAAAAAAAGAAAAAACCTGTTGACGTGGCTGGATTGTTGTGTTATTCTGAACTAGCGATGAAATAGGTCTTTTTTTTTGCGCTTAATTTTCCAACAAAATATCACGGAGGTGACGTAAATGAGAGTTAAGATTACATTAGCTTGTACAGATTGTCAGCAGCGTAATTATGACACAACTAAGGAAAAGAAGAACCATCCGGACAGAATGGAAACAAAAAAGTATTGCAGATTTTGTAGAAAGCACACTTTGCATAAAGAGACAAAATAAGGAGGGGCTTGTTTATGAGTACAGAAGTTACTAAAACAGAGGCTGCCAAGGCAGATTCATCTAAGAAAACAACTGCCGGTAAGGACGCCGCTCCTAAGAAGAACTTTTTTAAAGGGCTTAAAGCAGAATTTGGAAGAATCATCTGGCCTGATAAGGACACAGTAACAAAGGAAACTGTAGCAGTAGTTGCAGCAACAGTTGTTATTGCACTTGTTATCATAGGATTAGATGCACTTATTCAGCTTGGCCTTAATGCGATTCTGTAATTGTTCTTTTGGTTGAGTGTCATTGGACACGCAAGGAGGTTAACATGTCTGAAGCAAGATGGTATGTGGTTCACACTTATTCAGGATATGAGAATAAGGTGAAGCTTGACATTGAAAAAACAATTGAAAACAGAAACCTTCGGGATCAGATACTTGAAGTAGTGATTCCGATGGAGAGTGTTGAAGAGGAAAAGGGTGATAGCAAAAAGGTAGTGACAAGAAAGTTGCTTCCTGCATATATCCTTATTCACATGGTTATGAACGATGACACATGGTATGTAGTCAGAAATACACGTGGAGTTACTGGATTCGTTGGTCCGGGATCAAAGCCTGTTCCACTTTCAGATGAAGATGTTGAAAAGATGATGTCTATGAACGCTGTTCAGGAATCACCTTTCAAGATTGGAGATTCTGTTATCGTAACAGACGGTGTATGGGAAGATACAGTTGGAGTTGTTCAGAGTGTGAACGATTCACGTAGAATTGTAACAATCAATGTCAACATGTTTGGTCGTGAAACACCTTTTGAGATTGATTTCGCAAGCGTTAAGAAGGTGTGATGATTCATTGTCTTGAAATATTAGACAGTTATTCACATGAGTATTTTTAAGGAGGCATTTTAAAAATGGCTAAAAAAGTAGAAGGATATATTAAGTTACAAATCCCTGCTGGTAAGGCAACACCTGCTCCACCAGTTGGACCTGCCTTAGGACAGCATGGTGTAAACATTGTACAGTTTACAAAAGATTTTAATGCTAGAACAGCAAATCAGGAAGGAATGATTATACCTGTAGTTATTACAGTATATCAGGATAAGAGCTTTAGCTTTATCACTAAGACTCCTCCAGCAGCAGTTCTTTTAAAGAAAGCCTGCAAGATTCAGAGCGGTTCTGGTGTACCTAATAAGACAAAGGTAGCAACAATATCTAAAGCAGAAGTACAGAAAATCGCTGAGCTCAAGATGCCAGACCTTAATGCAGCTAGTATTGAGGCAGCAATCAGCATGATTTCAGGTACTGCAAGAAGTATGGGTATCGTTGTAGAAGACTAATTATAACAAGGTTATTGTTAGTTGTTTATATGAATTAATTATTGGAAAATCGCAATAAATTGACTATTTCTATGTAGAACGTCGTGGGAGGGCGTAAAAAAAGCTCCCGTTATTACCACTAGGAGGTTATGAGAATGAAAAGAGGAAAGAAGTATGCAGAAGCTGCTAAGTTAATTGAACGTGACAAGCAGTATGAAGTTGCAGACGCAGTCAGCCTTATCAAGAAAACAGCAACTGCTAAATTCGATGAAACAGTAGAGGCTCATATCCGTTTAGGTGTAGACGGACGTCACGCTGACCAGCAGGTTCGTGGTGCGGTTGTATTACCACACGGAACAGGTAAGAAGGTTCGCGTACTTGTATTTGCAAAGGGAGATAAAGTTGCAGAAGCAGAAGCTGCCGGAGCAGATCATGTAGGTGGAGATGAACTTATTCCAAAGATCCAGAACGATGGATGGTTAGACTTTGATGTAGTTGTAGCTACACCAGATATGATGGGTGTTGTTGGTCGTCTCGGACGTGTTCTTGGACCAAAAGGCCTTATGCCAAACCCTAAAGCCGGAACTGTTACAATGGATGTAACAAAAGCTGTTAATGATATCAAGGCCGGTAAGATTGAATATCGTCTTGACAAGACAAATATCATCCATGTTCCAGTAGGAAAAGCATCATTTACTGAAGAACAGTTAGCAGAGAACATCAACACACTTATGGGAGCTATCGTTAAAGCTAAACCAGCTTCAGCAAAGGGTCAGTACCTTAAGAGTGTAACTGTTGCTTCAACAATGGGTCCTGGAATCCATCTTAACGGAAATCAGTTCGCATAAGAATTATTTGTTCAGTCTACCACAATGCAACATTGCATTAATCAGATTGCATTCGGGTAAAAAAATACTTGACAAGATATATATTTATATGTAAAATGAGTTTTGCATTGTTGCCGAAGACAGCAGGTATTGTATAATATATACGATTCAAAGTTGCCTGCCGAGGGAGATGAAACTGATTATATTCAGGCTCTTTCTGTGTCTTCACGGAAGGAGCCTTATTTAATAGAAACTATATTATTTTTATTAAATGTTATTCCTGTGAATGTGAGCAGCAAGGCAGAAATAATATAGGAGGTAATAGAAATGGCTAAGATCGAACTTAAAAAGCCTATAGTAGATGAGATCAAAGAGATCGCATCAGACGCAACAGCAGCAGTTCTTGTAGATTACAGAGGACTTACTGTTGAACAGGATACAGTTCTTCGTAAAATGTTCCGTGAAGCTGGTGTAGTATACAAAGTATACAAGAATACAATGCTTCACATTGCATTTGAGGGAACAGATTTTGCTCAGCTTGATCCTAATCTTGAAGGACCAACAGCAGTTGCATTTGGTAAGGGTGATGCAACAGCTCCTGCAAGAATTATTAAGGAGTTCGCTAAACAGTGTCCAGCAATTGAGTTCAAAGCTGGTGTTGTAGAAGGCGCATATTACGATGCTGAGGGAATCAATGTTATCGCAGACATCCCATCAAGAGACGTACTCATTTCCAAACTTCTTGGAAGCTTACAGTCTCCAATTACAAACTTTGCTCGTGTTCTTAATCAGATCGCTGAAAAAGGCGAAGCTGCAGAATAAGAACTGACAGAGTGATTAGTATTTAGTATAATTAAATTTTTAAAACATTAACGGAGGTATTTAAAATGACAACTCAGGAATTTATCGATGCTATCAAAGGCATGAGCGTATTAGAATTAAATGATTTAGTAAAAGCATGTGAAGAAGAATTTGGTGTTTCAGCAGCAGCAGGTGTTGTAGTTGCAGCAGCAGGAGCTGACGCAGGATCAGCTGAAGAGAAGACAGAGTTCGACGTAGAGCTTACAGAAGTAGGTCCTAACAAGGTTAAGGTTATCAAGGTTGTTCGTGATGCTACAGGTCTTGGACTTAAAGAAGCCAAGGAAGTTGTTGAAGGAGCTCCTAAAGTACTTAAAGAGGGTGTTTCAAAGGCAGAAGCTGATGAGATCAAGGCTAAGCTTGAGGCTGAAGGTGCTGTTTGTACACTTAAGTAATTTTAATACTGAATTAGAATTAACAAGTCATTTTGAAGAGACTGTCGCATATGCGGCGGTCTCTTTTTTGTTTTGGTCGAGAAGATTGCCACATCCGAGAAGATTACCGTATCCGAGAAGATTGCCGTATCCGAGAAGACTTCCGCATCCGAGAAGACTTTCACTTATGCAAGTGATGTGTATAACAAATCTTTTATATTTCAGCTTACGCTAATTAAAATCAGGAATCACGAACTAAGCCTTGCGTGCGTTCGACTTGAATTTGATCGGAAATTTCTGAAAAAAGGCACAAAAAAACGTATCTATACGGAATATTCCGAATAAATACGGCTTGACATTGTAAAATCTATATGATATAGTGGAATGTGCTTATTGTGGTAGAGTGTGCTAGTTTGCGTGTTTTTATGTACGTATTTTACCACATATATTTCAAAAAGCAAATACTTTTTGAAATATCTTGTTGTTGTGAGGGGTAAGCACCCTTGAAACTCTAAACTAATAAGGAGTGTAAGCATTAATGGAAAAGAACAGGATACGACCAGTCAAAGTAGGAAACAATCAAAGAATGAGTTTTTCCAGACGTAAAGAAGTTCTGGATATGCCAAATTTAATTGAAGTTCAGACTAATTCCTATAAGTGGTTCCTTGAAGAAGGACTTAAGGAAGTGTTTAAGGATATTTCACCTATTACGAACTTTAGTGGAAACCTTAGTCTTGAATTTGTGGACTTTAAGCTGTGTGAACAGGACAAAAAGTATACAATTGAAGAATGTAAAGAGAGAGATGCAACATATGCAGCTCCTTTGAAAGTAACAGTTCGTCTTCACAATAAGGAGACTGACGAGATTAAAGAACACAGTACATTTATGGGAGACCTTCCTTTAATGACTGAGACAGGAACTTTCGTAATAAATGGTGCTGAGCGTGTAATCGTAAGTCAGCTTGTGCGTTCACCTGGTATTTATTACGCAATAGCCAATGATAAAATTGGTAAGGAACTGTATTCCTGTACTGTAATACCAAACCGTGGAGCATGGCTTGAGTATGAAACAGATTCCAATGATATATTTTACGTGCGTGTGGACAGAAACCGTAAGGTACCTATTACTGTCCTTATTCGTGCGCTTGGTGTTGGAACCAACGATGAGATTATTGAAATGTTTGGTGAAGAACCAAAGCTTATTGCAAGTATGGCTAAGGATGCATCCGATAATTATCAGGATGGTTTGTTAGAGTTATACAAAAAACTTCGTCCAGGTGAGCCATTATCAGTTGAGAGTGCTGAAAACCTTGTTAATGCTATGTTCTTTGATTCAAGAAGATATGACCTTGCAAAGGTAGGAAGATATAAGTTCAATAAGAAACTTGCTCTTCGTAACAGAATCACAGGACACATTCTTACAAGAGACGCAGTAGATGAGCATACAGGTGAAATAGTTGCAGAAAAGGGAACACTTGTAACTGAAGAACTTGCAGACAAGATTCAGTATGCTGCAATTCCGGCTGTATGGATTAGTGGTGAGCGTATAACATATGAAACACGTATTGTAGAAGGTGTTGAAAAACAGATACCTATTTCTAATATAGTAGAAGTTAAGATTCTTTCAAACCTTATGGTAGATCTTAACACATATCTTCCTGACTATGACAAGGAGAAGCTTGGTGTAACAGAGGAAGTATACTACCCTGTACTTGCTGAAATCCTTGATGAGTATGAGGAAGAGGAAGATATTAAGGACGCAATCCGCAGACGTATTACTGAACTTATTCCTAAGAATATAACAAAAGAAGATATATTTGCTTCTATTAACTATAATATGCACCTTGAGTATAAGGCTGGTAACAGTGATGATATCGATCATCTTGGAAACCGTCGTATACGTGCCGTAGGTGAACTTCTCCAGAACCAGTACAGAATTGGTCTTTCAAGAATGGAGAGAGTTGTACGTGAAAGAATGACAACACAGGATATAAATGAGGTGACAGCTCAGTCTCTTATTAATATTAAGCCTGTAACAGCTGCTGTTAAGGAATTCTTCGGTAGTTCACAGTTGTCACAGTTCATGGACCAGAATAACCCACTTAGTGAGCTTACTCATAAGAGACGTCTTTCAGCTCTTGGACCAGGTGGTCTTTCAAGAGATAGAGCCGGATTCGAGGTTCGAGACGTTCACTATTCACATTATGGAAGAATGTGTCCTATCGAGACACCTGAAGGTCCTAACATTGGACTTATTAACTCACTGGCATCATATGCACGTATTAACGAATATGGATTTATTGAGGCTCCTTATCGTAAGCTTGATAAGACAAACCCTGAGAATCCTATCGTTACAGATGATGTTGTATATATGACTGCTGATGAAGAGGATAGATATCATATCGCTCAGGCGAATGAGCCTCTTGATGCAGATGGTCATTTTGTAAATAATAATATATCCGGACGTTTCCGCGAAGAAACATCCTTATTTGAAAGAACAAAGATTGATTTCATGGACGTATCACCTAAGATGGTATTCTCAGTTGCTACAGCTATGATTCCTTTCCTTGAGAATGATGATGCTAACCGTGCTCTTATGGGATCTAACATGCAGCGTCAGGCCGTGCCACTTCTTGTAACAGAAGCACCTGTCGTTGGTACAGGTATGGAACTTAAGGCTGCCGTTGACTCAGGTAACTGTGTTGTTGCAAAGCATGACGGTGTTATTGAAAGTTCAGGCGCTAAGAAGATCGTTTTAAGACTAGAAGATGGTGAACTTGAGGAATATCCACTTGCTAAATTTGCAAGAAGTAACCAGGGTACATGTATGAACCAGAGACCACTTGTACGCAAAGGTGATAAAATCACTAAGGGACAGGTTATCGCTGATGGTCCATCAACATCAGGTGGAGAAATTGCACTTGGTAAGAATCCACTTATCGGATTCATGACATGGGAAGGATATAACTACGAGGATGCTGTTCTTCTTAGTGAAAGACTTGTTCGTGAAGACGTTTATACATCAGTTCATATTAATGAATATGAAGCAGAAGCAAGAGATACAAAGCTTGGACCTGAAGATATTACAAGAGATGTACCTAACGTAGGTGATGATGCTCTTAAGAATCTTAATGAGGATGGTATTATCAGAATAGGTGCAGAGGTTCGTGCCGGTGATATCCTTGTTGGTAAGGTAACTCCTAAGGGAGAAACAGAGCTTTCAGCCGAGGAAAGACTTCTTCGTGCTATTTTCGGAGAGAAAGCAAGAGAAGTAAGAGATACTTCAGTTCGTGTACCACACGGCGAATTTGGTATTGTTGTTGACGCCAAGGTATTTACAAGGGAGAACTCAGATGAGCTTCCACCAGGAGTTAACAAAAAAGTACGTATATATATTGCTCAGAAGAGAAAAATCCAGGTAGGAGATAAGATGGCTGGACGTCATGGTAACAAGGGTGTAGTTTCACGAGTATTACCTGTTGAAGATATGCCATTCCTTCCAAACGGAAGACCACTTGATATCGTTCTTAACCCTCTTGGAGTGCCTTCTCGAATGAACATTGGACAGGTACTTGAGATACATCTTTCACTCGCAGCAAAGGTATTAGGATTTAATGTTTCAACACCTGTATTTGATGGTGCGAATGAGTATGACATTATGGATACACTTGAACTCGCTAATGATTATGTAAATACACCATTAGAAGACTTCAAAGCAAAATATAAAGATGTTCTTGACCCAGAGGTTATGGATTATCTTGTAACAAATGAAGCATATAGAAAAGAATGGGAAGGTGTACCAATTAACAGAGATGGTAAGGTTAGACTTCGTGATGGTAGAACCGGAGAATACTTCGACAGCCCTGTTACAATCGGATTCATGCACTATCTCAAACTGCATCACCTTGTTGATGATAAGATTCATGCACGTTCAACAGGTCCTTACTCACTTGTAACACAGCAGCCACTTGGTGGTAAAGCACAGTTCGGTGGACAGAGATTTGGAGAAATGGAAGTTTGGGCTCTTGAAGCATACGGAGCTGCATATACACTTCAGGAAATTCTTACTGTTAAGTCCGATGATGTTACAGGACGTGTAAGCACTTATGAAGCAATCGTTAAGGGTGATAATATTAAAGAACCTGGAATTCCTGAGTCATTTAAGGTACTTCTTAAAGAATTACAGGCGCTTGCACTTGATGTTTCTGTCCTTGACGAAGATGGAAATGAAGTTAAGATGACTGAAAACATCAGCTATAATGACAATGAAAAGGAAAATGCGTCATTATTAAAGGGTGAAGACTTCCATTATAATCAGGAGGAAGATTTTGAAGCAGCAGGTTATACACAGGTAGATGACGTTGCTGATCTGATGAACAACGGAGACCAGGATCAGGGAGACGAAGAGTTGAATTTAGATGCTTTAAAATTCTGATATAGTCTAACAAAATAAGAAAGGACGTGTGCCGAATGTCAACAATGGGTAGTAATGTAGAAGAAAAAGTTGAAAATATATCATATGACGCTATTAAAATCAAGCTTGCATCTCCTGAGAAAATCCTTGAATGGTCACATGGAGAGGTTACAAAGCCTGAGACAATTAATTATCGTACACTTAAACCTGAAAAAGATGGTCTTTTCTGTGAAAAGATTTTTGGACCACAGAAGGACTGGGAGTGTCACTGCGGTAAATACAAAAAGCAGAGATATAAAGGCGTTATTTGTGACAGATGTGGTGTTGAAGTAACAAAGGCAAAGGTAAGACGTGAGAGAATGGGACACATTTCTCTTGCGGCACCTGTTTCACATATCTGGTATTTCAAGGGTATACCAAGCCGTATGGGACTTGTGCTTGATATATCACCTAGAATACTTGAAAAGGTACTTTATTTTGCATCTTATATTGTTCTTGATGCTGGACAGACTGATCTTGAATACAAGCAGGTTCTCAGTGAAAAAGAATATCAGGATGCAAGAGAAAAGTATGGCAATGAATTTAAAGTAGGAATGGGAGCTGAGGCTGTTAAGCAGCTTCTTTCCGAAATTGATCTCGATAAAGAAAGTGAAGAGCTTAAGTCAGAACTTAAGGCTTCAACAGGACAGAAGAGAGCAAGAATAATCAAGAGACTTGAGGTTATTGAAGCATTCCGTGAGTCAGATAATAAGCCTGAATGGATGATTCTTGACGTAATTCCTGTTATTCCACCTGATTTAAGACCAATGGTACAGCTTGATGGTGGTAGATTCGCAACATCAGATATGAATGATCTGTACAGAAGAATCATTAACAGAAATAACCGTCTTGCACGTCTTCTTGAGCTTGGTGCACCTGATATTATCGTACGTAATGAAAAACGTATGCTTCAGGAAGCAGTTGATGCTCTTATAGATAACGGTAGAAGAGGAAGACCTGTAACAGGTCCTGGAAATCGTGCCCTTAAGTCACTTTCAGACATGCTTAAAGGTAAGCAGGGACGTTTCCGTCAGAACCTTCTTGGAAAACGTGTTGACTACTCAGGACGTTCAGTTATCGTAGTTGGACCTGAACTTAAAATTTATCAGTGTGGTCTTCCAAAGGAAATGGCTATTGAGCTTTTCAAACCATTTGTTATGCAGGTTCTCTGCAAGCGTAAGACTGCACATAATATAAAATCAGCTAAGAAGATGGTTGAAAGACTTCAGCCGGAAATCTGGGATGTACTTGAGGAGGTAATTAAAGAGCATCCAGTTATGCTTAACCGTGCTCCTACACTCCACAGACTTGGTATCCAGGCATTTGAACCTACACTTGTAGAAGGAAAAGCTATTAAACTTCATCCACTTGTATGTACAGCCTTCAATGCCGACTTCGATGGAGACCAGATGGCTGTTCATCTTCCATTGTCAGTTGAAGCACAGGCAGAATGCCGTTTCCTTCTTCTGTCACCTAACAACCTTCTTAAGCCATCAGATGGTGGTCCTGTTGCCGTTCCTTCACAGGATATGGTACTTGGAATTTACTATCTTACACAGGAAAGAGAAGGAGCAAAGGGCGAAGGAAAATGCTTCAAGAGTATAAATGAGGCAATTACAGCATATGAGAATGGATATGTTACGCTTCATTCCAAAATAAAGGTTCGTAGAACAGGAATTAACGAAGAAGGCGTAGAAGAATCAAGAATGATTGAATCTACACTTGGACGTTTCATTTTCAACGAGATAATTCCTCAGGACCTTGGATATGTTGATAGAACTAATCCGGATAATTTCCTTAAGCTTGAGATAGATGAACTTGTAGGTAAGAAGCAGCTCAAGAAGCTTCTTGAAAAATGTATTAACGTTCATGGTGCGACTAAAACATCAGAGACACTTGACTTCATTAAGGCACTTGGTTATAAGTATTCAACAAGAGCTGCCATGACAGTTTCAATTTCTGATATGACAGTACCAGAAGCAAAGGTTCAGATTCTTGCAGATGCTGAAAAGACTGTTGACAGAATTGGACGTAACTTCAAGCGTGGTCTTCTTACTGAAGAAGAGCGTTATAAGGCTGTAATTCGTACATGGGATGCAGCGGATAATGATATCACAAAAGAGCTTATGGCTGGTCTTGATAAATATAATAATATTTACATGATGGCTGATTCAGGAGCCCGTGGTTCTGAGAAACAGATTAAACAGCTTGCTGGTATGCGTGGACTTATGGCCGATACATCAGGTAGAACTATCGAGCTTCCTATTAAGTCTAACTTCCGTGAAGGACTTGACGTTCTGGAGTACTTCATTTCAGCTCATGGAGCTAGAAAGGGACTTTCAGATACTGCTCTTCGTACAGCCGATTCAGGATACCTTACAAGACGTCTTGTTGACGTATCACAGGAACTTATTATCCGTGAGGTTGACTGTTGTGAAGGTGCTGCAGAGATACCAGGAATGGTTATCAAGGCGTTTATGGATGGTAAGGAAGAAATCGAGAGCTTCGAGGACAGAATTACCGGAAGATATACATGTGAAGATATATATGATGACGATGGAAAACTTATCGTTGCAGCTAATCATATGATAACACCTAAGCGTGCTAAACGTATTGTGGCTACAAAGGCTATAGTGGAAGCAGGTGCTAATGCTGAACTCAGGATACGTACAGTTCTTACATGTAAGTCACATATTGGTATATGCGCTAAATGTTATGGTGCAAACATGGCAACAGGTGAACCTGTTCAGGTAGGTGAGGCTGTTGGTATTATAGCTGCTCAGTCTATCGGTG
The DNA here is from genome assembly GCA_002349525.1 of Lachnoclostridium sp. UBA2905. Taxonomy (GTDB): domain Bacteria; phylum Bacillota; class Clostridia; order Lachnospirales; family Lachnospiraceae; genus V9D3004. The sequence continues at coordinate 116,246 of DEDL01000033.1, forward strand.
AGCCAGGTACACAGCTTACAATGCGTACTTTCCATACAGGTGGTGTTGCCGGTGATGATATTACACAGGGTCTTCCTCGTGTCGAGGAGCTTTTTGAGGCAAGAAAACCAAAGGGACTTGCCATTATATCAGAATTTGACGGTGTAGTTAAAATAGAAGAAAATAATAAGAAGAGAGAGGTTGTTGTAACAAATCCTGAAACAGGAGAAAGCAAGCCTTATCTTATTCCATATGGTACACGAATTAAGGTTATGGATGGACAGTCACTTGAAGCAGGTGATGAACTTACTGAAGGTAACGTTAATCCACATGACATACTTAGAGTTAAGGGTGTGCGTGCAGTTCAGGATTATATGATCCGTGAAGTGCAGCGTGTATACCGTCTCCAGGGTGTTGAAATCAATGATAAGCACGTTGAGGTTATCGTACGTCAGATGCTTAAGAAGATTCGTGTTGAAAATAATGGGGATTCAACATTCCTTCCAGGAACAATGGTTGATGCCCTTGAATTTGAGGATGAAGTAAATAGAATTAACGCAGAGAATGCTAGTCTGTCAGAAGGTGAAACTAAGGAAATACCAGAAGGAAAACAGGTATTGCTTGGTATTACTAAGGCTGCGCTTGCAACCAATTCATTCCTGTCAGCAGCTTCATT
>DEDL01000033.1:116914-117723 GCA_002349525.1 Lachnoclostridium sp. UBA2905
ACAGAAGCAGCTATCAAGGGTAAGGTGGATCCACTTATTGGACTTAAGGAAAACGTTATTATTGGTAAACTTATACCTGCCGGAACAGGTATGAAGCGTTATCGTGATGTTAAACTCAACACTGATGCCATATTAGCAGCCAAATTAGCAGTTAAAAAGGCAGAAGAAGAGCAGGAAGTCGGTGTGACAGAAGCTACTGATGGCGAAGAAATGGAAATTTCAGAAATGACTGAAGAGGTAGCAGAAGCAACAGAGACTACTGATGAAGCAGTGACTTCTGATGTTGAAGAATAATTAATTATATTGCTGAAGAATAATTATTTAAAGAATAATTATTTGAATGTGATCTAAAACTATAGAGCTCCAGAATGTACATGTTATAGTACGTTCTGGAGCTTTTGCTATATATTACTCTNNGACTCTGAAATGTTACTTCTATATTTATATACTAGATGTTTACATATATATAAGATGTGTATGCATATACAAGATGTTTATACATATACAAGAAGCCAATATAAACAAGAGGCTTGTGCATATATAAGATACTTATACATAGACAAAACGTTAATATATACAAAAATGATGGGACATGTAGAACCGTATTGATGGAAGTTATCCTGAGTTAAGTTGTTTGTGCTAAAAAGGAAATAATCTGTATTGATTGGCCAGGACTTAGTATTTAATGTACAGATAGAGGTACACATGCAATGAAAAGAAGCCTTTAAAATGCAGAAAAAAATAAAAGGAAAAAAATTAGAAAAAAAGGGTTGACATTTCGTAGCACTGTGTTATAATAATCAAGCTGA
>DEDL01000021.1 GCA_002349525.1 Lachnoclostridium sp. UBA2905
CTATAAGTTTTAGAATCAGCGATGCTGAACGCAAGCAAATCGAAGCCCGTATCCTTGCCAGCGGCATGATGAAGAAAGATTACTTTGTCCGTTCCTGCATCTATAACCGCATCTGCGTTGTCGGCAAGAAAGAAAACATATATCCTCTTGTACAGACTGTTAATGCACTATATCTAAAATTACTTGAACTGCAGAAAGCATTTATTGAATGCTGTGAACATCAAACTTTAAACAATCTTCCCACAAGTGATGAAATCAAGGAACTGCAAACCGACTATAACAATATGCTTACAGCCATCATTGATCTGCTTGATGGGGCTAAGTATCTGTGGGAAGGAGAACATCATGAAACAAAATAACCCTTGTTACCTGTTTGGTATGTATGAAGCTGATACAGATTCAGTTATCATTAATACCATTACTGATACATATACCGGTACGCCTCTTACTATTAGTTGTGAAAAATATAATTCATCTGTCTTGCTTGATACACCTGATGACATTGTGTATCTGTACCGACTGGCACAGGAGAATCCTCTGCTGTATGCTGAATTGGCTTTTAAACCTAACGGATTACAGGAATATGTGAACGCTATGAATGAATTTAATTAAGTCTACATAACAGGTTATATCTTAAATTGTTTTCCAAGTTTCTATCGAGTTTTTTGAAAAAACTCGATAGAAACTCGAAGCATTAACATAGATTGATAATATACCATCTTACTTGTGACATTAATCTTACCAATGCTTTGCACTCAACTAAACTCTTAACTATCATTGACTAAAAATATCAAGCAAATACTTAATAAATAATCATCATTGTATCTGTTCATACATCTGTGTTTTATAACGAGTTTTAATTGAGTTTTTAAAAAGGCTACACTCAATCATTTTTTCAGCGTATTTATTACTCCAGCACTTGCCATTAAAAGTAATTGAGTTTTCTATTGAGTTTTATTTTACCCAAAACTCAATTATCACTCAATCCATCAAATATAACATATCTAGCCGCCGGTCCTTTGCCCTTTAAGTTAATCAATTTCTCACTTCTCATCTTATCAATAACACTTCTTGCTTGTTGTTTAGTAAATCCACACATTTCCTGTATTTTAGCAGATGTTATCTGGTCATTCGTTTGTAAATACTCTAAAATCATATTTTTAGCCTTGATATACTGGACTGTTTTATCTCTTGTATATTCCACATCTGACTTTAATGCTTCGTAAACCTTAGCTGTCAGCATGTATTCCTTTCCAACAATCTCTATTAATCCACTATTAATCAGTTCATTACATGATTTTTTCGTTTCATCCAGAGATTTTTGGACTTTCCTCGACAACTCTGATAACTGTTCCTTTCTGTTATCTAAAAGATCTCTTAATATCATCATCTCAGCCAAAGACATAATTTTACTATTTTTATCTTGTACTTCGATAATAAACTTAACAAATTCTGTATTATCTATTGCACTGAATATTGTCAAAGAAACTGCATCATTAAATGATCTGTATCTTGGATAAGGTTTTCCCATTGAAACCATATCCTTAAAAATAATGTCTACTCCCTGACCCGTTCTCTGAACATATTTTAAATTTTGAAGTGTCTCTGCTATTAATTTATTTCTTGGGATAGATGGATGCGTTATTATGTTATCCTCTGTGATACCATCTGGAAAACCACCAGGATTTTCTATCACTATACGATCCGGATATTGCTTTACGTAAACAGCTGCATTACTCTGATAATCTCTATGAGACAGTGCGTTAAGTAGCGCCTCCTGAAATACTCTTTCTGGGAATTCCTCAACTTCAAGTCTGAATAATCCAACCTGAATATTCTCTATCTTGCTATAAGTTTGTATTCTCTCTGTCAACTTATCAATAACACTTATCAGCGGCAACTTCAGATCCAGTCTCGCATCGTATTCCTCTAAATTGTCAGATGAATAATGCAAATAGATAACTTCTGCTTGTGGCAACAACCTCTGAATAGATGTTTCTTTTCCAACAAACAGCAATCCTGCAATCGTCAATCGTTCCACATCTCCATCAAATTTAACAAGTTGTAAATCCCTCAAAAAATCAATATCATCCATATCCGGTAAAGTAGATTTAGACTCTCTAACCCTCAGTTTTTCCTTTAAACTATATACTTCCAGTTTATTTACATCATCAAGAGTACTTTCACTTATGATTCGTCCCGAAAAATCCAGATTCTGAGCAGAAGAATATACTTTACCGAGTTCGTCAGGATATGATGGTTTGGAATTTCTTCCTAAACGTTTTAAACATCTTCCATCCGTAGTTGTATATGTTTTTCCATCTGCCTTGACCGATATTGCAATAACAAATTTTCCTTCATACTCAAAGTCTGATATTTCAGTAAATAATGGTGGCACTGTCTTATCATAGATTCCCTCTTTAATACGCTGTCCATCATAGTTTCTATCACACCCTGTCACCGCAATTGGTTTATCTTCTACTCCAAAATAAACAGTTCCACCCTTTGTATTGGCAAATGCTATTAATTCATCAACTGCAAGAGAAATAATTTCTTTCATATTTTTTGTGTTTACCCATGTCTTGAATTCAACTGTATCATTTTCTCCCTCATCCAAGATTTTCTTAAATTCTTCTTCTGTCATTAAAACATCACCTTCTTTCTCCATTATTATTCCCAAATGTAATATTCCTCAATTCGTCTGCTAACTTTTTACACCCGACTCTGCTAATATTACCGTCAACCTTATCATTTACTAACAGATTAATATTGCTATCCCCTTATGTTAATCTCATTCGCAACTTGTTCCTCCGGGATTTCTCCCTCATGTTCTAACCCATACTGCAATAACCGCTCAAAGATCTCTTTTCGTTTAGTTTCCGAACCAACCTTAGAAAGCACCAGTTCCCTGCACGCTCCCATATTTGCCAGTAAAGTTCCATAATAATCCGGAATCCCTTTCTGAATCGTCTGCTTCAAATGTGACGCCGCTACCGGGCTTTGCCCTCCGGTCGAGATTGCAATGACCAGATTATCCTGCTTCACCATTGCCGGAAAAATAAACGAGCAATCTTCTTTCATATCCACTGCATTTACTAATATATTGCGTGCTTTGCAAAGCTCTGCAACATGATGATTTCGTTCCTCGCTGTCCGTTGCCGCCACTACAAAATCCATGCCTTCTATATCCGAATCCCAAAAAGCACGGTTCACGATCTGAATCTGTGATGCATAGACAGAGAATGCATCACACACCTGCTCTGCCACGACTGTAATCTCTACCCCAAATGGCAGTAATTTCTTCACCTTATGAAGTGCAATCTTACCGCCACCAACTACCAGACACTTCTTATTATTCACTTCTATCATAAACGGAAAGTATGCCATTCCTTTATCTCCTGTCCTCTTTCTTACTTTCTTTCACAATCTTGGTAAGAACCATCTCTAACTGCTCGCTATCCAATGCATCCCGCAGATAAGAGATCATTTTGCAGAACCATTTTTCCTGAAATGATTCCTCCTGCTTGATCTGAAACTCCCGGATCAATAATTTCTTCTGCACTTCCTCCACACACTCTGCTAAAATGTTCTTCGCTTTGTCAATCTCATTTAGCTTGATATTATAATTCTCACTCGATAGATTCTCAAAATAATCAATATCGTATAACGTAACGTCATCTAGCTGTGCCAGCTCCTGGTCGATATCATATGGAACCGCCAGATCGACCAGCAAATATTCCTGCATTTTTCCACACTTCTTCTCAAATGCATCCTTCGTTATGGTATAATGCGGACTTCCTGTCGCACTCACCACCGCAGATACCCCTGACAATTCTTCATACCGCTTGTCAAATGGTATCCATGCGATTTCTTCTCCCCCTTGCAGCATTACTCCATCTTCCCTAATATGGGAGCGTGTTGTCCCCGTCACGCAAATCCCCTTCGAAATCAGATCTTTTGCTACAATCGAACCAATCTTTCCTGTTGCACCAATAACAAGCACCTTTTTCGGCAACTCTTTTTCTTCCAAATAATTCTCCACCATATTGGCAGTCAACGTACCGATTGACACCGGCGTATTCGAGATTGCAGTCTCTGATTTTGTCAGCTTCGCACAGTTAAAGGCTCCCTGAAAAATGATATTTAACTCGCTATTCACAACCCCCTGCTCCTTCGCCGATAAATACGCTTCTTTGACCTGTCTTAATATCTCATCCTCGCCTAATACCATGGAATCTAACCCAGCGGTCACCTTGTATAAATGCTGTACAGCACGTTTTCCCGAATAATACAGACAATACTGCTTCATCCATTCCCGGTCAATCTTCTTGTATCCGGCAAACCAGTTCTCAATCTTACTAAGATACGCCTTACTACCCGTAAAATAGCACTCACTCCTATTACAGGTTGACACGATCACTCCGCCTGTAATCCACTGTTCCTTGATCAATTTATCTAAAAAGACTTTCGCCTCTTCCTCTAAAAATGAAAACCGCTGACGCACATTTGCAGGTGTCTTCTTAAAACTTACGCTTATGCAAAACATATATGTCTCCAACCTTTCTATCCTACTTTACTACAAATGCCCGACCGTTACAAGACCTCTACCCTTGCACAGCGTAAATGAAGACGGACGCGCATGTTTTAGGTTGTGAACCCGGCTTTGGGCGGTGTCATATTGCAGCAGGCACATTCGCATTACGGGCTCGCACGCAGCAGATACTAATGCTCCTTATAATATG
>DEDL01000020.1 GCA_002349525.1 Lachnoclostridium sp. UBA2905
GCACAAAGAGATAGCATCCAATTCATGATTTCTTTCTTCAATTTTGCAAGCATACTTCCGTAGGAAAACATCATGGACTGTCCCATGTAGAAATGGTACTCTCTTTCAATCAGTTCTGCACCGCTTTCCAATTGAAAATATGTGTGTAATATCCCATGTTCTTCTGCTGTCAGCGTAACTTCATCATCAGTCTCAAACACCGCCTGCACATTCGGATACTGCTCCACCAGTTCTTTCATTTTCTGTTTCGTGTTCCGGTATTCTTCGTGATGCTCCCTTAAATATTCACATACTTTCTGGTCAACCTTCTCGTCAAGTGTGAATTCCATCCAATATGAATCCTGTTTATTTGCCATAAATATCAATCCCCTTTTCTGCCTGATGGCCTTTGTTAGTTATAGAACTATATCACTTTTGGGGGAAATAGCAATTCATCAGATGTACTGAAAAAGAGGGGGAGAGACTGGTAGATTTACGCCACAAGATATCTTCGAGCAATTACTCCGGATAAGAAATTTCGCATATAAAAACCCCGCACCGGGTACCACAACTACCAGGTGCGGGGTGAGTGATTAAGTTATAGGGTTAGTAGCATAAAAGGATACCCTCTCAAAGCATGCGCTCGAAGAGGATATCTTTAAATTTTTTAACTTCCCGTTGCAACACCCGCAAGGTTAATTGTCACATCGTATGTCGTAGTATCATTTTCAATGGATTTTCCATTTACGCAATCTGCATCAGTTCCTTCAAGCCAAATGTAAACGTGAACCAAGATCCCGTTGTAATCAACATTTGAAGCGATAGGAATTGAGCCATCAGGAACAGTGAAGTTGTCACCCGTCTTCGATGCCGCCCAGTTTTTGCCGTTTTGATCAGTGTAGTGTCCTTGATACAGATATTTATATGTAACATTGTCCAGCTTTACAGTCTCACCATCAAGCTGAATGCTGGTCCAACCACTTTTTCCTGTACTGTCATTACCAATACCAGTTTCATTTTTTACTGCGTATACAAATCTAAGGTCTTCCGTTCCCGTTCCTTTTCTTGTTGTTTGGTCATAACCTTGTGTGGTGATGGCAACACGAAGGGAATCCGTAAAGGTCGATACTCCCGTTCCACCATGCGTAGTAATCTCGATAGGCGGATATTCTGCTCCGCCATCTTCTAAATACACATTTGCGAATCCAGTTTCTGATACAGTATATACCACATAGTCACTACGAATATATGCAAAATATTTTGTTCCTGAAACTGTGTATTGTCCCGGCTTCGCATCGCTACCACTATCGAAATTTGGTGTCATATAGCTCGTGATTTTTCCCTGCTCATTCCACCCTTGCGGAACATACCAATGCTTCATATCATCTGATGAAGCAGGGCTCAGAATACCTCCCGTGGTAAAGGTGTGAGTTAGTGTTCCACCAGTTCCGTGGACGGTTCCATCTTCCGCATTTGCTATTTGTAATACAAATCCATTTGTCTTTGCACTCACTGTTGCCGTTGTTGCCATTACGGAGTTATTGGCCACATACCACGCATAAGTACTCGATGTCAGTGCAAAAGTAGCCACAAAAACAGCAACAATTGCACAAAGCAATTCTCTTTTCAATTGTCTAATTGTTTTCATAACTACTCCTTCTCCTAAACACAATATGGCAAAAAGCAAAAACATAAGCTTTTGCACTTTGCCATATATCCCCCACACCACAACTGTGGGGGATACATGTTGGTTTACTTCTGTTTAATCGTTCTTATTAGACACCATTTGGTGCATTTACAACATTACCGTCAGTATTTACAGGAGTAGCAGTAAATGTCAATGTCACACCACAGCTCTCTAAGTTAGCAAGATTATCTGTGAAAACAGTGCTATAAGAACCATCGTAAAATACATATACATCAACTGTTACTTTGTTACCAGCTGCGATTGTTGCCACAAGTGCATCTGATGCATTCGTACCAGTTAAATTATTTGTAATTGTTGTAGAATCACCGTATGCTGTAAGCTCAACAGCATTTGTTACAGTATCGTTTTCAGAAGCTTTGTAAACGCCCCAATTATCTCCGCATTTAACTAAAACGCAAAGTGCATCTTTTAATCCTGTTTTTGTGCTAGCACCCATATCAATTTTTACATTCGATACAATAAGATCCTGGAATGAACCAGCATTTGCATCAGTAGTACCAATATCAAAGGACTGTTTTAATGCATAATCCGGACGATACATTGCATCCACTCCACCAACCGCAAAACGTGAACCTGTCAACATATCAGGCGCACTAGCAGCTGCTGCATAAGCTGACTCAAACTGATATGTATCACTATCAATCGCATGATTCCACTGAGACGGATATAATGTAGTTTTGTCTCCTTCTCCTGCAACCTGTGTAGCAGATGTAGTTGCAAGTGTTCCACCTTTCTTTGCAATCTTTAGGAATGGTGCATTACTCTGAGCAGAAATACTTGCCGTAGTTGCCTTAACAGTATTGTTGCTCACAAACCAAGCATATGTACTTGAACCAAGTGCAATACCTGCAACTACAACCATTGCAATAGCTGCTGCCATCTGTTTCTTGAGTGCTTTTACGCTTTTAGAATTTTCCATGTCGTTTTCCACCTATCATAACGTTTTTTTGAACATCCACATAACAGGTTTTTTATTGGTAATAACCTGCTATCAAATCATACTCTCACCGATACCGGTTATCAGAGTTCTCACCGTTGCCGGTGAGGATGTCATCTCATAGCAGGTTCTTACAACCTTGCAGTGTTCATTTTATATAAACAGCGGTTGTGGCGCTGAATATATCATCTGTCGTGCCGGATTATATTGGGTTTCCGGCAGTTCATTAATCATTACTGATTTCTTCTTGTGTCCCAACGAACTTCCTGGTCTGTGTAGTAACTGTCATTAGGTGCATCATTACCTGCGGCGTTGATTGGCTTGTCGCCGGTGAGTGTATCTTTGATGTCCTTAATGAACTTCCACACAAGACTTGTCTCATCGTCATAATCGGCATCTATGTGCATACTGAACTGCACGCTACCTCCGATGATGGAGTCCACACAATCAGGGTCATCACCCTCCATCCATATTACTATGGTATATTTGTCAACGTTGCCCACAAGGAAATTATTCTCCTCATAAGAACATACGACTTTATCTGTTTTAAAATTAGTACAGCCCTCTTCGGGATTGCCATCTGATGCCGGTTCCGCGTACACAACACGCTCACCATTCTTCCAGACCGCCACCCTGACTGCGTTCTCTGCACCTTTGGCACAAGAATCAAGGGTTACTCTCGCAATATAGCCAAGGTCTTCCTTACCGGCATTCCTTATGTAATATGTGTATGCCATATAGTTCTTGCCATTGTGGCTTCCCTCTATGCTGTCAATGTCCTCCGGTAAATCAGCAATAGATATGTTCGTAGCATCCTGAACTGTGTCTGCCACAAGCTTTGCCGTAGCATTTTCAAAATTACCGGATTCATCTATACTGATTCCCTTTCGGTACAATTCTAATCGGTTAAGGTTGATGGTGAAGTTACCCATCTTCTCCTGCATGAATGCTACAATAAATAATCCTACAACCAACAGCATCATTGCCAAAAGTACTACCTGCAATTTATCAAGTCTTAAAAGTGCCCGTCCAATCTGCCTTCTTTTTCTATGAGGCATATACATACTGACAAGTTTTTCCGGATCGATATCTCCGCCCTCTTCTGCCATCATGTCCTCAAGTTCTTCTATTCGGACTATTGCACTTTTTTTCTTCCTGAAATGATGTTTTTTATCATTGTCCAAATTATTTTTCTTTTTACTCATATGCTCTCTCACTCATATGCTCTCTATATGTGCAATTATTATGTAAATTCCTTAGTGCGTTTACAACGTATAACTGTTGCGTACATTTGTTGTATGCATTTGTTATATATTGTTATATACATTTGTTACATACATTTGTTACATACATTTGCTATATACATTTGTTGTATACATTTGTTATATGCATTTGCTATATACAATCGTTATACGTATAATCTTTACAGCTTATATCTTTTCTTGACGTAGGCAACGTATTCCTGCATCTCGCCACGGTCATCATTGTTACCAAATCTAAGCTGGATACCTGTCATGTATCTAAATGAGCCACCCTTAGGAAGCTCTCTGCACCAGCACACAACTCCTACCACTTCAATTCCCGGTGTTCCATCTGACGCTGAACCAAGTCTTGGCAAATCAAATATACATGACTCACCAACCTGAAAATATCTGTTCAGATACACCGCAAGACCGTTGTTAGAAACATCGGCGGTTGAACCGATTTCTTTGTCAATCTCACCCTGTGCATTGAGTGGCCAGTTATCCTGCATGTACTGTATTGGAAGTTCAACCTTCAGACGAACATCCACACGCTTTACAAACTGTCTGGTCTCAGCAACTCGTCTTACTTTCCAATAACGCCTTATGCCTTCCTTAACAACGTCATCAACGTAGCCGGCTATAATCTGCGTTTCTTCACCTTCACGAAACAGCATCTTCTGATTCTCATCAGGTATCAGCGCCTTGCCTTCATGCATGGGGATCGACACGAGAAATGCCGATTCATCCAGTGCCTTATTAAATGTACACATCATATTAAATTGTGGTTCTTTTCCTATCGGCACATCAAACGCAACACGCATCTTGGTACCCTGTTTTATATCAAAATTTCCTGCCATTTGTCTTTAATTATACCTCTAGCCTTTCACCTTTTATGTACATAATATAACTGAACATACGTGTATATTATCTTAGCATGTCATTTTTTCAAAATCAACAGTACAAATCGACAAAAGTTCCCATTTTATATGGCTTTTTTTGTCCATTTCCACAAAAAATGATGAGTCCCAGAAGAACATTTCCATTATTTTCTTATTGATAATATTTGCAATTTGCATGATATATCTTGCGATTATTTTCCAATTCATATAGTATTTTTTTGCAATTCATATAATGCTTTTTTGTAATGATATGTTCGCATCCGACACGTAATATCATTTTTTCATTCAGAAGTGTTTACGTTATCTTTATTTTTTATTTATGGTAATTATATATCTTTTTTTGTATTTTAGCAACCTTTTGATGCGAAAGGTTTAGATTTTTTTATATTTTCTTTTTTTATCTTCCTTATACTAGTTATCAGGCTTGATTTACTGCAGGCTCTTCAGGAATCCAGTCAGACCTTCAACTATGTCATTGTATGTTGTGGCGAAATCATCTGTGTACCAGGGGTCCGCAATCGAATGCCCATGTCTTGCAGGATTTTCGGCATAATCTAACACAAGCTTTATCTTGTTCTCCGTATCCGGTCCCGTAATGCGCATTGTATTTCTTATATTCGCTGTATCAGCACACAAAAGGTAATCGTAATAGCTGTAGTCGGCTTTAGTTACCTGTCTGGCGCGCTTACTGCTGAAATTAGTATAGGCCGTGTTGCCTATTCCATGCTTCTTAAGTTCAGCTCTAGCCGGTGGATACACCGGATTGCCCCTGCCACCATAACATTCTTCGTTGCTGGTAGCTGCGGAAGCTATTTCAAATTGGTCTTTAAGACCCTGTTTTTCTACCATGTCCTTGAAAATGAACTCAGACATTGGCGATCTGCATATGTTGCCGTGGCAGATAAAAAGTATTTTTATCATTGTTGCATAACCTCGCATTTCTTAGTTTTTCTTGGTATTTCGGGTTTTGTAAGCCTCTGTAAATTTTTGCTTTCTGGCATAACCTGGTTTATTTTCGCATAATATCGTCAGCAAAAGGTGTAAAAATGGGTTAAAAATTAACTGTATAACACATCACATTTTTATCCGAATACTTGCTTCAACACTTCTACAACATCCTCATTTTTCAGCCCAAATCTTTTCAATGAATTTTGTTCAAATGGTTCCTGCTCCAACAAGTCAATAAAGCTATGTATATCGGCATCTACTGCTATCGGCAATTCTTCTACTTTTTCAAGCATAAGCTCCGAAGCAATACGCAAAACATCTTTCTTATGCTTCTTTATATCATTGGAATCCACTTTTTCTCCTAAGTCTTTTTGCCTTTTTAAATCAAGATACGCTTTTGCTTTAAAAAGGATGATATATTCTGGTCTTAAAACAGAAAGGCCTTTTCTCACTTCTTTTCCATTGAGAAGTGCCTTATAGTAATCATCATTTAAAAGAATTGCTGACAAACTGGAAACTTCATCATCAATATGAATTGGAGTAATTCCTTTCGCATCTTTTAGTTTAAAATCACTTCTACAAAACAATTCGATCATTTTCGGAAAGTTATCGTCTTCTGGCTTATCAAATCTATAAAATTGAGGGTTGCTACCGTTTGTCGCTTTGTTTCTATATTTTCCATCAACGATAAACTTCCAAAATTTTTCTCCAAACTCCGGAGTTAATGCTTCAACAATCAAAACCATATCCAGATCTCTTGTAGCCCTAAAATTTACTTCATTGCTTTCAAACAGAATATCACAAGCTGCACCACCTATTAAAACATACTGTTCTTCATAATCTGCAAAGTACTTCTGAAATGTATCTAATCCTTTGACCATACATATTCCTCCAACATCTCATTAATAGAAATATCTACCCGTTCCTCTTCTTGCTCTTCTCCTGTAAGTGACAATACTACGCTCAAGGGATCTTGAAATCCTTTTTCTAAAAAATCAATGAAATATCCCAGTTCCAAAACAACACAACCAATTTCTTCCAATTCGCTCACTTGTTTTTCCACTTTCACTCCACTAGCTTTCAGTTCTCTCTTTGTTACTGCATAAGTAGGATAAACATTATCTGACAAAAGAGAATACTCACACAAAGCAGAAATACCTGCTTTCTTTTCTATTTTCATATCTTCTCTCAGAACAAATCTTCGAATCACTGGATTTCTTAACACACGCTCAATCTGCTGCCATAATTGTTTTCGGTCATCCGGAATATTGATAACTCTTGATTTACCTTTCATGCCCAACACATCAATATTTAAATATTCCAGTTCATCAAAACACCGACTTGCAGATTTTGTTGACACTCCTATTCGTTTCGCTGCATCAGATACTTTCACTTCATTCCATCGTTCATAAATAGCCATCAGGAGCATTTTTTGCGTCAAAAATGAAATCAAATGAACTGGTGCCAATTCTCTTTCATTTTCCTTACTCAGCAAATATCCAATAAATGGGAGAAATACCTGCTTCCCTTCTATTACAAAAGGAATTCCTTCTTCCATCATTTTTTCCTTTATATAAAATGTTGTTCGATCAAGAAATATTGCACAATTTAATCCTGTCATTTTTTCTATGCCAGCTCTGTCTCTACGTAACATAACAAGTCCGACATCATCTTTTGGATGAATAGCCATCCATAACGCACCATTCGTCTCTACTGTAAAAATATCATACCTTCCACGATATACTAACGGAAGCTTTTTATATACCTCTTTATTATCCGTCATTATTACATTTTGCCGTAATATTTTTTCCAAAAATTCTTTCATATCAATCACCTTTTTATAAATGTGACTTTTTTTACGTCGCATTTATAATTTATCATATGTTGTTTGATTTTTCAAGCAACATGTAATTACACAATCTAAAAAAGGCGCAAGATTCATCCCACGTCTTTACTATTCTAACTATACCAATCCGATCTTCCAAAGGTGTAAATAAGGTGTAAATTCTATACTTCCATCCAAGAAACCCAATAAAATCAAGTTTTTCATCACGTCCCTTAAACACTGCCGTGGCAAATGAATAGTACCTTAATTTTTCCCGTCATCACTTAATAAATCCTCTCAAAGCTTGATAAAATAACACATTTGTAACACAGATGATTTATCATCCAAATAATACTATTTTCCTATAAAACCTTATAAATTCCTATGTTTTTCTGGGCAAATGTATTATTTTTGTGTTACGTTTTGCTATATAATTTTTTTGAATTTTAGCTCGTTCTTCGCTTCTTTTAATCTGGCAAGTTCCTCTCTGGCATCATCTAATCCCAAGTGCGTATATACATTCATTGTCACCGCTATATCAAAGTGACCCATAAGATATTGCAATGTCTTAGGATTGATTCCTTCTCTCGCCATATTGCTACAGAAGGTATGCCTACACACATGCGGTGTAATAAGTGGTAGCTGGAGTGCGTGCTCGCGATTATACTTTTCTCTAGCGTGCTGCATGTACTTCTCCCAATGAAGTGCAACCATAGGCTTTCCCTCCTTATCAAAGAAAAGGAATCCGCCATATCCATCAATGACAGGCTCACGCTTTGGTCTATCACGATTTGCTACAATTCTTTGGCACAATTTCTTGACTTCATCTGTCATAGGAATCTTTCGGGTGCCACTGGTTGTCTTAGTAGACTCAATGTAATACTTCATGTTCCGAGAGCGCTGAAGCTGATGATCCACATTGATTACTTCCTCATCAAAGTCCAAATCCTTAACAGTTAGTCCACAGAATTTGCTGATACGAAGCCCTGTCTTAAACAAAATTAAGAATCCATCGTAATACTTACTATAATTAGGATCATTCTTCACAAAATCCATGAATCTTTTTTCATCTTGTGGGGAAATAGCCTCTCGCTTATTACTGTCGTTATTGATAACTGTCCCCCTCTCAAAATCAAACGGATTCTTGAGAATCATGTCATCATCCACAGCCATCTGAAAAGCTGGTCTAAGCACACCTCTAATATTATGAATCGAACTATATCCTAGTCCATTTCTCTGAAGTGATATTAGAAACATTTTCGCGTCCGATAACTTTACCTGATCTACATGACGATAAGCAAACTCAGTCTTCTTCAGGTTGTTAATTACTGTCTTGTAATTAGCAAGTGTACTTTGTTTCACACCACTTTTGAGTGAAGTATATCGTTCTACAAGTTCTACAACGGTCATATCACTTCCACTGATGCCTTGCATGAACAATGACATTACCTGCTTTTCTTTCTCGCGAAGGGGAACATCCTTGTGCTTATGTGCCGGTACCGGATCTGCCTCAGTAAGTCTCCAACTATATACAATTTTTCTTTTTCCCAATGCATCGTTGTACATATATCTGTAACGACCGTTAGGTTCTTGCCATTCTCCGATTTGAAGAATTCTGCCTTTATTATCTCTCCTCTTAGGTGCCATAATCATTACCTCCGAGGGGATGTGATATGGTGTTAGTATACCACAAAAATGCCCTCGGAACATCTCCTTTCTTCAACTTCTAATAAGTACTTGGAGGCTAAAAATCGTGATTACAGAAATTTATAAAATTTCTATCAACTTTTATCCTTCACAATACATTTGGGTTCAAAAAAGGCGTATTACTAAATGGCATGAAAAAACCTGCAGATTTTCTGCAGGCTCTTTATCACACTTTTATTCCTTGGTATTCCCAAGTTATTGTATCTAACAATAAAAACTCTTCTGTTCCAATTGGCTTTCCATCTCTGTACGTTGAAAATACATCACAAGAAATAATATTCCCCTTCTTTTCAATCATATCTACTGGAGTATGTCCCACTACCTGCAATAATTTTCTTGGCTTATACATTCTAATATTGGAATACTGTGGTCTTAACCATATAGGTGAGTCATCATTCCACATTTGATATTTCCCGAGGCAATTAATCGCATCTACTACCGCATCAACATCATTATATGTGGTGGATGTCACACATTCTCTTGCAAAGAAGTCGCTAACCCCGCCATGAGAAAACAATACGTTATCTACTCTCTGAACGTATTTGATAGGGTTATCGTCAGGCAGCACCTCCTTTAATTCCAAAAGTTTCCTCTGCACAGTAACAGAAGCTATACTGCTAAATCCCGTCTCCATACATTGCCAAATATAACTAAGGTCATGATTTCCATAACACCAAAATGAATTCGAATACTTCTTTGCAAAACGTATTGCTCCATCATAAGTTTCTTCATATAATGCGACATTGTATTGCTTATTCCAATCATCAGCAATATCCATCAGGCAAACTGCATTTTCAGCTATACCTCTTTCCATAAGTATATCTGCCTTACGAAACATATATGGTTTTAAATGTACATCCGGTATTACAAGAACCTTCATTTATTTCCCTTCCTCTTGTCTTAGTGTATTAATTAAAAAAGCCCACGGACTTAACCATGGGCAATTACATCTATGCAGCAATTTCAGATAGTTTTCTATAATAAAAAATAATTCTATCTCCAAAACTTTTATCCGCACAAAATACCAATTCTGTAGAAGCTCCATTTTGCTTCTTAACCAGCAATTCCTCCATATGAGTTCCAAATAATTCACTGAGCATAAGCAAATGATCTACAGACGGAAGTATCTTCCCATTAATCCATCGATAAACTGGTTGTGGACATGAGAGATGTAAATACTCCTGAATGTCCTTCACTGACATACCCGAATTATCGATATACATTTTTAGTTTTAACCCTGTTTGAATCATATCTATGTTTGGATATGTCTTTGGCTGCTTCATCGTAACTCCTTATTTTTTGCAACAATATACTCTGTTTCTTCAATTTCGTCAGAATTCAAAATATCAAGTAAACGAAATACCGGACCTGTAGGATGTGTTCGGCTTGATTCCCAAGCCTCAACAGTTTTCTTTGACACCCCCATGTAGGTAGCAAAAACTGTTTGAGTCATCCCTGCTTTCATTCTGATTTCTCTTATTTCTTTTCCTGAATACTCTTTTACCGGTGTAATTGAATATGTTTTTACTCCAGCTTTACCTTTACCCTTTTCATATTCAATAGCTTCCTCCAGGCCTTGTTTTAAATCCTCAAACAATGAGCTCATAGAATCATCTCCTATTCTTAGCTGCTTCTTCTTTCAATGATTTAACCAATTTCTTAAGAACATTTTTCTCTTCAGCTGTAAGGTTCTCCTGGTCTTTTTTCTCAAATGCAGTAATCAAATATATCACTTCATCTTCTGCGAAATCTGTGTAGCAGACTCGTACACCTCCACTCTTTCCTCTATTTTCCAATGGAAATCTAACCTTTCGAATACCACCTGTTCCTTCCATAATTGGACCAGACTCTGGATCTTTCAACAACATTATCTGCAATGCTTGCAGTTCTTCATCATCAAGACCAATTTCTTTCCAACGTTTTGTAAATATTGGAACCTCAATAAATGTTCTTGTCATTAGTATTATCTTCTTTCATTATATTACACCCTATATTATAGGGTGTCAATAACATCTTTTTTGACATTATTATTGTAACCCCTGTCAATAGTATAGTCATTGGACTGTTAGTCCAATAAACCCGCCAATCCCTATATCACACTCTGTCTATCAATGAATTCTTCAAATTTCTTTCTCTTAATCTGCATACGATTACCATTCCAAAGAATAAAATCTGCTGTCGGCTTCTCTGTTATAATCTTGCGAAACTTGCATTCTCCGATTCTGAAATACCCCGCAGCTTCCTTTCTTAATTAATTTTCCGATTTTAAATTACTATTCAATATCATTATTAATTTCATAAACTGATTAAACTTATTAAGCTTATTAGAATTAGAATGATAGTAATATATATTCGAATTATTTGTTCCTTCTTATCCTAAAGCATATACTTATTCAGGTCTACTTTACCGTCAACCACCTTAATACCTTCCGCTTCGAGCAATTTTTTCTGAACATTTGCTCCTCCAAATGCAAATGCACCTGCAAGCTTTCCATTTGAATCAACGACTCTATGGCATGGTATAATTCCAGGTTCCGGATTCTTGTGAAGTGCATTTCCAACAGCTCTTGCCATCTTCTTATTGCCTGCCATTTCAGCAACCTGTCCANNNNAACCTTACCCTTGGGAATTCTTTTTACCGCCTCATAAATTCTTTTTGAAGGACTATCTGTTACAATGTCATAGCTCTCATCTATCATTGTTTTAATATCCTTATCTGGGATAGAACCATCTAAAATAATTGTATTCCAGTGCTCTTTGTTCTGATGCCATCCCGGTATAACAGCATCATACACATTGCGCCAAAAGTCACGCGAATCAGCAGAAGCTTTAACATTTAAACAAATATATCCATCCTTTTCATAGGTCCACAAAAAGGCTTTCTTGCTACCCTTTACTCTGACAAGCTGCCAGTTTGTATCATGAAAGGGGGCGTCCTGATATGTATTTTTTAAACTAAGTCCATATGAAAGTGCTTCTTCTCTTGAAGTTATTGATAATGTTTCCATTCGTTCATACCTCCTGACAAAAAGCATCCAGAATTCTACCAGATGCAAAACTACAAATATTTCTTTAGCTCTGTCTTTAGATATTCATATCTGAGTCTCTTTTCTTCTTTTGCAAAATGATCCTCCCGAAGCTGTACCGGATTATTCTCATAGTCAAGAATTTCCTGACCAAACTGCTCACTTGTCAAATCAAATTTGCATTTGCCTATAACATTATAACAATGATAATTACCACCTGGTCTCTTTATGCCATACACATCTCCACCAAATATATCCTGAGCAAGAAAAGCTGTTATAGAGCACTGGCCCAGAGTCATATTCTCCTTTTTCCATCTGTCTCTCAACCTTGGAGCACAGGTATACTCGCACCAGATATGGCTCAGGGCATCATACAGATCTGTAGGGGTATTTATACCTGGATATTCATCTGTAACAGCTGGTGTATCAGAATTATCCCATCCCCAGAAATTATATGTTTTTTGAACATTATATGAAGTAAAATCGACATCTGCATGTAACAATTGTTTGGTATCATTTGCTTTTTCAATCATATTATTTGAAATTTCCCCTCATTTTTTATCTGTGCTATTCGCTTTTTCAAGTGCTCATATACTTTCGCCTATTTTCTCCAGTTCCTGAATTGCCTGCTGAAGCACCTTTCATGAGCGCATTGATTGCTGTTAATGTATTTCCTTTTCTTGCACTGCCATTGACAATTACAATCTTCATCTTTCTTACCTCCATATACATTCATTTTGGGTAAATATGCCGTTTTACTAATCCCCAGACGTCAACAACCATCTGGGGACCTCTTTTAATTATTCATTATCTGATGATACTAATTACCCGATAATATTAATTACATGATAATACTAATTACATAACATTGTAAATTAGCTGGTAATTGTCCATTACCTGATAATACTAATTACCTGACTTTTGATCAAAGTCTTTTGTGGAAATAACACCATTAAATAATTTTGCATTGGTATAAATGATGTAATCTTCCATATCATCAATCAGTTTCTCATTCTTCGAATTCTCAAGATGAGCACTTAGAATAACCTTATAGTTTGCGTACTGACCCTCATTACCAAGAGCCTCAATCTCTGAATCAGACTTCACAAAATATTCCAAATCCATCTCTAACTGCTCATAGGACAGCTTTTTCACCTGTTCAGGTGTCAAATTAATTTTGAATTTGTATATGTCTCCTGGTGATTCCTCTGTACCCTTATTCAGTTTGACATATTTAAAATAATCTGACATTTTAACATCCTTATATGAACATTTGTAAACTTCTCCTGTCTTCTTTTGAAGTCTTAGTGTTCCAACCAAATGATTTGGATATCTATCACTATCCTTATTAATTGTATCAAGTCCGGAAATCATTGCTGCATTGTACATACCCTTTGTGGTAATCCAAACACCCTTCTTTTCGGTCAATTCATTTCCATTGATTCCAAGCTGACTGACATTACCATCCTCAGATACCGTATTATAGGCATTATAACTAATTTCTGCGGAGCTTGTTTTCTCACGATAGAAGATTTTATTATCACGTTTATTACCACTCATATTACTGCCATCAAGACTGCTTTCCGTGTAAGCTACTGACGCATCTACTGAGAAGGTGATTCCTGCATTCTCATTTTCAGCTCGAAGTGGGAACTGATTATCTATGGTTGTTACATCTCCTTCATAGGCAAGTCTTACATTTGCTGCGATTTTCGTATTCAAAAATGCACTACATTTTTTATTCTTAATCAGAAGGTAGAGCATACCATTTGATATTTCACAGGAATAGTCTTTGTCCTCAAGTTTCCTGCCGTTCATAGTCACATCCTGAACCTGAATTATGTCTGCCAATATCTGATCTGAACCGGTATCGCCTGTTTTGTGCATTTGAACCACAAATCTGGCAAAAGTATCATCATTTTCTGCAAAGGCCTTAAACTTCTCTCTATCTGCCTCCGGTACTGAAACAGTTGCCTGCAGGTTAAGATCGATATAATCATTTATATCAGCTTCCATAATGCCTGTACTATTTTTACTTGTTGGTGTTATGTTAACATCAGTCACTTCGTAGAATTTACCCAAGGTATAATTATTAATACCTGGTGTCGATTTCATCTTGGATGGAAGGGCATTTTCATTGGAACTGGCCATCTTCTCAAGACCTAAGGTTGCCATCTGTGTAACTACACCATAATTCTCCGAATTATTTACTACAGTAAGATAATATACTTCACTCACCTTCAGTTCTTCCGTATCCTTTGCACCTTCTACTGTTATTTTATAATACTTCGTTCCTGAAGGATCATTATCTGCCTTAGGACCATAGTAATCAAATGAAGCTGTATCAACATTCCATTTGCGAATGGTAGCCTTAGAGATATCGGTGACCTTCTTCAATTCACCATCTGCCTTATCTTCAATCTTCAAAGGAAGCAAATCAGCCAGATAAACCGAGCTGTCAGGAATGTTGGTGGTATAACGTGGTAAACTTGAAAATTTCAATACAGCATCATTTCCTGCCCTTTCCAGATTATCTCCAGTTCCGGTAAAGAAGGTATTGCCCTGGCCTCTCCTGTTCATATCTACAAGCGTATAACGGGTTGTAGATGCATCAAGTCCTGTATTGGATTTAGAACCAAGCTTTACCTGCTTATCATAACTCCACAGGAAGTTAGTTCCAGATGAGATATTTCCATTCCATTCTTCCGCTGTCCATATATAGGAATAGGTCAACTGGGCGGTGAATTGCTCTCCGTAGCTTGCCAGAATTGCTTTACTTTCCTTAGGATATGCGTCTGCATAATCGCTGCTTCCGCTGTGCATCTTAATAGAAAACTCTGTCTGAAGAACCTTTTTTACAACAACCGGGATAAATACATGGTAACCCTCCGTTTTATCCGATTTTGGATTTTTGTAGAAGAAATCCAAAACTGTAAACTGCTTATTCTGATTGTCATGTGCACCGGCACGGACAGATATCTTATGGGTAGTACTATTAATCAGCAAGGAAGACTTATCCGTTTTCACAAATTTTCCTTTGTCCTTATTCCACTGATAGGTATATGCTGCAGCTGAAGTGTAGTACTCTTTTGCCCTGTTATTTATATCACCCTTTTGAAATGATCCAGTCTGGTCTGAATTGGTCAACACTGAAAGATACTCATGAAGCATCAGGGTAATCTCATCGCTATTTGTTGTATCAATTAACAGTGCGTCAAAATCACTTACATTACTACCTGCACCATTATTGCCTGCACCATTATAATCGGTTTCCTTACTATCACTGGCAGTAAAGAATGTTGAAAGCTTATCCTTATATATGCCTGACTCAGGATCAAATTTCTTAGCTAAAAGAGAAACTCTATTTCCTTTTGCTGCTGTTGAATCATAATACTTTACACGGTCATACAGATTCTTCCCATGAGGCGGTGATGACGAAAGCACATCAGAAACAATGGATTTCTTAACCTCATCATTCATTCCATCACCGGTTAATGCTATACCATTATTGTCATTATCCGATGAATACACTTTATTCTTCATGGAAGAAGCCGCATTTACAACCACATAAGGAGACTTTGGAGCTGCACTGGTCATATAACCATCATTTATCTTTCCAATTGTTCCATCTGTATTCGGATTTTCCAAAAAACTCTTTCCAGAATAATCTGCAAAGATTACATAATTGTTGTTATTAGAATTACCTGCATTATTTACACTTCCATTATTTTCGCTCTTTTTCAAAAAGGTAGCATCGTCATTTCCATTTAATTCGCATGGATAGTAACCATCTTTCATAGAAAGACCCACAACCTTAATGTATCCGTTTGTTTCGTCATTATGTGCACCAGTGATAACTCCCAAATAGCCACCATTATCATATTTATTATTACCAATTTTACTATATGGTGTACCATTTGAACTAGTACCATTTGGACTAGTATTGTAAACACCTATTACGCTTTCATCTAATTGAAGTTGCTGTTGGTTATCATCCATAAATGCAAACTTGAATTTGTCATCATTATCCCACTCATATTCATATGAAAGAGGTCCAGCTTCATCACTACAATAATAACCCAACAATATATTATCTAATGCTGCGTTATATATATTCAAAAAGCAATAACCTGTTTTTCCAAGTTTATTATGCTTAGCTGCGCCAGTAAAAACACCTGCAGAACCCGCCAGACTGTCATCACGCTTATTATTATTAGCTGATCCAGGATCAGTATCCCCTCCGATAAAATATTTCGCTTTTGGAACCTGCGTAGTAGCTACAACACAACCGGAAGCAAAAACATTAGAATAATTGATAGTATAACCAGGTTCACTTCTTGCCATTCCCTCAATAAGACCAGTATTTCCATCTGATACAACAGTTACATTATTCATCGTTAAAGCAGAAACATCCACTCCAAGGGCCGAACCCATGATTCCTCCAACTTTTGAAGATCCTGAGTAGGATCCAGTGCCCTGGGAATATACAACTAAATCATTTATTTTTGCTGTATTTAATGTAAGAGTAGCCGCCTGGTTACCAAAAAGTCCCCCACAAAATCCAGCATTAAGCACAGCACAATTTGAAACTTTAATATTATTACAAGTTGTCACTGCTTTCGAGTAACCCTTAATAAGTCCACAGGCAGGAGTTGTATAATATGTCTCATCCTTATTATGCTGTCCCTCATATTTAAGTTTCATATTTACTTCTATAACAGAATTTTTTATTGTTGTATTATTTATAGTCATACCACTGGAACCTGATGCATGTAAACCAATGATGCCGCCAAGTCCATAATCACAGTTATATGCAAATCGTGGACCAAAGACATACATTTTATTAATCTGAAGAGAATCAGAAGAACCATTTGAATTTGACGTAGCAACGTTAAGATTTCCTCCATAATAATACCCTATGATTCCACCACCACCACTATAGCCATTCTCTTTAGCATCAGTCGCATTCTTTATTACTTTATACATTTCCAAGCATGAATCCCTTGTCCAGCCAATAGTTCCGGATTCTAATACTGTTTTTCCTGTTATGTTCATTGTTTTGCCTCTATTTCTATATGTCCCAATAAAACCTCCTGCAGAATACCCTCCTTCTACAGTTATAGTATTATAACCACATGATTGGAAGTTATAGTTTCCAACTACATTACTGATAGTAGTAATATTGTTCTTTCCCTTTTCAGTTCTACTGGATTGTCCAACTACCCCAAAGAAGCCTCCACTGTACTTTGTGCCCTTAACAGTCAAATTTTCTGCTTTTACATTAGATAATGTTACATTATAGGTTCCACTATTATTTGCTGTCATTCCAGCAAAACCACCTGCAGAGGTTTCACCGATATAATCAAGTTCCTTATTTGCACGGTCATCCGTGTAAGTAATACTTGCAGTACCACTAATTGTCAGATAACTAACTGTCGTGGCAGCCCTAAATGCTACAACAGGGAAGAGTCCTATTCCCTGTGCCCACCAGCCAACTTTTTCTTCCGATGCATATTCATAAATGTTTCTGGAATAGGTGATGGTTTGGTTTGTAGGATTTTTACCTTCTTCCGTCTTTACACTAACTTTATCAGCAAGCCACAGTGTTCTTTTTTGAATATCTTTATTAGCATTATCCTGATAAGTCGTTCCTATGCCCCTAAAGCCATTACCATAAGATGTCATATTGCAATCAGCAGTTACTATGACACTATGATTTTTACTGTTAGTAAGATTCACCGCATCATCTATTTTACTATATGACACGTACTTCTTAATAAGATAAGAGTACTGGCCTTTTGTTTTATTAGCATTGCCTCCCCAATATTTATTGTCTATGGCATCATCATCACTATCATTATTAAGGCTTTGTCCTATTTTAGAATAATCTCCAATTCTTGCTTTCCCTTTATTATATGCATCATTATTATAGGTAATTGGATTACCACTAACACTAACACTTCCTCCACCTGCTCCTGAGTTTACGATTGCAGATAACACCCATAACTGCTGAGCACTGCCAACTGTGATTGCCGGTGATGAAGTTGGGGAAGATGAAATATTAAGTTTTTTACCATCAGCTTCCTCTATAAGCGTTGGAATCTTATAATTCTTATCTGTATTATTAAGCATGCATCCTTCTGCACATGCATATCCGTCTAAGACTCTTCCAACGAAAGGATTACGATAATAATAGACTTTTTTGTCAGTACCAGCATCTCCCTGGACATTAGTTTCTGCTTCGACATTAACACCTGTTTCAGCATTAACATCTGCCCCTGTATTACCGTCTGCTCCTGTATCATTACCTGCTTCAGAATTATTACCTGCTTCTGTATCTTCATTTACTTCGTTAGCATATTCTGTTATTCCAGGCTTCGTAATATTTCTGAATACCACTCCTCCACCAGACTGAAGATTTCCTCCAATCAGGCCAACATATCCTCCTATATCTGTCAGATTACCATCGCTAATAATCTTCTGGCTTGCGCCAGGATTTTCCAGGTTTTCAATATCTACATTATCAATAATGTTATCACCACCAACGACATAGCCGATAACGCCACCAAAGAAGGACTGATTTTCACGTTCCTGACTAGGACCCTGGGATTCTATTGTAATACTAAGAGCTTTTGCTTCTTCAGGGTTTTCAGGAGTAGATTTTTTCCCACCAAAATCCAGGATAAGATCCTTTACAACACTACCCTGACTAAAGGTTATAAGTCCGCCAAACTGCTTGGTGGAATTCTGTGCCGTTACATAAACTCTAGGGATATTTCCGTCATCTTTTTTTCCATAAATGACTCCGCTAAACGTATCACTATCTGGATAAGGACCACCAATTCCACGGAATGACTCTGAAAAATATATATCATCTGCAATGCGATAATATGCATTTCGCATATAATCACGAATAGATTTTGTTACAGTCAAGTCCTTATTATCAGCATCCTTAGTAGTCCATTTTTCACTTCCTGATTTATAGGTATAATGTCGTCCATCTTCCCCATGACTCGACAGTGATCCAGGTGTTTTCACAACCGAATAAGGCAGATTAACTTCCCATCCATTACTTTCACCTTTTGCAATAAAGTCAGCAACTGTTTCAAACTGTTTTCCTGAACGGATTACATATGGATCATCATAAGTACCACAACCTTCTTTTAATGGAGCAAACTGCAGGTTGATATCGATTTCATGATAACTATTTGTAGCACCCGAACCCTCTGCCATATAAACATAACGCAGATATTTACCACCTGCAAAACTGTTGTCTCCTGACCCAGTAGCAGAGGTTCCCCAAATAATGTCTTCTACTAAATTATTGCTTTCCAGATAGTAATACTGTAATCCGGCATTTCTTCCACTATCCGTATTGGAAATTTCCACACCATAAGTCACATTACCAGTGTATCCACTTTTATCTTCATTCTGTTTAACAGTGTCTGTCTCCTTGAAGGTATACGATCCAGAGGATGCATTATCATTAGGATCATACATGAAAGAGTTCATAAATGTAGCCTTTGTAAAAATAGATCTGGTTGTATTGTACAACTTACTTCCATTATTCCCTGAATCTGTACGGGCATCCAGCTTCATATTCTGAAATACTACTGTCATATTCTTAGCTTCTGCATTACCAATATCTCCCATCAAGCTTGTAGCAGCAGGCTGACTTTCACTATATTTTTCAGATGTACTAACATTACGTATGTTAAGGTTAGACTGACTACCTGCCTTGTTTATCAGTAAAGGAGTATACGCGTTTTCTGCATTATCTTTATTTATACCGTCCACAACAATACCATCCAGGATCAATCCATCAATTGTTACACTAGCCTGGTACACCTTGTTGTCCTTAACTTCACCACACATATTTCCTGCTATAAGGGCACCGCTGCCTTCACCCTCAATCTGACCCACACTACCACTCAGGCTAGTGCTATTAGTGCTATTTTCCACTTTTAATGTTCCATTTGTAGTGCTTGTCCTAATCAGATTAAGCAAGAGTCCTGTCTGCATTCTGTAATGCTGGCGTTTTTCATCATTTAATGGTTTGTTACCTGTTTCCCGGGTATTAATCTGCTTATAATCAAATGTAATATCAGCCCCATCCAACGTAATTGTCCCTGAATAATCTACCGGATAATAGGACAGGCCAGTCAAGTCAATAGTTCCTATTACTTTTACAGATGCATCTTTTCCTATTTTTGAAAAGTAAGAACGCAGATTTCCGGCACAATACTGTCCGATGCTCCACATCAAAAGTTCTTCGCCAGACTCAATATTTCCCTCCGCCTTTACAGATCCATCATCAGAAGCAGGCACGTTATAATAATATCTTGTGTTAGGATTCTTATAATCATCTCCCAACTGTTTCTGATATGTATTACACTGGGTTTGATTCAACTTTTTCTCTGTGTTAACTGTACCGGTTACAGTGTCAGTACTTGCATCAGTTGTGGCAATAGATACAACACCGTTTCCATTCGTTCCCTGGGATATACCAAGCAGTTCATCAAAGTATACCTCGTTGTTACCACTACCCAAATTAACAGAAACATTAGAGCCAATCTTATAGGCACCCGGATTCTGAATCTCCATATAAAGGGCATATTTTCCAACACCCCTGTAACTGTCTCCACGGCAGACAAGTAAGGCACTAGGGGCATTGTTATCTGTTTTTCCTTTGAAAGATACAGCAGGAGATTCACTGGAATTGGAATCACTTTCCTCACCAAGCTTAATGCCTTTCCCTTTTATCAGCCAGTGTCCGCTTGCTTCATATACAAGACCACCAAAAGAAGCTTTGGCTGCATCTAAATTTGCATTTTTAATATTTATTCCATCTGCCGTAAAATCCACATTGTACCAATCATATCCAAAAAGGCCTCCGGTTTGATTCGTTGCCGAACTGGTAATATTCAGACCATCTACAGTAAAATTCTCTGCCTGAATGGAAATCTCTGCCTCATTGACATTATTAGCTTTACCAGTGTTATCCGTAGCTGCAAGAATTCCTCCAACTTTAGTTATTGTTTTGCTGTTAACAGAAATGGCCGCTTCATCCCCATCTCCATTTCCAATAAAACAATTTTTAAAAATGATACTTCCTGGTTCATTCGGATTTGCGTCACTGATACATCCCACATATCCACCTATATAGATATCTCCCTGTTTGGTATTATCAGTGAAACTTCCACTCCACTTACAACCAGTAAAGTTTAAAGTTACTCCTGAAGAAACAAGACCAACAAAACCACCGGACTTATTTATGTGATTATTATTTCCATTAAGTGTAACATCAACATCTGAAACAACATTCGTAAAAGTAGATGCTTTTTCAGCTTGATTATCCCCTGTATCCTTAGTCAGATTGGCAACTAAACCTCCAGCATAATATTTTTTAGAGTCATCTTTTGCATTATCTGTATCACCCATTCCGTAATCGACGAAACCACCAACAGTAAGATTAGAAATACTACTATTTCCTGCCTTGGCAAGAAGACCCAGGTACTTATGGTTATAAATCTGTCCACAGCCGTTTTTACCGGCATCACTGGAACAAGCTGTACCATTAGAGAATACGCCATATTTTCCACCGATGTCCAAAGTAATACTGTGATTGGCTGTTCCACCTGTACCGTTACCACCATCAATGCTTCCGGTAAAGACCTGGCTCTCCCCATTATCCCTTGTCAGTCCCAGAATACCTGTACCTGTCAAATCAATGTCTGCATTCAGCTTAATATCCCAGGTAGCAGGACATGTTGTATCTGACAAAATCAGAGCACCACTATTTGTACTCTCGTTGCCTGATGGATTCTTATAACACTGATATGTCAGAGCAATAGCTGCAAAATTACATACATTATTAATATCCTTATGATTATTTGCAAAGCCCTGCACTGTTACTGTATGTTCTGTCTGATTGAAATACAACAAATTTGGTGATGAATCTTCACCGGCATTTTTAGTTTCGGACAGCTTATCTCCATCCAATCTGACAACTTCACCCCAGTTACCTACATCACTAATATAGGAAGCACCATCATTTCGTACCAGGTTCCATCCTGTATTAGATGTTTCATTATAATCCAAACCATTTCCAAGGGCATATATGAGTCCGGCTCCTCGAGTTCCAACAATCTGTCCATATTCTGGAAATTGTTTGGAGTACTTAAGCCCAGATAAATCAGTCCTGCCAGACAAACGCAAAACTCCATCGCCAAGATTACCTATAATACCACCATAAGCCGTACCAGCTGCTTTAGGTGAATTTTTATTATCCTTAACCGCTACCGTACCAATATCAAACAGTGATGAACCGGTACCATATGCAATTACACCACCAAAATAACTGCCATTATTTGAATCCTGCTGCACAACTATATCCAGATTCTTAACTTGTACATAGCAGTTCCTATCTACACATGCTATTACACCACCATAAGATGTTTTCTCTGTGCTATGTATTGAAAAAACTTTCAGTCCTTCGATAATCAAAGAGGCCTTCAAGCTATCTGCCTGATATTTTCCTATCAATCCTCCATAATGTGTGGAATTCTTCCCACTGGATTCTATGTCATTGATTGCACCACTATTATCACTGCCATTATAAGCACCTGTCAGCGTAATCTTACCCTCTTCTGATTTGTTTTCGAGCACACCAAAAGCACCACCTGAACACTGTCCTGAAGTGATGTCCGCTTTTTTGATTATGAATTTATCAAGATTCAGGTTCACGTTTTTTGCAACGCCCGTACTACCTGTATTCCCTGTAGTATTAGCATTGTAAATGCAAGAACCAATAAGTCCACCTGCCGCTCCACCAGATGTTCCATCCTTTGCAGCGATTGTTGCATTAATTACTGTAGAAATATTTTCTCCAAAAGTAAATGACACATCTGTTGCCTTACCAATAAGTCCACCTGCATTGCCATTTGTAGAATTTATAGTAGCAGCTGTACCACCTGCATCACCTGTACCATCTCCCACAGAATAAGACTTATTCAAAAAAATATTAGAATTATTATCTGCACAGCCGACCAGACCTCCGGCATTGTTTTTTCCAGTAACCACTCCCATATAAGTGAAATCGCAATTTACAGTCAGGCTGGCACCTGTATTCATGTGACCAACAAAGGCACCTGCGTCAGCGTCAGAAGATGTTACATTATAATTATTATTTACTGTGACCTGTTCTACACTTAAGGAAGAATTATCACCCATAGTATTACAGAAGAAACCACGATTTCCAGAGCCTTCGACTGCATATTTTACAGCCTGTTTACCATCTTTTAATTCGCATTCTACAGATAGAGAAAGGGCTGTCTCTGGTCTCATAGTACCGATAATTCCACCAAATTTACTGAACTCTTTTTCTCCATCTTCTGTCTCTGCCTTGTTGGTAGCAAGAGCCAGCTTTAAGGATATACTATGGCTTTCTGAACTTTCTGCACTATCTCCCTTAACAAAATTATCTGCCAAAATTGGAGCTTTAGTATTGTTAGAAGCCTTCAAATTCAATTTGCCAACATCCGCATCCTGAGACAAATAATTGAACAGTGACTTATCCAATGTAATATAATCAGTAAAGGTACCTGCAAAGCCTATCTTTCCTGCATATGGTTTATCTTCTGTTCCAAAACCCATAAAGCCAGTGTCAGACAGACTCAAAGGTGTATTATCATGTGGTGCAATAATAATCTCATTAATACTATCTGCATACTTATCCCAATTTGAAGATAATGCCACAAAATCACCAGTCGATTGCAGAGTAACACTTCCATCTGCATTTATTGTTGGCATCGTACCCACATTAGCAGTTCTATTATTCTCCTCATTATGAGTATTTTTATCATTCTGATCATATTTTTTTGTTTCTTCAGAAGCCTCCTGCTGCGATGTACTGTCCATATATGTATCATCAGCCATTACTGAAAAATCGGCATTTATAATAATCAGACTAAATGCAAGCAAAGATGCTATTACTCGTATGTGAAGTCTTCTCATATGTATGTCTCCTCGTCACTAATCATTTACTAATAGGCGTGCTTGTTAAGGTGATATAACCTTCTATATCAGTCCATGTTTCAGGTGTTTTATCATCACTTCTAACAGAATTCGTGCGATAAAATATAATATTATACTGATTAGGAGAATTCTCTTCCCCTGCCTCAAATGATATATATTTACTTATAGTTTCGTTATTTTCATTTTTTTCTTTCACAACCGTCAGTTTATTATCATTTAAAAACCATGGATCGATATCAACATGCTTTGGATTCCAGCTTAACTTAAGGGTTGCATGCTCTGAACCAGTTAATTTCGTGTTGATACAACCAAGATCAAAAGCTGCCTGTGCCTTCTCATCATTCAGAAAAGAAAGCTTCCACTGTGAAGAAGTAACTTCTTCTGCAGCAGAAATATATCTGCCAAGTGGCTGATAACCTTCTGACTCTGCAGTAATCTTAATTCGATAGCTTTTCATATATTTAGTTGGCACCGTAATCTTGTAGAGATTTTCGGAAGCACTTTCCTTTGACAAGGTATCATTTATAGTGGTAGTCTCCAGATCCTTGAAGGTTTTGCTGTTGTTATTATAATCACAACTATACTTTGAAAGGATAGTTTCATCTGTCACATTATTACCTTCGGTATCAACCAAAGAAATTTTCAATGTATAGCTAATATCTGTCGCAGCCCATTTCGTCTTATCTCCCTGCCTGTAATTACAGATGGAAAGATAAAAGGAATTAGTTTCATTACCACTTGAAAATGGCATTGCTTTACCAAGGATATCATCCTCTTTACTATATGGTGTTAAAACATTTGAAGAAAACAACTGTGCGGAACCTACTGTTGAGACTGTTCTTTTGACACTACTTGTACTGGTATATGCTGCCAGAGTTCCTGATATTACTAACAGTCCCAAAGAAAGGATGCAGTTTATTATGATGATAATATTACGTTTATTCTTTTGCATTTTCTGCATCCCCCTTCCCTTGTTATTATAATATGTTATTATCGACTTGCTGATATACAAACGATATCTGTTTCCTTATCATTCTTTACGTCTTCTGCATTCCAGCTCACACGAATAACATAATAATCCAAAAAGCTTCCCTCTTGTGGGTTAATATTAACTGGACGCATTACACTTATACCATCCTGTTGAGCCAAAAAGTAAAATGGCTCATTAAATCCCTGTACCTTTTCCTTAGCTACAGGATTAGCACTACCTTTTCCATAACTCAACTTATGACTCTGAAATTGTGCTGGTGAAAGATTTTTATCTTTAACTTCTTTCATGGATAAACCGCTGATTACCGGCTTACTCAAATCAGTGATCCGGTATTTTTCAACTTCACCTTCAAGCTTTGCTGTTATTGTATCAGCTGTGTCAGTTTCATTAGCAACTTTTTCGGCACGATACACATCATAATGAAATGCAATATTCGTGGTATAGGCAAGCTGTAATGAATAGTTATCCACAGGCTTTCCATACACACAGATTACATAGTCCTTACAATTTCCTGAACTTACATCAATGTTTCCCATATCCAGATACTTTATGGCATGACGATTTCCTGCACCTATATCCAGTATAATTGGGGTTTTAACCCAGGCTGCAGTACTCATTTCTCTTTCCTTAATAAACCATGCGTAAGTAACCACCAGCAATATGAAGGATGCCAATAATACTGCACCAGATAACATTAAATATATTCTTTGTTTTTTTGGTTTTTCATTAATTATTTGCTTCATTTCCATTCGCTTCACCCTCTGTTTCACCCAGACATCTTAGGGTTGCAGTAATAAAAGATATCCCATCGCCAATCTTCATATCTGCCTGATTATAATATGAAGACAAATCAACATACTTCTGCTTATCGTAGGTATTATCACCTTTTCCACTATTATCATGAATATCCTTGATTAACTTAACTTCGTCAGCTTCACCCGTGAGTGGGGTATTGGTTAAGTAGCTGTAAAAATAACTCTCAGGATTTTCTTGCATATCAGATATAACATTAGCTCTGGTATTATCGTCCATGTCACCAAACTCAATTGTCTGTCCGTTCAACAATGGATCTCCATCATTCAAAAGAATCGTTGCAAGGTTCAAAGGCCAGACCCAGTATATTGAATATTCATATTCTTTACCTTTTTCGGCATTTTTTATATCAATATGAAATCTGCCATCCTTAATCCAGTAAAATTGTTCAGCCTTTGATGCATTGGTACCAGAGTCATCATTACCAGTTGCATTAGCACCAGAGTCATCATTACCAGTTGCATCAGTACCAGATGCGTCGGCATCATCAGCTTTGGCATGTAAAAAATACAAAATATGTCCATTTAACATTTTGACTTCATCACTGGAAGCATCAACCTGCTGATATTGTTGCTCATCATCAGATGAATCCCCTGCATCTGTTACCTTATATGCATCAATATCTAATTCAAAATCAAGAGACAAATCTCCTGTATTACTTGGCTTTATATAATAATCAAGACGCCCCCTGGTACCTGGTTCCAGGGCGAATTCCTGACGTTTTGCTACATCAATTCCATTAGCAGTTTGTCCATTCTGGCCAGACTGATCATCTGATTCTGTCTGTCCATCTGAACTGGCATCATAGTTTTTCATGTTGTTGTCCTGATTTAAAAGCCAGTTGATTGATGGCCCATCTGATGTGTCATGTTTTTTACTGGCAGGCAGATTATATGTAATATTTTTCATAATACTCTGCAGCAGATCATCATGAACACCCTTGCTTCCTTTGGAACCAATCTCAACTAGCTCATTCTTAGCACTGACAGAACTACTGCTTCCAAATATCCTATTGTTATATGCAAACCATGCCACTCCAATAACAATCACTGCTATCAAAGCAGAACACAAAAAGACGACACTGCCTTTAATCTTTTTTTGATCCTTCTGCAACCTCGCCTGTATCTCTTCCACACTCATATCTGCTTTGGAAGATTCTATATTATTATGTTGAATGATTTCAATATTTTCATTGCTTTTTACGTCATCAAGGTCTAGTAGTTTCATACGCATTACACTCGCTTTTTGACATTTTCGGCCTAACCCATTAAGTAACTATTAATACCCCTTTCATTCTGTCGTCAGATTATCATAATTTTATGTTTTTGTCAAAATATCAGGTTTTTTTAACAACTTGTATATTAATTCTCACTCAAAACTTTCTCAATCGTTTCAAGAAACGGTCCTATTTCTTCTGCCTCAATATTCGAATAATTTATGATAAAAAAATGCTCTCTCTCTTCATTTTTTTCAAAATAATAGTCAGATAAGGCTCTTATTCTTATCTTTCTTTTTTCAAGTTCATTTTCTATTTTCGAATCTGGAAAATCTGTCTTTAGTTTTACCAGGAAATGCAGGCCGGAATCATTTTCAATAATCTCACATTTATCAGACAGGATGCTTTGCTTTATTGTTTCTATAATTCTCTTTCTTTTCCTGATATAGTAAAGACGCATGCGATTTATGTGCTTTTCAAAATAACCGCGCATTATAAATTCGGCAAGGGTATATTGCTCAAAATTCGACACAGTACATGAATAAAATGACATGTTCTGATAAAACCTTCTTACAAGCTTTACCGGCAGAACCATGTAACTGATTCGAATTGTTGGGGACAAGGATTTTGAAAAGGTATTCATATAGATTACCTTTTCACATCCATCTATGGAAAATAGAGTTGGAATGGGTTTTCCTTCTGTCCTGAATTCACTGTCATAATCATCTTCAATAACGTAACGGCCTTCCCTTGCATTGGCCCAGGATAATATCTCATATCTTCTGCTGGCAGGCATGGTAATACCGGTTGGAAAATGATGGTTTGGACATATGTGAGCCACATCAGTTTTCACATTTTCAAGAGAAGCCCCAGTTACCCCCTGTTCATCCATAGCTGCGTATTTACATGTAATCTCACGCTGTCTGTATATCATTGCCAGCTTTTTGTAGCCTGGATTTTCTATTGTGTATATCTTATCATTTCCAAGGAGTTCAGTAATAAGACCATACAAATATTCTGTTCCTGCACCTATTATTATCTGATTCGGATCAACCATCATGCCACGAAATGATCTGAGATGGCGGGCTATTGCTTCTCTAAGCTCATTTACCCCACATACAGGCGCAACATTCATTAATTCTTCTTTTTTTTCAGTCATAACCTCTCTTGAAATTTTTGTCCAGACAGAGAAAGGAAAATTTTCAGCAGAGAATTCATTTCCCGAAAAATCAATCTTGTACTGCTTTTTTTGTGGTATTTCAATATCATAGTCAACATCTAAAGGGGTCTGTGCCGGATTAGCCATTCCTTCAATGTTTGACACATAATATCCCTTTTTAGGCAGGGTATAAACATATCCTTCGCTTATTAACTGGTCATATGCATTTTGAATAGTAATGGTACTAATTCCATTATTGTTGGCAAAGCTTCGCTTGGAAGGAAGTTTTTCACCAGGCTTTAATCTTCCCGACAAAATATCATTTTTAACGCATTTGTAAACGTATTCATATATAGGACAGTCCCGGTCTTCAAAATTATATGTAAGCATATGTTTTCTCCTTATCTGGAATAATAAATATTTCTATTTTGAATATTTCTTTATCACCAGTTTTATTATAGGATGAACATCATAAAAAAACAATACCGGAGGATAATTTTTATGGATCAGACAAGATACAATTTAAACAAAGGACTTGCACAGATGTTAAAGGGCGGCGTAATCATGGATGTAACGACTCCAGAACAGGCAAAAATTGCTGAAGAGGCCGGGGCCTGTGCAGTTATGGCATTAGAGAGAATTCCTGCTGACATTCGTGCCGCAGGTGGTGTTTCAAGAATGAGTGACCCTAAAATGATAAAAGGAATTCAGGAAGCCGTAAGTATTCCTGTTATGGCAAAATGCCGTATAGGTCATTTTGTTGAAGCCCAGGTATTAGAAGCCATTGAAATAGATTATATAGATGAATCAGAAGTTTTATCTCCTGCCGATGATATTTACCATATTGATAAGACGAATTTCAAGGTGCCATTCGTGTGCGGAGCCAGAGATCTTGGCGAAGCTCTCAGACGAATAAATGAAGGTGCAGCTATGATACGTACAAAAGGCGAACCTGGTACAGGCGATATAGTTCAGGCTGTCAGACACATGCGCAAAATGAATTCTCAGATCAGAAAAATCACTTCAATGTCTACAGATGAATTATACGAAGAAGCCAAAAATCTTCAGGTTCCATATGATCTTATACAGTTCGTACACGATAATGGAAAGCTTCCGGTTGTTAACTTTGCTGCCGGCGGAGTTGCCACACCTGCAGATGCTGCTCTCATGATGCAATTAGGTGCTGAAGGTGTATTTGTTGGTTCCGGCATTTTCAAATCCGGCAATCCAGCCAAACGTGCATCAAGTATTGTTCAGGCCGTAACCAATTATAAAGATGCAAAGCTCATTGCAAAACTTTCCGAGGATCTTGGTGAAGCAATGGTAGGAATAAACCCAGGTGAAATTAAATTAATAATGGAAGAACGAGGAAAATAATATGAAAATAGGTGTACTTGCTGTTCAGGGCGCATTTATAGAGCATAAAAAAATGATTGAGGGTCTGGGTGAAGAATGCATTGAAATTCGTCAGGCAAATGATCTGACTGGCATTGACGGCATTATACTTCCTGGCGGTGAAAGTACGGTTCAGGGCAAGCTTTTAAGAAAGCTTAATATGTTTGAACCCCTGAAAGCCATGATAAATCATGGACTTCCCGTACTTGCCACCTGCGCAGGACTTATTCTTCTTGCAAAAGAAATAGAAAATGATACTACATCACACCTTGGAACACTTCCTGTAACAGTAAAAAGAAATGCATACGGACGTCAGCTTGGCAGCTTCGAATCATATTCAAATGTTGGAACAATAAAGGACTTTCCTTTTATATTTATAAGGGCTCCCTATATTACCTCACTGTCAGATGATGTAAAAATATTAAGTACTGTGGATAACAATATAGTAGGTGTATCATATAAAAACCAGATAGGTCTGTCATTTCATCCAGAGCTTTCATCTGATAACAGAATACACAAACTTTTTATAGACAAAATATATAGTTATAAATCAGCCGGCAGTCAGCTTAAAATCAGCTAACAATCTGCTAATAATCTGCTAATAATCGACTAACAGTATCCATCCAACAGTACCTGGCTAAAATCAACTAATAGCTTTTAGGTAAAATCAACCAATAATTTCAATTTGTAGCTGCACCTTTTCCATATCAGGTGCAGTTACAGTTAACACAGCTTTTCCAGCTTTATAACTGCTTCTTATTATGGCTGATGCATGTCCCCTAAAGCTTATCGTCTCATTTTCAGTATAATCCTCATCTGTAACAGGATTGCCTGTACCAAATCCGGCAATAAATCCTTCTCCTGATAAGGATACATTAAGTTTTACAGAGGCATCTGTTACAATTCTGTTCATTTCATCAGCAATATCAATATTAACGTATACAAGATCATGTCCATCTGCCTTAATTGCATGTTTTTCAGGAGTCACAAGCAGCTTAGCTGGTTTTCCTGAGGTAACAAGCTTATCGCTGCTTTGTCTTTGGCCATTTACATAGCTTATGGCCTCAACTACACCAGGCTCGTATATAAGGTCAAATTTCACACTACGTGGCATGCTGCCAGTCTTTTCAACAGGCTTTTTACCCTGTGATTGACCATTTAGAATAATCTCTACTTCATCTGCAGCAGAAAATACTACAAGCTCCACGTGTTTTCCTTCATATCCCTCATAATTCCAGTTTTTAAGTACTGCAGGGAATCCCCACATACTGATAATCTCAGTTTTCTTATAATTGTCAGGATGCATTGAAAAGAGCCATGTGTCTTTACTTCCCCATACAACTCTTCTATAAGCTCCCTGTGGAAGCAGCCTTCCTGTTATATCATAATCCGCATCATTTGCCAGACGCCATGGAAATGGAGATGCTTCTCCAGGCATAAGCGCCCATGGACCTCTTTCAACTAAAGGATCGCAAGCATCGACATAAGCTGCCTTGCCAATACCTGCTTCACCTATGTAATCCCAGGCTGTCCAGGTAAAATCTCCTATTACATATGGTAAAGCTTCAACAACCGGCCATCTGTAGCCTATTTCTTTAGGGAAATTTTCTGAACCAAGAATGACTCTTTCCGGAAAGAGCTCATGGTCTCTTTCATACAGTTCCTCCATGTAATTGTAACCTACAACATCTAAACCATTTGTGAAAGGCTCTGTATGTTTTTCCCAAATATCAGGATCCTTATCCTTTGCATTCTGGCTCTGATTCTGTCCCTTTGCCTCGTAATCATCAAGGCCAGCCCATAATGAACATATTCCGTTACTTACCGGTCTTGTTGCATCCAGTTTTTTTATAATATTCACAAGCTTAGTTGCAAGCGCGTATCCATTATTCAGTCCGCCACGTTCCGGTATCTCATTACCAATTGACCACATAATAACGGATGGATGAATACGGTCTCTTCTGACAAAAGCCTCCAGCTCATTTTCATGAAAACTGTCGAAATACTGGCTGAAATCTCCTGTTCTCTTTGCTATTCCCCATGCATCAAAGGCTTCATCAAAAATATACATACCAAGTCTGTCACAAGCCTCTACCAAAGCTGCAGAAGGTGGATTATGTGCTGTTCTTATGGCATTAAATCCAGACTGTTTTAATCTCATTACCTTTCGGGCTTCACTCTCGTAAAGAGAAACTGCACCCAACAAACCATTATCATGGTGTACGCAACCACCCTTAAGCTTGACCGTTTTACCATTAATGCGAAGACCTCTGACTGCATCAGCTGTTATAGTTCGAATTCCAAATAATGAACTGCACTCATCAACTGTTTTCGTCTCATTTTCCACAAAATGAGTCCTGAATATTCCCGTATCCACAGCTGTCACCTTCACCTTATAAAGGTTTGGTTCTTCAGCACTCCAAAATAAAGGATCATCAAGAATTATAGATAATCTGGCTGTTTCTCCTTTTTCCTTGCCAACATGAATAAGGCGGTGTACCTTGGCTGCTATTTTGCAGTCATCTCCCCTATCCTTATTCTGCTCATCTGAAGCTTCCTTCTCCTCTTTTACAAGGCAGACCGAAACATCTACAAGCCTGTTATCCTTTGAATCATTGCATATATCAATTTCTGCCTCAAGAAATGCCATATTGTCAGACACTTCCTTTGTATATACATTAATGCCGTCTGCTGCAATATGTACCTTAGGTCCGTGACAAAGTATAACTCCCCTGTAAAGACCCGAACCGGTATACCATCTTGAACTAGGCTGAACTCCTGTATTAATATTAATGGTTATACGATTTTCCTCGCCAAATGATACGTAATCCGTTATATCCACATAAAATGGTGAATATCCGTAATGATGCATTGCAAGCCTGCAGCCATTTATCTCAACTGCTGCGTGCATCATCACACCATCAAATTTAAGTCCGATACATTCATTGCTCCACTCATCCGGTATAAAAACATATTTGGTATAATTGCACACATCTCCCGGAAAATAACCTGAATCTGAAGCCGCAGGGGCATCAGGTTTTACAGGAAGACTTATCATACCATCGTGGGGCAGATTCACCATTGTGCATGGATTTGCTTCCAAGGCCCCCAGTGAATCACCTAATCCTCTTCTAAACTCCCATTGTTCATCTAACATTATATGTTTCATATTTATGTTCTCCTCCCTAATTATTTCAAGCACTGTTCACCCTTTTAATACCACAGCTATTCACAAGATCATTGGTCAAATCTGTCCAAAAATTCTCTTGTAACATGACTGCCTTCATCTATTTTTTCAGCCAAAAGAACGGCCTCCGGTATTCTGACCCACTTTTTGTCCGTTTCGTCAAATGAATTCACCACCAGACACAAGCCCATAACAGGGGCATTATCATCACGTTCTTCACACCCATAATCATCCTCAACGATTGATTGTATATAATAATCATCAAGACCTGTATTATATAGTCTTGATATATATGCATTAGCCTCTTCAGCCTCATGTTTTTTTCTAAAATAATCCCTATCCTCAAGTATGGCAATCATTTCATCAACAATCATTTCCTGAGTCAGCTCTGAATGTCTATAAAGATATCCAAGCATTCTTGTCGCAGTGTAATCAGTATTCATATATTTATAAGCAATTTCATGGCACAATGTTTCAGGGAGTTTCCTTTTCATAAGCTCATCAAAAACATCCCTGCTTTTATCAGATATCATTATTATCACTCACCTCATAATCAATTCATTTGTCAGGCTGCTCTCAATAAAGCCCCATAAATGCAAGCAGGCCTGTAATTGTAACAAGACTACATAATATTGACAGGCTGTTTACACAGCCGGCCATTTCTTCATCTCCGTGGCACATTCCAACATAAGCCGGTGCAACTGCACTAACTGCAATCATAATAACATTAACAATTATACCCATTGCAACGATGATACGCATCTCCAGTCCCATATCTTCTATGGTCGAAAAATTCACAACTATTATTACATATTACAATATCTAAATATATTACACGTTACAATATCTAAATATATTTTATATTACATCATCTAAATATTATTATGTTTCATCCTGTATTTAATAACTTTTTCATACACTTCAGGATGTTCATTTTTCAAATGAGCATCAAGTTTTTCTCTTCTAACATAAAACTTTTTCGCAAGCTCCTCATTTTCATGAGTGATCTTCTCTAGCAAAAGTTCACGTCTGTGTTCAAGGGTTTTTGCCAGGGTTTCTTCGTCATGTCCCGAAACACGGACCAGCTCTTTTAAATGCTCTTCAAGATGTTCAAGCCATTCATCTTCATCAATGGAATCCATATAGCCCCAATTACCCATCTGACTAATAGAATCAAGATCTCCATTTTTTGATAGATTGGTAATCTGACGCATTATCTGTTTTTCAATTTCATACTCAGCATCACCACCAAAGCCCCATATATATTCCTGTACAGAATTTTCAGCTCTTTTTCTGCTGGGACTAACTTCATAATTCTCGACTCCCTCAAGAGGATATGGTTTCCTTATCCCCATATCCTTAAGTGCCACGTTGACAGTGCGCCTTACAGCACCCTCAGCAAGCATAAATTCCAATCCCTGACGTCTCATCTGTTCATTCAGGCCTGCTATATGCTCAGTCATGTAAAATCTTATATTTCTATTCTTTAGCTGCTTATAAAGCATCCCAATGCATTCAGCTGCAGTAACGTCTATGTCACCTATTCCACTTGCATCCACTATGACCGCCTTAGTGTCATCCCTTATGCTGTCAAGAATATCATTTTGAAAAACATCGATATTGGCAAAAAACAGATTACTGCTAAATCGATATACAACAACATTTTTTATTGGATACACATTACGAAATTCATCAAAGCTTCGAAAATGTGTATGCCCCGGCTGAATTCCAAGAAAACATCTTGGTGGCTTTGAGGCACGAATAATCATCTCAACAAATGAAAGCACAACACCAATCAGAACCCCGTTAATTGTACCAAAAATGAGCACACCAAAAAATGCACCCCAGAAAATAAAGAATTCCTTTTTATTGGCCTTCCAAAGACGTGGTAAAAGTTCGAATTCCGTAGCGCCAATTAAAGCTGATATTACAATTGCAGTCAGTACAGGCACTGGCAAATACTGTATAAATCCTGTTCCAAGAAGCAGTATTCCTGCCATTATTACTCCCGCGACAAGTCCCGTTGCCTGGGTTCTTCCACCATACTGTTCATTCATGGCAGTTCTTGATACAGAACCATTTACCGGGCAACATCCTGTAAAGGCTGCTGCCATATTAGCCATTCCAAAGGCAATGAGCTCCTGGTTGGCATTTATTGTGTAATTATTCTTCCTTGCAAAATTATTTTCCGCAAGCAGAGTTTCAGCCATAATAACCATTGCAACCGAAAAACTTATCATAATAACCTTCTCAATAGAAATATGGTCAGATACCGGTAATACAATTGAAGGAAGTCCCCTATCCACTGCCGGCAGCATTTTTACACCCTTTAACAAATCAGGTTGCAGGAAAGAAACAAATGCTCCTGCAAACATAACGATTACAGCCATTGGAAGCTTTGAAAAAAGCTTTTTTGATATCAAAAGAATCATTAATGTAATAATTCCTATTTTAAGTGATAATACATTAATATCGCCAGTTGTAGTAGTAATATGATTTAACAATTCATGCAGTTCACCAGTCCCTGCCGAACCACCATATAACTTGGGAACCTGCATCATGATAATTGTTGTGCATATACCTGATATGAATCCTCCCATAACCGGACTTGATATATAACTTACAAGCCGACCAACCCTGAGCACGCCAAACAATAAGAGCCATAGGGCAGTAAATAATGTAATAAGCGGTACCACCTTAAGTGCCGCGTCTGACTCAGGCATAATTCCAAGAGACATAACTGATGCCCCAACCATAGCTGCCGGTGCAGCATCAACACCAAAAATGAACTGTCTTGATGTAGATAACAGTGCAAATAAAATAATTGGAAATACAGATCCGTACAATCCATATACAACAGGAAGGCCGGCAATCTGTGCATATCCCATTGATATTGGAATTGAAACAGCTGCAATAATTATTCCGGATATAAGATCATGCACAAAATTATTTTTTTTGTAATCTTTCAAGGTATACGCAAATTTCATATATTCTCCCTATAATTCCACTTATTTAATGATAAGCACAATGCGCTTCACATTCTGCTCATAAAAAAACTCCCGAACCTATATTATAATAACATAAATCCGGGAGAATATATAGCAAGTTATTGCTCTATTCGTAATCAAATATCATTTACTTGTCTTCTGTTTCTTCCTCCGCATCAGGAAGTACATTGTGTGATGCAATTACACTTACTACAGGTGCATCAAGATGAGTCATAATCTCAATATTCTTGTCACTGGCAATCTCAAGATCTGAAACTTTAATAGTGTCACCTACTCTTAGATTTCC
Organism: Lachnoclostridium sp. UBA2905; assembly: GCA_002349525.1. Lineage (GTDB taxonomy): Bacteria > Bacillota > Clostridia > Lachnospirales > Lachnospiraceae > V9D3004. The sequence goes on from DEDL01000020.1 coordinate 36,365, forward strand.
ACAGTCAACATCGATTTTATCAATAAGTGCTTCTGGAAGAGCTTTGTAAGATATTTCTGTCAATAGCTGTTCAAGAGCACCCTCAACAACCTTTTCCTTATTGTGTAAAACAATCTCAGCAACAGAATGAACCTTTTCACCCTTAACCAATGCCATAAAATCAAGCTCAACTATCTGGTTCTTCATTGAATCATATTCAATATCCTTAAGAAGAACATCGTACTGTTTTCCATCAAGTTCAAGATATAACTGGCTTCCTTTAAGACATTCTTTCTGAATTTTCTCTGCATCTCTTTTTTCAATCTTAAGAGGTATAGAGGCCTCAATCTCTTTTCCAAAAAGATTGCCTGTTACATAGCCCTGTCTTCTTAACTCCTTTGCCTTTGTCTCCATGTTTCTTCTTTGTACTTTTAATGTTGTCATCATTCATTCCTCCGTTTACACAAATATTAAACATTGATAACAAGGAAATAAGCGGAATGTCGATATTCAATTGGCTTTTCGTTGTGTTTCTTTGTATTTCTTTGTCTGAATACGTTATAACACCAAAATCAGCACTCGTCAAGGCTGAGTGCTAATTTTTTAAAAATATTTTCATTGAGTAGCAGATACTACTTGCTGAGTTCTGTTAACTCCTTAAGCATCTTTGGAAGCTCTGTGTCCATACTTTCATTGGAGAACTGACATGTACCAACTCTCTTATGTCCACCACCGCCATACTTAAGCATAAGACTTCCAACATTCATAGTTGCAGTTCTGTTAAGAATACTGTAACCTACTGCTGCTGAACATCCCTGTCCACCACGTCCTGATACAATCCAGGCTGAAATATTCTGTTCCGGATACAGACTGTATACAAGGAATCTGTTACCTGAATATATAGGATCAACGTGTCTTAAATCTGATATGATAACATTACCCTCAGTAGTTGTATGCTCCTTAACCATGTCAATAAACTTGGCATTCTGGTCAAAATAAACTTCAACACGTTCCTTAACATCTTCCATATCAAGAATCTCATCAATAGTCATATTACGGCAGGCATCAATCAGCTTTTCCATAAGCTGATAGTTGGAAATAGAAAACTGACGCCATCTTCCAAGTCCTGTACGTGGATCCATAAGGAATCCAAGAAGAACCCATCCTGATGGATGAAGTATCTCTTCTGCTGTCAGATTACCTGAATCAACCTTATCAACGGCTTCCATCATCTCTTCGTAATGTGGAAATGTTTCTGCTCCGCCATAGTATTCATATATAATTCTTGCACAGGATGGAGTAATACGACTCTCACCCTTATATTTTCCTTCAAGCTGCAGTCTTTCCTGCTCACTTGAATGATGGTCAAACCATAATCCGCATCCCTCAACATATGGAACATTAGCCAGACAATCATTCTCATCTATAGGAATAAGTCCATCCTGAAGATCCTTAGGATGAGCAAACTTCCAATTATCAATAATACCGGCCTGCTTAAGTAATGCACCACATACAAGACCATCAAAATCCGAACGTGTTACTAAACGCATAATACCACTCCTCTCAAGTCTTCCCTTTAATAATTTATACATTAATTTTATCTTATTTTAATAATTATTTCAAGGTTAAATTAATACTCTTCTTTTTCTATAACATCTTTCTATAGTTTTTACAAGCAAATTCTCATATTAAAATGCATTCAAATGAACAAAATATATTCATGTGAATTGTGAACACACAAAATATCTATATGTATCATTCACTAAGCTCTGAAGTTGTCTCAATAATATCACTCTTAGCAATATTGAAGCATTCCATAATATCTGGTGAAAATACTCCACATTCTCCGTTCTCAATCATCCTGCAGGCTTCATCAACAGAAAATGCTTTCTTATATACTCTGGGACTTACAAGTGCATCATAAACATCGGCAATTGATACCACCTGCGCCCATATTGGAATATCGTTACCTGCAAGGCCATCTGGATAACCTCTTCCATAAAATCTTTCGTGGTGATATCTGCATATGTCATAACAATATCTGTAGAAATCACTATCTTCCTGCTTGAATCGCTCTAACAGTTCACAACCTCTTGTAGTATGGGTTTTCATAATCTCATACTCTTCACTGGTAAGTCTTCCCGGTTTAAGGAGAATCTCATCAGGAATTGCAATCTTTCCTATATCATGTAATGCTGATGCATTAACCATCTGTTTAATATCATTCTTACTAAAGCCACATTCAGGATGAAGTGCTGCCCAGGTATTAAGCATAATCTCGCTTAATTTCTGAACTCTCTCTATATGCTGTCCAGATTCTACACTTCTGAACTCAACAACAGAACTAAGAGCGTTAATAAGAAACTCATTATTCTTCTCTAACTTCTTATGAGTCTCTGAAAGCTCCTTTGTTCGTTCCTTAAGCTGCTTCTCAATATCATTCCTGCTTTCATAAAGTTCAATGATATTAAGGGATCTCCTTATAACTATTCTTCTTGAAAATGGCTTATATATAACATCTGAAGCACCATATTCGTAAGCCTTGACATCACTGTCTATACTTGACTCTCCTGTAATCATAATTACAGGTACATGGTCTATAATTCCATTCCTCTTCATGTATGCAAGAACCTCAAGTCCATTCTTCTTAGGCATAACAAGATCAAGTAATATAAGCGAAATCTCATTGGCCCTGCCATCAATAATATTCAAGGCCTGCTCACCATCAACGGCTTCAAGTATTTCAAATTGTCCTTTAAAAATCTCTTTAAGTATGTCGCGGTTAAGTTCTGCGTCATCAACAATAAGCAGTTTCTTCATAATCACACNNATCACAAGTCTCCTTCTCTATGAGTTCACAAAATGAACCCGGTACCAGATTCAAATATGCTACTAAGACAAAACACATATCTAAATCCTATCCCTTCAAAAAAGGGGAAAACCAATGTTTTTGGCTTTTGCAAACATAATATAAATTAATTATAACATATTTAATAATTTTTTCGAGATTTTACTTGCAATATTTTGTGAATATTTTAGCAACATTCTATTTTACTATATCATCCAGTCTTTTTCTAAGTTTTTGTGTTGCCACGCATACATCATCTGCCCCGAAAATTGCACTTACTACTGCAACTCCTGACATTCCTGTTTCCTTTAATTGCAACACATTGTCATAGGTCACACCACCAATTGCCACAACCGGAATCGACACCGCCTCGCATATTGCCTTAAATGTTTCATGTGGAAGACTTCCCGCATCCTTTTTCGTACCGGTTGTAAACACAGCACCTGCTCCAAGGTAATCAGCCCCTGCATTCATTGCCTGAACAGCTTCCACCACCGAATGAGCTGAAGCTCCTATTATTTTGTCAGGTCCAAGTATTTTTCTGGCCTTGTCAACCTCCATATCATTCTGCCCCAAATGAACTCCATCAGCACCTGATTTTACTGCAATTTCCACATTATCATTTATTACAAATGGCACATTATATCTGTTGCATACTTCCTTAATCCTGACAGCCTCTTCATATATGCCCTCTGCATCCAGATTCTTTTCACGCAGCTGAATAAATGTTGCGCCGCCACGAATCGCCTTTTCAACCTCTTTTTCAAGCTTTTTACCTGCTGACAGATTGCTGTCCGTTACTGCATATAAGACCATGTCCTTCTTCAGATTATTATCAATATATTCTCTGTTTATCATATTTTTCACCTGCTATTTCTCACAAATTCAAGCAGAATCCGGCCTGCTTGTTTTCATTTATCCAATGTTAGCATAAATAACCATTTTTTGCAAAATTATAATGATGACATATTTTCAAATATATTGTATTATATTCTTTGACATAATTTATAACCAGAGATTATAAGGGGGACCAGAAATTGAAAAACAACAATTATATTAATGTCAAAAAGCTCTCATTTCTTACTCTGTGTGCTGCTTTGACATGCACTTCATTTTCCACAGCAAACATCACAGATGCAGCAGCAAAAACTGCAAAACCTGCCGTAAAAAGTCTGTCTGTGTTTGTTGGCAATTCAAAAAAGATAAAGATCAAAAACAAAAAGAAAACTGCTGTCTATTCATATACCAGTTCTAAAAAGAAGGTGGCAGCTGTTTCAAAAAAGGGTCTTGTAAAAGCTCTTAAAAAAGGTACTGCAACTATAACCGTACGCGAAAAATATAAAAAGAAAACTAAGAAAATTGGTTCAGTAAAGGTGGTTGTACGCAATATGTTAAAGGATAATACAATAACTGATAATAAACTCACACCTCCATCTAACAATACAGCTAACGAACCAGCTATTAATGCTAATGTGACCAATGCTCCTGTCACAACTCCTGCGGCAACTGCTGCACCTGTGCAAACTGCACCACCAACAGCTGCACCAACAAGAACTCCTCTTGTGTTAACCGACACTGATACGCCATCCGGTTTTGATGTTAAAAAGAGTGGTATTGAATATGGAACTATTGAGAAAATTAAATATCATTCAGATACAGTCGGAACAGACCGTAATGCCAATATCATACTTCCACCTGATTTTGACCAGGCATCTGACACAAAATATCCTGTTCTTTATCTTTTCCATGGTGGAAATGGTGATGAGAATGACTGGCTCGACGGCAATCCTGCTGCCATATTAGGCAATCTTGTTGACGAGGGACTTACAGATCAGATGATAGTTGTTATGCCGAACTGTCGTGCAAGAGCCAATGACAAAAAGAACCCATCAGATTCTCTTTCGCATGAGCATATGGATGCATGGACTAATTTCCTTAATGATTTTAAAAATGATCTTATGCCTTACATAAATGAAAATTATCCTGTATACACAGACAGAGAACATACTGCCATTGCCGGTTTATCAATGGGTGGACGTACTGCCTTATATCTTGGATTTTCACTGCCTGATAAGGTTTCATATATTGGTGCCTTCAGTCCGGCATACGGAATATTTGAATATGAAAACTGGGGACTCCATGAAGATGGCTATTTCACAGAAGATGAATTCAAATTCCCTGAGGAATATATGGATAATACAACCTGTATGATAATGAACGGCGATAGTGATTCCATGGTTAAAAAGGAACCTGAAAGATATCACAACGCCTTAGTTGAGAACAATGTGAACCATTACTATTATACTCTTCCTGGCGCAGACCATAATATGGTTGCATGGAAAAATGGACTTTATAATTTTCTTAAAATTGTATTCAAATAAGCTGACTTCATATTAGCTTATTTCTTATTGGCTGATTTCTTACAAAATGACCTTTAAGTAAAATAATTCCGGAAATAATGCATTCCACCAGATGGAACCCTTATTTCCGGATTTTTATTGGCTTAATCATAAAATTTCTTTTTGAAATTTGGACAGCTTAACCATAAAGTTCTTTTTGAAATCTGGACACCTTAATCATAAAGCTCTTTTTGAAATCTTGACAAATGCTCGAAAGGAAGAATCTGTCTGCCTCTGAATAGTCCACAGCTATCATTAATAAGTGAATTATCCCTTGCAGCAAACATATTTACATCAAGGTCCTTAAGTTCAAGACTCTGCAATCGACTCACTCTTTCATAGGCTTCATCAAAGACAATATTCTTTCCAACAGGTACTGCATCTCTTTTCGTACGCACAAGCTCCTGTCTTTTTTCATAGCCAAGATGATTTGCCGGACCAATCTCTGCATAATCATCCATATCCTTTGTTCTAAGCTGAAGCTCCACATAACACCCTGCCATCTCATCATAAAACGTTATATGAAGGGATCTGTAACCAAAATCTGTAGGATTGCTCACATAATCTCTGTAGTATGGCTTCAATTCTTCATCAAGTCCTTTATATGAGCTAATTTCTTCAATCCCTGATTTTTCAGCACGGAAGCCACGCTCATTAAGAAACCTTGGCAAATGATTAGCTATCTCGTAAAGATATTTCAGTTCAATCTCTTCCTTATTCATGCCATCTTTAACATGGCACTTAGGGAGGGCTATTACGATCCTATATGCAATCAGATCCCTGAAACAGTTAAGTTTATCCTTAATCTCTTTATTAGAAGGAAAACTATTATTTTTAATATAATAGTCATAAATATACTGAACAATATAACCATTGAACTTTTCCTCGGCACGAATAAGTGACTTAATTCGCCCCTTAAAATTAAAGGCCATATAAGGATATTCCTTCGTCATAAAACAATAAAACTCACGAATTCTCTGGGACTGCGCCGTCAAGAAATCGTTATGTTCAAGCACGTCCTTTATCTGCTCCAGGAAAACACAATGAAGCTTGTCAATCTCATTGCCGGAAACACTTGATTCCTTTCTTAAATCTCCGGAATAGTTGTACAATATCCTTAAAATCGTATCTCCCGAATACAAATAATCATTTAATGTTATCATATATTATCCTCACTGTTTATAATAACTAAGGAAATCTCCCAACTTCTCCATTGCATCCTTAAGCACCTCAATACGTGGAAGATATACTACCCTGAAATGATCTGGCTGATTCCAGTTGAATCCACCACCATGAATAAGCAGTAATTTTTTATCTCTTAAAAGATCCAGTGCAAACTTCTCATCATTTACAATATTGAACTTCTTAACATCAATTTTAGGGAATATGTAAAATGCTGCTTTTGGCTTAACTGCTGATATTCCCGGAATGTCGTTAAGGGCCTTGTATATATATTCACGCTGCTCATATACTCTTCCACCAGGAATTACATAATCATGTACACTCTGGTATCCTCCCAGTGCAGTCTGTACTATTGACTGCGCAGGAACATTTGAGCAAAGACGCATATTAGAAAGCATGTTGATTCCTTCTATATAATCCTTGGCAATGTTTTTATTGCCGCTTAAAACCATCCATCCGATTCTGTAACCGGCTATCATATGTGACTTTGACAGACCGCTGAAGGTAACACAGAAAAGATCTGGCGCCAAAGAAGCAATTGAAACATGCTCCTCGTCATCCATAACAAGTCTGTCATATATCTCATCAGAGAATATCATAAGCTGGTGCTCTCTTGCAAGCTCAACTATTTTTTCAAGGACTTCCTTTGGATACAAGGCACCTGTTGGATTGTTAGGATTAATGATTACTATAGCCTTAGTCTTATCAGTAATCTTCTTTCTCATATCATCGATATCAGGATACCATTCAGATTCCTCATCACATATGTAATGTACTGCCTTACCTCCCGCCAGAGTTACACAGGCAGTCCAGAGTGGATAATCAGGTGATGGAACCAAAACCTCATCGCCGTTATCAAGAAGAGCTGACATACTAAGGTTAATAAGCTCACTTACACCATTACCTGTATATATATCTTCTATTGAAAGATTAGGTATATTCTTAACCTGTGCATACTGCATTATAGCCTTTCTTGCAGAAAAAAGACCCTTTGATGCTGAATATCCCTCACATTCAGTAAGCTGTCTCTGCATATCATATACAACCTCATCAGGTGTTCTAAAACCAAATGGAGCCGGATTTCCAATATTAAGCTTAAGAACATTAACTCCACTTGCTTCCATTCTGTTTGCTTCTTCAACTACAGGTCCTCTTACATCATATAATACATTATCTAATTTTGATGATTTTTTAAATTCTCTCATGATATTGTTCCTTTCTTTTTCCGAAAAAATAATGGCATTACTGTTATTCCTTATGCTGCTCCCTGCCATATTATCTGCTATATTATCATTATCAATTGAACTGCTCTTATCTATTGCACTACTGTTATCCATTTCACCATCATTTGTTATCATACTGTCAGCTGACCCCATCAGCCACTTAACATCAACCTCAAGCGCCTCCGCCAGAAATTCCGCCATCTTTGGTCTTGGAACTGACTTGCCACTAACATACTGACTTATCTGACTTTTACCAAGTTTAACATCTCTTTCCTTTGCAATGTTAATCAGGTCTACCTGTTTCATATTCTTATCAAGCATTGCCTGCCTGAATCTATCGGTAAACATGTTCGCCATACAAAATGAACCTCCTTCCTCTTTTTCTTAGTCTAAATGATTTTCAAAAGTTCATTTTTATAATGAAATTATACTACCAAAAGAGCAGTAGTTCAAGTGGTTTTTCAAGAAAGTTCAATTTTGTCGTTTTAACACCCCATGTTTTATGCAGGAAGTTCAAGTATCTCTTTATAAAGTTCATTTTTCTTTTTATAACCTGACCTGCTATCGATGATATTGGCAATCAGCTATGTATCTTCCTATTCAGGTCTAACGCATATGAAACCACTTGCCAAAGTGGGAGTCTTCTCGACTGAGGTAAAAAAACACGTACATATCAGACATATATTATTCATCATCCGATATATACGTGACCAAAAATCCTTATGCAATTTTTATTATTTTACCTGCTTCTCTACACATGATTTATCATACATGCTTTATTATACATGCTTTACTTTACTGTTCTTCCTATATTCTGCAACATTTTTCTGTCACTTTGTATAGTTGCTGCAGCTACTGTTGTAAGCATATTTCCGGTAATTGTTGCAGAAGCACCTGATTTGAATGCCATCTCACCATCATTTTTCATAAGGGCTCTGCCTGCTGCAAGTCTTATGTCTGCTTCAGGATTAATATATCTGAACATTGCTATAGTACGAAGTATTTCATCCTCTGTAAGACTCTCAAGATTTTCAAGGGGAGTACCCTTTATAGGCATAAGCGCATTAATAGGAATTGAATCAACCCCCACTTCTGCAAGACTTACAGCCATATCAATTCTGTCCTCCCAGCTTTCTCCCATTCCAATTATTCCACCTGAGCATACATACATTCCCTCTGCCTTAACCTTCTTAAGGGTTTCTATTTTCATATCGTATGTATGGGTAGAGCATATATTTGGAAAATTACGTCTTGAGGTTTCAATATTATGATGATAGCTTGTTACTCCAGCCTCATGAAGTCTGTGAAGCTGATCCGCACTTAAAAACCCCATTGAAGCACAAAGTTCAATATCACACTCTTTATTCATGCGTTCATAGGCCTTTATTGCCTTATCAAATTCTTCTCCTGAAAGAGCTCTGCCAGCGGTTACGATAGCAAATCTGTCAACTCCTTCTTTCTCATTGGTCTTACAGGCTTCCATAATCTTTTCTTCAGGAAGGAAATCATATACTTCACAATCTGTATGATTGTGGGCTGACTGGGCGCAGTACTTACAATCCTCGGGGCATCTTCCACTCATTCCATTTATAATTGAACAAAGATCAACTCTGTCTCCAATACAGGCCTCTCTGATTTTGTCAGCTCCGGCACAAAGATCATTGAGATTACATGTCACAAAAAAATCAAGATCATCTTCTCTTGAAAGTCTTTTTCCTTCAATAATTTCATCTGCTAATTTTAAAATATCCATATTATACCTCACATAATTATTGTTAATGATATGAGCAATCCGTTTTGCTTCCTGCTCATTTCAAATCAAACGCACATGAGACCTGGTGCGTGATTTTGGTCAGTGCAAGCTGACATATTCTTCTCTCGACTAATATAAAAAATGCTATAATTGTAAACCTAGCATATCGCTCGGTTTACAATTATAGCATCTTCTTTTACTGTAGTCAATAACATTTGTTAACTTTTGTATGCATCCTCGTTAACAATGTCATTGTCCTCATTATCATATATTATATCTGACCTCTATAATTATACTTAGTTAAATTTATCAGAGTCAAATAAATTCCAGTTAATTTATCATTTGAATTAACTATAGTTAAATCTATCATGGTTAAATTCATCTCATAAGGTATACAAAATATGCCGCATAACATACAAGCATTAATATACCACCTGTACGTGTAAGCTTTTTATTCTTAAGAACAGCTAATAACATTACAACTCCTGCAAATGAAGCGAAAATTGCATCAAATATAAACTTACTCTCAAATGGAACAGGTGTTATAAGTGCAGAGGTTCCAACAACAAATAATATATTAAATATGTTGCTTCCAACAATATTACCTATGGCAATATCTGTATTCCCCTTTTTGGAGGCTATAATAGATGTTACAAGTTCTGGAAGAGATGTACCAAAAGCAACAATTGTAAGTCCTATAACTCGCTCTGTAATACCAGCCATTCTTGCAATTTCTGTAGCACCTTTTACAGTAAATTTACTACCAAGAACAATTACTACTGCTCCAAATATTGCTGTAAGGATGTATACCGGAAGGCTTTTCTGTTCTCCTGGGTTATCCTCTTCATTACCTTTTTGGGCAAGCTTGTACAAATATAAAAGATATATAATAAATAATACCCAGAGTATTACTCCCTCAAGTCTTGAAACTGTATTACCTGTAATTCCCATAACAAGAAGCACAACAGATATAATTATCATGAAAGGAATCTCATATCCAATTGTTGATTTCTGAACCGGAAGAAATATTATTACTGATGATATTCCAAGAATAATCAATATATTTATAATGTTACTTCCAAGTACATTACCTATTGTAATACCTGCACTATTATCAAGTGCTGCTGTAATACTTACTGCTGCCTCTGGTGCACTTGTTCCCATAGCAACTATGGTAAGTCCGATAACTAACTGTGGAATACCAAATTTCCCTGCAATTCCTGCAGCACCATCAACAAACCAGTCTGCACCCTTTATAAGCATAACAAATCCAACTGCAAGCAATAAAAACTGTAGTATTATCATTCTCTTTCCTCACTTTATAACTAAACTGACATTTATACTACAACATATTTTATTATCTGTAAACAGCAGTTACAATATTCCGTTTAAAACTTCAAATAACACTTTGATATTAATCGGCTTTGCAATATGTTCATCCATTCCAACTTCAATAGCCTTCTGTCTGTCCTCTGCAAATGCATTGGCAGTCATGGCAACTATAGGAATCCCAGCCTTCTTAGGGTCAGTAAATTCTCTTATAATCTTTGTTGCCTGATAACCATCCATATTTGGCATCTGAATATCCATAAGAACAAGATCATAATAATATGCCGCTGCATCTTCAATCATACTGCAGCATATTGATCCGTCTTCAGCTCTTTCAACTATAAAGCCTGCATCCTTAAGTATCTCTTCTGCGATCTCCGCATTAAGATCATTATCCTCTGCAAGAAGTATTCTCTTTCCCTTGAATGCTTCCTTGTCAATGAACTCTCCTGTTTCATTAACAATGTCTCCCTTTTTGGCAATCTTAAACGGAACTCTTGTTATAACTGTTGTTCCCTTTCCAAGCTCGCTTTCTATCTCTATTGAACCATTCATAAGATCAACGTACTTTTTGACAATTCCCATTCCAAGTCCGGTTCCGATTATCTTATTCTCTGTAACCGTCTTTTCTCTTGAAAAGCTGTCAAATACATGCTCTATAAATTCTTCACTCATACCAATACCGGTATCTGACATTCTAGTTTCAATAATTGTATAACCTTCATCTTTGCAAGGCAGTTCTCTAAGAATAAATGTTATTTTGCCACCCTCATTTGTATATTTAATGGCATTACTCATAATATTCTGGTGTATTTCCTGAACCTTAGTCCTATCCATATATACATATGGATGCTTAAGGTCAATATCCGCAACAGAAGTTATATTCTTCTTTTTACACATGCTGTCAAACACCGCATGTTCATTTTCAATAATATCATTAATGTCGCCTGCTTTTTCTTCAAGATAAACATTACCACTTTCAATTCTTGACATCTCAAGCACTCCATTAATCAGGTTAAGAAGATAATTACCTGATTCCCTGACATTCTTTGTATATTTTACAATTACATCAGGTTCATTCTTATGACGTGTTATAAGTTCTGAGAAACCAAGTATAGCATTGATTGGTGTTCTGATATCGTGGGACATATTGAATAAGAACATGGATTTTGCGTTATTAGCGGCTTCAGCTGCTTCCTTAGCCTTCTCCATCTCAAGAGTCATTGCAATGTCATCATCCACACATCTAACCATGGCAATACTGTGTATATTCTGAGAGTCATTCTTAAGAAGAATTGTCTTAATCTCCATCCAGTGAATCTTACCGTCATCACCAATCTGTCTTATTCTGTTAGTAATCTCCCTTTCACCATTTTCAAATGATTCTATCTGACTTTCTCTGTCAAAATTCTTTTTGAATATGGCAAATTCTGTTTCATCAGGCATTGTATTACGTACATTACGAATAAACTCATCAACAGTACCATTTTCAACCCTACCCTTCTTAACAATTCCCTTATTACACACCGTATGAACACTATTTTCAGTAAGATTGAACTCCATAATAAACGGATAAACTGTACTTGCAGCAGATATTACAAGTTCCATACTTGTTTTCTGACGTATCTGCTCCTCGTAACGTTCTGTAATGTCTCGTATACTAACAATAATATGATTGTCCTTCTGGTTGCCGCTGCCCTTAACAAATTTGTCCTGATATTTTCTCTCCTTGCCATCAACAATAACATCATATTCAACATAATATGACTTATGTTTCTCAAGGTGCTTCTTAACAGCATCCAGTCCTGTGGACAGGATAAATCTGTCTCTGTCACGTTCTGCAACCACAGCTTCTGAATATTTGGAAATACATTCTCTATACTCAATTCTTCCTTCCACTTTCCGACCTTTTTGATTCTTAGAGCGAAGACTGAACTGTTCTATGATTTCTGTATCAGTATTAATATTACCAAGACATATATAATCATCTGAAACACTTCGAAGAAGATTATTGATTCTGTATCTGTTTTGTTCCTCGTTCTCCCTTACAGCTTCCTTCCTGTAGAATATTATAAGATAAATGGTAAATATAATAGTTACACCAACAACAAGTGCAAGAGTAATAATTCCATCCGTATTTGTTTTTGAATTAATGCTTGCAGTAACATCTGGTGGAAACATCTGAAAAAGCATCCAGTCAGTTCCCCTTATGCGAACAAAATATCCAATGGAATCACCATTTTCATCCTCAAATGAATACTTCAGGGCACTACGATTTGCAAGTGTTCTGAAAACAAGATCCTTCTTTTCATCACTTTCAAAGCTTATAATGTCATTAATTGATTTTTTGTCTTTGTTGTCTTTATTAGAAAAAAAACTTCCAAGAATAATTCCGTCATCTCTTATTATGACTGATTGGGCATCGCATTCAAAAAGTTCAGTTCTAAGTATCTCTGATACTGTACTCTCCAGCAGGAAACCAACCATAACACCACATATTCTATCATTAAAATATACCGGTGCAAAAAAGCCAATAAGCTTCTGTCCATTAACCCTTGACTTCATTACCTCAGAGATTCCCTTTTCACCTTTAAGTCCTCTCTTAAGATATTCCCTGTCTCTTACGTCAGCCACAACTCCGTCACTTGTATAATCTTTTCCTTCATTGTCCATGAAACGTATCAGGTCAAAACCGGATATTTTCTCAAGTTCAGCTAAAAGCTCAAGATCCACCTCAGAAGTTTTTATAGAATGTCCATACAGATATGCAATTGAATCTATGGCATTGATCTTGTCTTCAAAAACATCGCTGACATGATCAGATGTTCTTGTCGACAGCTCTCTTATATAATCTGCCAGGTAATTATTATTACGTACATTATTCTCTTTAAATGTAAATATAAGAATTCCAAAAACTGCCACTATAAAAAAGACAAGGCAGCCTGCCATCCTATATAAAATTCTCTTATTAAATTTCATATATTACCCTCCACATTATATCCAGCTTCCCCGATATAGTTCAAGTCGAACGCATGCGAGACTTGGTGCATGATATTTGTTATTAGTCACCACTTGCCAAAGTGGGAGTCTTCTCGACTGAGATAAATTCTAAATACCCTTTAATTATATCTAAACCGGACCAATATATCAAGGTATATATTAATTTTTTATAAATTATTTTTTTACGTATTTTTTATTTGTCAAAGTATCTTTCTTCCATTTGCAGTAAGCTTGAAGGTTGTTCCTAAAGCCTCTGCCGCCTTTCGACAAAGTACCATTCTATCAAAGAAAATTTCAAAATAATCATACATTGAACATATTTTTTCATCAACCTGTATGTTAAGGGCAATTGTTAATTTATCCTTTTCAATTTTTAATTTTGAATCGGTTACAGCATAATTAACCCTGTCATGTATGTCAAATGATGAGGTATCCTTCTTTGTAACACGACTCCTTCTTACATCAGTCTTATCTGCAATAATAAGGGCTGCTGATATACCATCCTCTGGAATACCTGTTGATTCATCATGATTTCCAATGGCAGATACAACTGTAATTCTGTCTAAAAGAGGCATATCCTTTGTGCGTAAAAGGTCATTCGCAAGAAGAGCCCCATATTCAGCATGATGATTTCTATTGATAGCATTGCCTATGTCATGCATATAGCCTGCAATTTTTGCAAGCTCCACATCATGCTTTGTATAACCGAATTTTTCTAATATTTTACCTGCCTGGTGTGCCACCATAAAGCAATGAGCTTTAGAATGATCTGTAAAACCCAAAGTTCCAAGATTTGCATTACCTTTTTCCAAAAATGCTGCTATTTCCCTGTTGCTTACTATTTCCTTATATGTCAAAAAAATCAATCCCCTTTTCAATCTAAAATATACTTGCAATATGTATATTCTAAATTGAAAAGAGGATTGTCTACTATCCATCTTTTGTATATTCATTGTAAAAACCAAGTAAATCAGAAGCCGTATTCAGCAATCTTAACACCTATCCACATAATAGCTATTCCGCCAAGTGAATTAAGTGATAATACTGCCAAACCGATAGCAAGTAATGTAAAAAACGCTACGTTGCTCCAATACTTCTTAAAAAACAGCTTCACTTTGCTGCAGTCATCATTGTTGCTTAAATCTTCCGAAAAATTCTGATCTCCTTCGTCAATTTTCCCCATAAAAATTCACCTTTCTTAACAAATACATTCACAATCAGCAACAAACTCTGATCAATCTGCGAAATCAAACAATAATTCAACAATCTCTCAAACAACATTCATAATGCAACCATTTGTAAAACATTCAATGATTCGGCGAAATTATTAAAAAATTATTACACGTTTATAATACAATTATTTTGTCTATTTGTAAAGAAAAAATGTAAAAAATTATCAATTCCACGTTTTTACCATGAAGGATATCTAATTCTAAATTTTTATGTGCATATTTACATGTGTTGTATTACTTAATATTGCAATATACTCCCTTGTCAAGCTCTACGCCCTTAATAGCTGCAAGCTCAGATACAGTTACAACCTCATAATGATGTTTTTTAAGCCACTTAAGTACAGTATTCAGAGAATCCACAGAAGTTTTATGTATATCATGCATCAGTATAATTGAACCATCATTAACTTCTTTCTTAATATATTTCATTATTGAAGGGGTATTTCTGTATTTCCAGTCCAGTGTATCTACATCCCATAATATCATTGGATGTTCAAATTTTTTCTTCATAGTTGTGCTTACTGCACCATAAGGTGGTCTTAAAAGCTTCACATCATAATCTGCCGCCTTTTTAACTGCCTTTGCAGTCTTTTCAAAATGCTTGTTGACCTGCGCCAGGGAAAGCTTTGCAAGATTTGTATGATCCCATGAATGACTTGCAATCTCACAACCCTGCTCAATAGCCTTCTTTATATACTTCTTGCCTGATGCCACCCTGTTTCCCACAACAAAAAATGTTGCATGTGCATCATACTTCTTAAGGGCCTTAAGTGCCGTTTTGGTAGTAACTGTACTAGGACCGTCATCAAATGTAAGGGCAACATATTTTGTCTTTGCCTTTGCATCTGTTGAGGCAGAATTAAGTATCATCCCACCTGAAACCATAATAATAAGTGCCAGTGCAAATGATACGCCTCTAAGCCATCTCTTACTAACCTTTGCCATTTTCATCGTCATTGTTTTCTTCATAATTATACCACCTGTTCTTTTGTTTATTATTTACAAGAAATGATATTGTTTTTACTAACTCTACAATATTAACCGGTTTTGTAAGAACCTCATCAATTCCTGAATTTTTACATTTCATAGCATCTTCAAAAAATGAGTTCGCAGTCAAAGCTATAATAGGTATATCAGAATCTTCTTTATCTGATTTACGTATCTGTCTTGTCGCTTCATATCCATCCATTACCGGCATCATAATATCCATAAGTTCTTCTTCCTTTGCCACATAACATTCTATTTTTGCATACACCCTGCCACCCGGCTTGTTATATTTTATGGCATTAGTAAGTATATTAACAAAAATCTGTCTGATATGCAATGGACTACCAAAAATAAATGGATATTCTGTA
>DEDL01000022.1:0-9049 GCA_002349525.1 Lachnoclostridium sp. UBA2905
TAGTTTTGTTTAGAGACAGGATGGGTACAAACGAACTGTCTTCGTAGTCAGTAAAACATATTATTTCTTTTTTGTCAACAGCTGCAGATGTGGAATTCTTCTCGACTGAGATAAATTTAAAGGGTATAATTAACCTCCATTTACAAATAATAGTAGTACCTTTCAATTCTGAAGGTGTAAATTTTAGCCGCTATTAAATGTAAATGGAGGAATTTTATATATGAAGGCTACCGGAATTGTACGTAGAATTGATGATTTAGGAAGGGTTGTCATCCCAAAGGAAATTCGAAGAACCTTAAGAATCAGAGAAAGTGATCCTATAGAGATATTCACTGGACGTGACGGCGAAATCATATTGCAGAAATATTCACCTATAAATGAACTGAGTGATGTCGCAAAAATCTACTGTGAATCACTTTCAAAAGCCTGTGGACAGATTGCATGTATAACAGACAGAGACCAGATAATAGCCATAAGCGGAGGCAAAAAAGATTATCTTATGAGACACATCCATCCCGAACTGGAAAATGTTATTGAAAAAAGAGAAACCTTTACAGCCCGTATGAGCGATATAAATTATTGCAGAATAGTTGATGGTGACGATACACCTGTTGAAACAATAAGTCCAATAATATGCTCTGGCGATATAATTGGCTGCGTATGCATACTTGGCAAATCTCCTGATACCAATCTTGGAATTACCGATGAGAAGCTGACTTCATATACAGCAGCATTTCTTGCTTCCCAGATGGAGGCCTGACACTCATTCTGCAATTCATCTTGGTTCAGCTTAGTCTTAACCTGCCGGCAATCTGACGGACCGGCAATTTGATGAACCGGCAATCTGATAGACCGGCAATCTGACGGACCTGCAAGCCTGATGACTCTTAAATCTCAATACAATAACAGAAAGGCAGCGCAAATTATTATGCGTTGCCTTCTCTTTTTCTTTTCTTTAAACGTATTATGCTTCTAAGTCACATTTTTCAAGTTCTTCTTCATACTTTTCAAGAATAATTTTCTGAATGGAATTTCTGGTTTCAGAATTAATAGGATGTGCTATATCCTTATACTCTCCGTCTCCTGCCTTCCTGCTTGGCATTGCAATAAACATACCCTTCTCACCATCAATAACCTTAATATCATGTATAACAAATACATCATCAATTGTTATTGAAGCAATGGCCTTCATCTTACTGTCATTGCCTTTCATTCTTACCCTCACATCAGTAATCTGCATATTGCGTTCTCCTTCCTATACACTTTCATATGTATTTGAAAATGCTCGTACAAAGAACTCTATGTTGTGCCGAGTATCATACCAATATTATCAGTCCGTCCTATGTAAGTTGTATTTGCTCGAATCGTACTATGACTACCAACAATACAATTCTCTATATAAGCATTATCCCCAATATAAACATCATCCAATATAACTGAATTTTTAATCTTAGAATTATGCCCTATATATACTTCGTCAAATATAACCGAATTATCAACCGCTCCATTAATAACACAGCCATTAGAAATAATACTGTTGCAGACCTTAGCTAACTCATTGTACTTAGCTGGTGGATTGTCCTTAAAAACAGTATGTATTTCCGGTTTCTTTCTAAAAAAAACATGTCTGACCTCACTATTAAGAAATTCCATATTGACCTTATAATAAGATGTCATATCTGAAATCATTCTGCCATATTCACCAATCATATAACATAGTCCATTTTTGGAACCTATGATATTATACATCATTTTATTAAATATTTCAAATGTATCTGGCAGTAAATTTATGCTTCTATTTTGCACGTTATCATTAATATTTTTAAATAATTTCATACAAGTTTCTTTGCTAGTTACAAAACATCCCATATATTCGTTGGAATCGTTAGTAAGATACGTTACATCTGCATTTTTTAAAATATGTTTTGAAAGTACCTCCTCGTAATCTATACGGCAAATACTCCCTGCATATGAAACAATAACATATTCTTCATTACATGCATTCAAATAATTATCTACATCATTGCTTATCACAGGACGACACCATTCAAGGTTTCCCACGTATGCCATATCATCCCTGGAATTCGGAATACATAATATATTTTCTATTCCTGAATTCACCATATTATCAAGTACAATATCCACGCATCTGAACATTGACGCAATCTCTAACGACGCAACAGATACGATATTTCTGTCATCATTGTCATGTATACCGGCCAACTGTCTCATCATGTGCGGCATAATAATTCCTACAGCATTCATGAGATCACCTGTCTTTCACCATGTATCTGCCTGATGGAAGCTTTCCGTTACTGTAATCCTCTCTGGATGTTCTACCTATAATAACTGTATCACGGCCTATTGTGACATACGAAGGAATTACACTTCCTGCACCAACTGCCACAAGTCCGGAATGATATCCTCCCTGTGCATTACTGCCTATGTCATCTCCGTCTCCAATAAAGCATTCACTTCCTATTGTACAGCCATCCGCTACAATTCCCTTATTGATAATAGTATTCTTACCAATATAGGTTCCATCCATTATAATAGAATCCTTCACCACAGCGCCTTCTTCAATAACAACATCTGAACCAATAACAGAACCTGTTACTTCACCATATATCTCGCACGAACTGCCAATAACAGCCCTCTTAGTAACACCCTTTCCGGAAATATACTGTGGCATGCGCCTTCTGTCATTAGAATATACTTTGCGGAACTCCTCATACAGATTAAGATTAGATACTTCATTAACCAGGTCCATATTAGCATCCCAGTAATCCTTAAGATTATTAATATCCCTCCAGTAGCCGTTGTACTTATAGGAAGCAATACGCTTTCCTCTCCATAAACAGTACGGCAGGACATGTCTGCCAAATTCAAGTCCCGGATAACCCTTCAAATCAACAAGTATCTCTCTTAAAACCTTCCATGAAAAAATATAAACACCCATGGATGCAAGTGCCATCTTATGTTCATTAGCCTTATTATCAAATCTGTATATCATTCCATTATCATCTGTATGCATAATTCCAAACCGCTTTGCTTCCCTTGCACATAAAGGAAGTCCGGCTACAGTAACATCTGCGCCCTTTTTAATATGTTCCTTCAGCATGAGCCTGTAATTCATCTTATATATGTGCGCACCATCAACAATAAGAACATATTCAGGATTCTTCTCTTCAAGATAATTAAGTTCATTACATACGGCAGCCGCCGTACCAACATAATTCTTCAACAGTTTCACAGATTCAATACCAGAATTATTGCAATTACTAAGTGCAAAATCGATGATGCGGTATTTTCCACCAAATGATGTTGTTGAAATGATATTGCCATCACTCAGAATTCCAAGATCTGCCTGTGCTTCTCCACCTGCAAGAAGCATTGCTACCATTTCATGAACCACATTATCACCTCGCCCTTCCATATTATTTTATGGTTTGTTTACAAAAGTATAATACATTGTAAATTATTTGTAAAGGGAGTTTCTATTTTTTTAGAAATTATTTGAATAAATACGGTCTTACGACTTATTTTCAAATGCTAATTGTCTTTTGTGGTTCTGAAGTATATAATAAATCCATAAATATATCAGACGGAAGCTTGTAGAAGTGTCGGATATCGAAAGGATGGTATGATAATTATGTATCAAATTGATTTTAATAAACCTGCCAATATTCATTTTATTGGAATTGGCGGAATCAGCATGAGCGGACTTGCTGAGCTTCTTTGCAGCAAAGGTTTTCGCATAACAGGCTCAGACTCCCATGAAAGTGACATTACAGACCATTTGGAAACACTTGGAATAAAAATATATTATGGACAAAGACCAGAAAACATTGCAGAAGATACAGATCTTGTAGTATATACAGCAGCAATTTCTCCTGACAACCCTGAATATATGGAGGCAGTCAACAAAAAAATTCCTATGCTCGTACGTGCGGACATGATTGGACAGATAATGAAGAATTATCAAAATGCCATTGCTGTTGCCGGAACTCATGGAAAGACAACAACAACATCTCTTCTTACACATATATATGTAGATGCCGATCTTGACCCTACAGTTTCTGTAGGAGCAACTCTGGATATTCTCCATGGCAATGTAAGAGTTGGTGGTTCTAAATACTGGATTATGGAGGCCTGTGAATATACAAACAGTTTCCTTTCATTTAATCCTACCGTAAGTATCATACTTAATATAGAAGAAGATCATCTTGATTTCTTTAAAGATATTAACGATATCCGTCATTCCTTCAGATTATTTGCCGAGAAGCTTCCTGCGGACGGAATACTTATTATAAATAAGGATATAGACAATTATGAAGAGATCTGTCAGGGACTTCCATGTAAGGTTGTAACCTACAGCTCCAAGGATTCATCAGCAGATTACTATTCAGCTGATATAACATATAATGAACGTGGCTGTGGTTCATATTACCTTTACGTCAGAGGCGAGAAGAAGGGACATCCTTCACTTAACATAATTGGCGAACATAATGTGAGCAATTCTCTTGCTGCTATTGCAGCGGCATATGAGCAGGGAGTTTCCCTGGATAATATAAAGCTTGGCCTTAAGAGCTTCCATGGAGCAGACAGACGTTTCCAGATTAAGGGAGAGCTTGCAGGCATAACAATTGTTGATGATTATGCACATCATCCATCTGAGATTGCTGCAACATTGAAATCTGCTGCAACATTTCCTAACAAAAGTGTATGGTGTGTTTTCCAGCCACATACTTATACAAGAACAAGAGCCTTCCTGAAGGAATTTGCTGCATCACTTTCCCTTGCGGACCATGTTATCGTTACAGATATATATGCAGCCCGCGAAAAGGATCCTGGAGATATATCTTCAAAGGATCTTTACAACGAAATGGTAAAACTTGGTGTCGACTGTTACTATATTTCGGATTTCGAAGAAATTAAGAATTTTATTTTAACTAACTGTGTCAACGGTGATATGTTGATAACTATGGGGGCCGGAGACGTTGTAACTATTGGGGATGACCTCTTAGGCTACTAGTTATCCACCTTATCCATCAACTTTATACTTTTTTTAGAATTGAATAACTCAGAAAAAACGCTGATAAAAAGGATTGTCCTTCTGCCTATATTTTATAGTGATTTTAGGACAATCCTTTAAAGTTATTAACGGTAATCCATCATTTTTCCACGTATAGTTTTGCCGATTTATCCACTATTTTCAAGATATTTTTATTGTGCTATAATCCATTTGAATTTAAACCAAGGGGGTTCACAAAGCACATGAAAAGCTTTAATTTACATAACAATTCCGGTGTGTCATACACTCAGATTTCTAATATATTTATCGACGAATACATGCCAAGTGCCAACGGTACTTACGTCAAGGTGTATATCACACTTATCCGAATGCTTACTGGCGGAAGTATTTTAGCTTCTCTTGAAGCCATTGCAGACGTTTTGGAAATTATGGAAGCTGATGTAGTTCGTGCTTTAACCTATTGGGAAAAACAGGGATTATTGGCAATAAGACGTGATTCTTCTACAGGTGCCATTGCGGATGTTTATATGACATCACCAAAATCCTCAACGGCCTCTAACATCAATATATGCTTTAGTGCTAACAATAGCCTTACTGATGCAATTAAAACTGAGCCGGTTAAGGCTGATGCATTTAATGCTGGTGCTATCAATGCNNAATGCCGGTACTGCCAATGCTGGTGCCTTTACTGCCAGTGCTGTTAATGCTAATGCTATCAATGCTGATATTTCCAATGCTGACACAAATAAAACTGATAAATTGGCAAATACAATCAACACTAACACAGTTAAAGCTTCTAATAATTCAAATGGCAATAATAGCAATCCTGAAGAATTCAAGTGGCTTGTCAACATAGTAGAACAGTACATGGAGCATCCATTATCACCTTCAGATGTTGAACTTGTTGACTACATATACAATACACTTCATTTTTCAACAGATCTCATTCTTTATCTCTATGAGTATTGCGTAGGTAAGAATAAAACAAACGTTAAGTACATTCAGACTGTTGCAATCAACTGGGCTAATGATGGAATTGAAACTGTTGAACGGGCTAAGCAGAACAATGCCGGATATGACACAGAATACATCGAGATTATGAGAGCATTTGGTTTCAATAAAACTCCTGCTCCAATCCAGAAACAGTATATTGACTCATGGTTAAGTCTTGGATTTTCCATAGACATGATAAAAGAAGCTGCAAATCGTACTCTTCTTAAGATTTATGAGCCTAACTTCAATTATGCTAATGGTATTATTGAAAAATGGTTTGCCCATAACGTTAAAACTCCTGAAGACCTTAAGAAAATAGACGAGCTTCATAGCGCATCTGTGGCAAAGGCCGCTACCGTGGCACCTGCCCACAGCAAAAAACCAGTTAACTCATTTAATTCATATGAGCAGCGTTCTTATAGCAAACAGGACTATTCAGTACTTGAAAAACAGCTTTTAAACCAGTAAAATTGATGGTAGGCTTGTATGATTAATTACGCTAGAAGCCGATTAAGTTTGTATGATTAATTACGCTAGAAACTGATTTGTTAAAATTATAAAGGAGCAGGCCATGAAATCTAATTTTCACCTTAATCAGATAAACAGAATATTCGACGAAAGACGTCTTAGAAATCATCGCATTTATGTCGACAAAAAAAATGAGGTTTATAGCGCTATTCCTGAATACATGAAGCTTGATAAATTTGTTACAGATGCAGCAGATATTGACATTACAGCAATCATTAATGGTGACAAAAATGCTCTGTCAAAGACAAAGGAATCACTTAAAAATATTGAACAACGTAAAAAACAGCTGCTTGCAGAGCATGGTTTTCCAGCAGATTATCTGGAGCCTGTGTACACCTGTCCCGACTGTAAGGACACCGGTTATATTGATAACAGGCGCTGCCACTGCTTTAAGTCAGAGCTGCTAAAGATTTTATACAAAGAGTCTAATCTTGATAAAAGACTTGCTCTTGAAAATTTCAGTACATTTGATATTAACAGATATTCTGATGACTACATAATATCAGACAGTGATATTACTCCCCGTGAAAATATATTAAAGGTGCTTGATACCTGTAAAGACTTCATCCACAACTTTAATAATTTTCCAGATGAGCGACGCAATTTACTTATATATGGCAATTCCGGCGTTGGAAAAACATTTTTAACAAACTGTATTGCCAAGGAAATTTTAGACAAGGGATATTCAGTTATATACTTGACTTCATATGAGCTCTTTGATATTCTTGAGACGAAAGTGTTCAGAAATGATGAATTCGATGAATTTCAGGACAGTATTTTGTCCATGCTTTATACATGTGACCTGTTGATCATAGATGACCTTGGTACAGAGATTATTAATCGTTTTACAGAGACCAAGCTTTTTTCATGCATTAATGACAGGCAGAAGAATGAAGTAAGTACAATTATATCAACCAATCTTTCCTTCAATGATATTACAAGCAATTATAGTGAACGAATTTTTTCAAGACTGATTGGATATTATAAACTTATTAAGATTGTAGGGAATGATTTACGTATTAACACTGCCACGAACAAGCAATAATGTATAAGCATTAATGTATAAGCATTAATGTGAAAGCAATAATGTGAAAGCGATAATATTAAAAGCAATAATATTAAACAACAATATATACATCTATGCGAATATATTTTTCGCAAAAACGGAGGAAAAAAATGAGCAATAATGAATCTATGTCAGAAAAAATACCTTATGGTGAACTTGGTCTTGTAGCCTTAGAAAGCAGCCGCTCAATCGGTAACAAGGTTAATGACTATATTGTAAGCTGGCGAAAAGACAGAACTCATGAACAGTCCGGTGATATTGAATTTGCAGGATATAAGAAAGATTCTTACCTTGTAAGTTGCAGCTGCCCACGTTTTGGTTCAGGTGAAGCAAAGGGTATTATTAAAGAATCAGTTCGTGGAATGGATCTTTACATTCTTGTTGATGTATGTAACTACAGCCTTACATACTCAATATGTGGTTATGAAAATCATATGTCACCTGATGATCATTATCAGGATCTTAAGCGTATTATCGCTGCTGTAGGAGGTAAGGCACGTAGAATTACAGTTATTATGCCATTTTTATATGAAAGCAGACAGCACAAGAGAAATGCCAGAGAGTCCCTTGACTGTGCTTTAGCATTACAGGAGCTTTCAGATATGGGAGTTGAAAGTATCATAACATTTGATGCTCATGACCCACGTGTACAGAACGCTATTCCATTAAAGAGTTTTGAAACTGTACCACCTATATACCAGTTCATTAAAGCAATGCTTAAAAATGTACCTGATTTACACTTTAATTCAGATAAAATGATGATCATAAGCCCTGATGAGGGTGCTATGAGCCGTGCAGTTTATTTTGCAAACGTTCTTAATCTTGATATCGGAATGTTCTACAAGAGACGTGATTACTCAACAATCATTAACGGACGTAATCCTATTGTTGCACACGAATTCCTTGGTTCAGATATCGAAGGAAAAGATGTTGTTATTATTGATGATATGATCGGTTCTGGTGAAAGTGCAATTGATGTTGCGAAGGAACTTAAGAGAAGAAATGCAAACCGTATCTTTATCGTTGCAACATTTGGTCTTTTCACTAATGGACTTGAGAAATTTGATGAAGCTTATGAAGAAGGTCTTATATACAGAATTCTTACAACAAATCTTATATATCAGACTGATGAGCTTCTTTCAAGAGAATACTATATTAATGTTGATATGAGTAAATATATTGCTTTATTAATAGATACACTTAATCATGACTCTACTATTAGTCATCTTCTTAATCCTACAGAGCGTATACAGAAGATACTTAAGAAGTATGATCAGTTATAAGGGGGGAGGGAATATTTTTTCGTTCAGGCACGCTCTCGCTACCCTCGCCTCGTAGCGGTACTAAATTCGTGCTTCGCACTCATTAAGTACCGACGGGCTCGCAGTGCCTGAACTTAAAAAACACTCCCTCCCCTGTTAATCTGA
>DEDL01000022.1:9084-72779 GCA_002349525.1 Lachnoclostridium sp. UBA2905
CGAAGATTAGTGAATAGGGAAGTTGTTTTTACCTGATCTAAAGAAATATTCTTCTTGAATCAAAAAACCTATGACAGAAAATAATCTGCCATAGGTTTTTGTTTTTACTCTCTTATACTCGTTCTTTTTATTATTTTACGATTTCATCTATAAGAGCAAGCATGTTTGAAGAGAATTCTTCCGCTTTTTTGTCTGCATCTTCAAGGCTGCTTCCTACTACTCCGAAGTAGAATTTTATCTTAGGCTCTGTTCCGGATGGTCTTACACAGAACCATGTTCCTTCGCCAAGTTCGTAATATAATACGTTAGATAATGGAAGTCCGGTAGGCTTCTTCTCACCTGTTTTAAGGTCTACTACTGTGTCTTCCTTGTAGTCTCTTATAACGCTTACTTCATATTCTCCGATTTTTGAAGGTGGGTTTTTGCGAAGTGTATCCATAATCACTTGAATTTTCTCAAGTCCTTCCTTACCGGCAAGGGTTATAGCCTTAACTCCGTCCTTGTAATAGCCATATCTGTCATACATTGTTATCATAGCATCCCAGAGTGTCATATTTTTAGTTTTATAGTATGCTGCTGCTTCACAAAGCTTCATTGTTGCAACAACTGCATCCTTATCTCTTGCATGTGTTCCCACAAGGCATCCGTAACTCTCCTCAAATCCAAAGAGATATGTTCCACTATTATTTGTTTCAAATTCAAGAATCTGCTGTCCAATGTATTTGAAGCCTGTAAGAACTTCAATAAGTTTGATTCCATAATATTTTGCAATAGCATTAGCCATGTCTGATGATACGATTGTCTTAATAAGTGCACCATCCTCTGGAAGTCCCTTTGTTTCTTTTATCTGGCTAATCTCGTAATCTCCAATAAGGCATCCTGACATGTTACCTGTAAGAGCAATATACTCTCCTGTTGCAGAATCCTTTACATACACTCCAAGTCTGTCTGCATCAGGGTCTGTAGCAAGTACAAGATCTGCATCCACCTTCTTTGCAAGAGCAAGTGCGAGTTCAAATGCCTCTGCTGCCTCTGGATTAGGATAACTAACAGTTGGGAACTCTCCATCAGGAAGCTCCTGTTCAGGAACAACATAAACATTCTTAAATCCAAGTTCACCAAGTATTCTTCTTACAGGAATATTACCTGTTCCATGAAGTGGTGTATATACAATTTTAAGTGTATCCTTAACTGCATCGATACTATCCTGATGAATAACAAGCTTCTTAAGCTCATTTATATATGCATCATCTATTTCCTTACCTATAACATTGTAAAGGCCTGCCTTAATTGCTTCATCCTTATCCATAACCTTAAGTGTAGAATAGTCAGTTATGGCACTTACACAGTCCATAATTCCTTTGTCATGAGGTGGTGTGATCTGTGCTCCATCCTCCCAGTATACCTTGTAGCCGTTATATTCAGGTGGATTATGACTGGCAGTAATATTAATACCTGCAATACATCCAAGTTCACGTACTGCAAATGAAAGCTCAGGTGTTGGACGAAGGCTCTCAAATACGTATGCCTTAATATTGTTGGCAGCAAGACAAAGTGCTGTCTCATCTGCAAATTCAGGTGACATCCTTCTTGAATCAAATGCAATAACAACTGATGGCTTTGAAACATTCATGCTGTTAATATAATTGGCAAGACCAGTTGTAGCCTTTCTTACAGTATAATAGTTCATGCGGTTTGTACCAGCTCCGATAATGCCTCTAAGACCCGCTGTACCAAATTCTAACTGCTTATAGAATCTCTCCTGTATCTCATTATCATCATCCTTAATTGCTTCAAGCTCCTTCTTCGTATCTGCATCAAAACAGTCTGCAGTTCTCCAAAGGTCATACATCTCTTTGTAATCCATGTCGTATCCTCCATATATCAATTATTCAGGTTCACGTTCTTACATACACTAAAGGTGTGACTTCTCCTTATGTGCAGTTACTTATAAGCTACTGATCAGTTACTAATCCTTTTCCAATTAAAGTAACAATCAAGTAACAGTCAAGTAACAAACTTATTATATCAAAGGGGTGTTTCCCTTTCAACAGATTTTGGCAATAAAATCCTGTCGGGCCTCCATCTGTGCAAGAATAAGCTCAAGCTTTTCCATGTTTTTCACAGACAGCCAGGTTTTTTTGCCATTCATATAATGACTGGCCAGCTTCCAGAATTTTTCAGGATAAGCAAGCAGACATGCCAAAGCCTGTTTTTCATAATTTTCCAAAGTATAAACTTCATCATAGCCTTCTAAAACTGCCATACCATACGGCTCCTTCCAGTCATTTTTCTCCATGGTCTTTCTCAAAAAATAATACAGATCCATCAGCTTATAACCATAGGTGCATTTATCAAATGAAGTCGTAGCAATTCCATCCTCGCACATAATAACATTGTGATATGTATAGGAGCCATGAATAATATTTACCTCTCCCAGACTTATATTTTTAATACCCTCCACCGATTCATTTGCCTGTCCATAAAGCTCCGGATAGGCGGAAAGAAGTCTGCTTTCAAATTCATTGCGAAATTTTTTTCCTTTAAGATAATTGCGGATATGGTTAAGCTCTCTGTTATGCTTCACAAATATTGCCAATGTGTCTTCCTTAGTGGCAGCGGTACCCTCAACAATGCTTGCACCTGCTCTTTCACTGACAATATTCTCTCCTGCTTCAAATCTTGCTTTTTGCAGACTTATATGCAGCCTTGCAAGATTTGAAGCTGCAAGCCGCACCTCCGAAAGATTGTAAAGATCACATTCACGTCCGTTAAACCAGTCCTTAACAAGATACCTTACACCATTTCTGCTAAGCGTACTTATAGTCTGGTCCATATTAATAACAAATGTGTCAATTCTTTCAAAGCCATTTTCCTTCAAATGATTTTTAACCTTATTTTCCCACACAAGACGCCCCGCTGATGCATGAGTTTCACAAAGGAGCTTTATACCTTTATCTGTCCAGAGCACCATTGCACCCCTGGCCCTGCTCATTTTTGATACTGAAAAATCATACTTCTCCAGTACTTCATCATATCTGTCATCCAAATAAAACCCTCCCTTAAGACAGCGCCTCAGGCCGTCTTTCATGATGTGTCTGTATCATTTTATGAGGACAATAATAATTTCATTCTTCATTTCATATATATAAATGAGCAAATTATTAACAGGTTTCCAATGTCGAAAAATTCAAAAACAAAGTGCTTTTTATTGCTGACAGCAGTTTTTTTTACATTACTTCTTGCAATATGGTTTATGATTCCGGGAGAAATAACAGATTCGTCTTCAAAGCTTAGTATGATATGCAGGGATTTTTCCATGGAAATACTTTCAAATGATGCTCTGACATGTAATTACAGCCTGATTCATATGGAGGATTATGGCATAGATGAGCCTGAGTCTACACTTCATTATTCAAAAAATGCTTCTGATAAAATGTGCTTATTTTACGAAAATATCTTAGAGCGTCTTGCTTCGATTGACCTGGATGAGCTTTCTGACGAAGAGAAAATGACCTTTCTTGTTTTGAAATATTCCCTGAATTATGCCATTTTGACAAATGATTATTTTATCTTTGATGAGCCACTGTCACCAGTTAACGGAGTTCTGGCAACATTGCCGGTATTGCTTTCTGAATACCAGTTTTACAGTTCTAAGGACATTCAGATTTATCTCAATATTTTAAAGAGTATTCCCGGGTATTTTAATGAAATCATGACTTTTGAAAATGAGAAGAAGGCGGCCGGACTGGCTATAAGCCATGAGCAGTGCATGGTTGTATACAAACAGGCAGAAGATTTCACTTGTGCAAAGGACAACATTCTTATCACAACATTTAATGAACGATTGAATGAGTGTAAGGACTCATTTGATGAAAATGAATATAAGAGCCTAATAGCTGCCAATGATTCAATAGTCAAAAATGACATTGTTCCTGCGGTTAACAGGCTTGCTGTGTTTATAAAGGATTTTGCCCCTGAGGGAGGCAAGACACATGGGCTTGCAGGGTATGACTCCGATAGATATAGCACCGGCAACGCTGACCCTGGCAGTCATAGTACCGACGATGCTGACCCTGGCAGTCATAGTACAAAGGGCAAAGACTACTATAAGCTTTTGCTTGCTTATAATACGGGCTGCGAGAGTTCCCCCAAAGATATCTATACAATGCTTAATGACACCCTTAATGCTTGTGTCAACAATATGAAGGAGATTGTGCTTAATAATAATGATAATCCCGAGAATTTGCTCCAGCCTGCAATTCCGCCTGTGGTAAAGATAGGCGGATCATTTTCCTACAAAAGAATTATTGATTATCTGAAAAACAAATGCTCCGACAGTTTTCCACCACTAAAGAAAAATCATTTATATGAAGTTAAAAATGTTCCACGCTCTTTAGCTGACACCTTAAGTCCTGCCATGTATTTTATTCCACCCGTGGATGGCCCTATTACTGACCGCATCTATGTAAATAGCAAAAACACCGACTTGACCGACATATTTTACACTCTGGCACACGAAAGCTACCCGGGACACATGTACCAGACGCGTTACTATATGGATACCAAACCTGATACCATAAGGCTGTTGCTTAATTTTTCAGGATATATGGAGGGATGGGCTACCTATGCGGAATTGTTCTCATACGATTATGATGGTCTTGAGAAAACGACCTCAGATTTTTATAAATATAACAAGCTTGCCACTCTTTGCATATACAGCATGGCAGATATAGGTATCCATTATTATGGCTGGACAAAGGAAAACTGCCGTTCATTTTTACGCAAATGCGACATAAAGGATAAAGATGCAGCGGATGAGCTGTTTCTGACTGTGGCATCAGAGCCGGCACTTTATCCACGTTATACTGTAAGCTGCATCGCTTTTATAAATGAGTTTAAAGACGCAAAAGAGTGCCTTGGCTCCTCATTCAGTCCAAAAGACTATCATGATTATCTGCTGAAGCTTGGCCCGGCACCCTTTAGTATTATCCACGAAAAAATTACCTCTTACTGTCGCGATAGACTTTCGAAGTAGATTTTTTTATTTTACCTGTTTTGTTATGTGAGGCTTGCTGATGAGACCTCTGTGTTTTATCTGTTTTGTTTTGTGATACTTTCACAGTGGACTTCTGGTGTTTTTTACCATCCTTTTTTACGGAATATCCAAATTTGCAAAGCTTTTTTCCAAGCAGAAAATATTCTCCGTGGGAATATGTTACAAGTCCGGAGTTGTTGAGTTCAAATTTCCCATTCTCATCCATGTACTTTTCGTCAGCCCATACATTGATGACCTTTGCAATAAACATATCATGGGATCCAAGCTCCTTAATCTCGGTAACCTCACACTCAATATTCACAGGACTTTCACCTATAAGAACCATTGAAGGATTGCTCCCTTCTCTGGCTGTAAGGTTCATTTCCTTAAACTTGTCATAATCTCTTCCAGAACGTACACCGCACCAGTCTGCCTGTCTGACAAGCTCCTCATTTACCAGATTAATAACAAATCTTCCACTATCTTTAATTATATCATAGGAATATCGTTCCTTCCTTATTGAAATGGACACCATTGCCGGGTTAGTGCATATTGTACCTGCCCAGGCAACTGTTATTATATTTGGCTTTTTCCCTTCTCTTTTACAACTTACCATAACTGCCGGCAGAGGATATAGCATATTTCCGGCTTTCCACATCTGTTTTGCCATAAAATGATTCCTTTTTTATTTTAATTATATTTTACATATTTAATGAATAATCTGCTATCAGGTGCACATACTACTAACAAACATTTTTAAGGAGGTCATATCATGCCTAATTTATCATGTTCAGTAACATGCTGTGGTCATAATGATGACAAACTTTGTACACTTAATTCTATCGATGTATCCGGTGGTGGATCAAGCGACAATACATGCTGCCAGAGTTTCACCCGTGAGCATCAGACAAAAAACATGTCCGGCAACGCATCTTATAAGACAAATATCTATTGTCAGGCCATGGACTGCAAATACAACGATGAATGCACCTGCGTAGCTGACACTATCGACATCAGCACATGCTGTCAGGATTCAAGCTGTGAAGATACACGTTGTAAGACATTTGTAAAACGCAGCTAATAAAAAACTGACAGTCCGGCTAATAGAAATATTACGTTCTAGCTGATAGGCGTCTAACATTCCAGCTGATAGAAATGCGACATTCCAGCTGACAGACGTCTGACACTCTTATAGACTGACAGTCATTTTCCGGGATAAGGTCTCTGATAATATCTCTGGCACATCCCACAACAGGTAGGCCTTGACCTGCCTCAAATTTAGGAATCTCGCTTGCGAGATTCTCCGCCTATGGCGGCAAAAATGACCTTATTCAAGTCGAAGGCAGGTGCGAATTGGTGCGTGATTCCGGTCAGCATAAGCTGACATATTCTTCTTAGAATAACTGCACTCTACACTCCGTTTCGGTGGTTGCAAAACCATTGTCTACCAGACAATGTGTGCCTTCGCGGAGCACTTATCTCAGTCGTAGATTGCACTCCCACTGAGATAAATTTGTTATTACTTACCACTTGCAAAAGCGGAAGTCTTCTCGACTGAGATAAAATCAGTCACTTATTTATTGGGTAGTTTTTTATTTGGCAGCTTATATATTTGATAGTATGTATATATATTTACTTAATTGAGACCCAGATCAGATGCATCTATCTGATTCACAGCATCTTCAGTATTCTGCTTTTCTTCCTCAGTTTTTTCCACGCCTTCCCTTGCTGAGTCAACTGCATCATCATATTTTTCCATATTTTTAGCAGCCTGATCGGCTGTTTTACTTGTACATGCGCCAAATGTTGAAGCTATTCCAAGGCATATAAGCGCCATTATAATCTTTTTTTTCATCATTATTCCTTCTCTCCTTTAGACTAAGACATATTTGAACTTCATTTTCACTAATTATAGCATATTAATTAGAAATTGCGAGATAATGTTTATAGTTGTTTATAGTATCAGGTTGTACAAGCATGATAAAACTCTTCATCATGATAAAACTCTTCATATAGTATTTATCCACTTTTTATAGGTTAACCCCCTTGACTTTTTTTGCTTTTGCTTTATTATTTATAATAAGTTTCAATTGTTAAAATAATGACAATTGAATTTTTATCATTTTACACTATATTATTTATTTCATTAATATCAAATTTGGAAAGGAGCAAATCAATGAATGATTGTGTAGAAAAAGGACCATTAACTGATGAGTACCTTGAAAAACTCGATGCCTATTGGCGTGCAGCTAATTATCTTGCAGCCGGACAGCTTTATCTGCTTGATAATCCATTACTCCGTGAACCATTAACTATGGACCATGTAAAGAAGAAGATAGTAGGTCACTGGGGAACTGTTCCTGGACAGAATTTCATTTATGCTCACCTTAACAGGGCCATCAAGAAATATGACCTTGATATGATATATATATCAGGTCCTGGTCATGGTGGAAACTTCATGGTAGCAAACACTTACCTTGAGGGTTCATACAGTGAAGTATATCCAAACATCAGCCAGGATGTTGAAGGAATGAAGAAATTATTTAAGCAGTTCTCATTCCCATGTGGAATTTCAAGCCACGTTGCACCTGAAACTCCAGGTTCAATTAACGAAGGTGGTGAGCTTGGTTATTCACTTGCTCACAGCTTTGGTGCCGTATTTGATAACCCGGATCTTATTGCAGCCTGTGTAGTAGGTGATGGTGAAGCTGAAACAGGACCTCTTGCAACAGCTTGGCATTCAAACAAATTCCTTAATCCAGTAACAGACGGAGCAGTTCTTCCAATTCTCCATCTTAACGGATATAAGATCAGTAACCCAACAATTTTCTCACGTATTTCTAAAGATGAAGTTACAAGCTTCTTCCATGGATGCGGATGGGAGCCTCATTTTGTTGAAGGTGACGATCCTAAGAAAATGCACAGACTCATGGCTGAGACTCTTGACGAGTGTATTGAAAAGATTAAAGAAATTCAGAAAAATGCACGTGAAAACGGCGATGCAAAGCGCCCTATATGGCCAATGATCGTTCTTCGTACACCAAAGGGATGGACTGGTCCTAAGGTTGTTGACGGAAAGCAGATTGAAGGAACATTCCGTGCTCATCAGGTTCCAATGACAATGGAGCAGCCAGAGCATCTTCAGATGTTAAAAGACTGGTTACTCAGCTATCGTCCAGAGGAATTATTTGATGAGTCAGGTCGTCTTATTCCTGAACTTGAAGAGCTTGCACCTAAGGGAGAACACCGTATGGGAGCTAACCCACATGCTAATGGTGGATTACTTCTTCGTGACCTTCGTCTTCCTGACTTCCGTGATTACGGAGTTGACGTTCCTGTTCCAGGTTCAGTTGTAGCACAGGATATGATCGAGCTCGGCGGATTTGTACGTGACATTTTCAGACTTAACAGAGATAATAAAAACTTCCGTATCTTCGGACCTGATGAGACTATGTCAAACCGTCTTATGAAGGTATTTGAAGAGACAAACAGAGACTGGAATGCAGATATCGTTGATAATGATGAATTCCTTGCACATGATGGACGTGTAATGGATGGTATGCTTTCAGAGCATATGTGCGAAGGCTGGTTAGAGGGATACCTCTTAACAGGTCGTCATGGATTCTTCGCAAGTTACGAAGCATTTATCCGTCTTGTTGACTCAATGTTCTCACAGCATGCAAAATGGCTTAAGGTAACATCTGAGCTTCCTTGGAGACAGAAGATTGCTTCTCTTAACTATATCCTTACTTCAAATGTATGGCAGCAGGATCACAACGGATTCACTCATCAGGATCCAGGTTTCCTTGATCATGTAGCTAACAAGAAAGCAGACGTTGTACGTATGTATCTTCCACCAGATGCTAACTGCTTACTTTCATGTTTCGATCACTGTATCAGAAGTAAGAACTACGTTAACGTTATCGTTGCTTCAAAACATCCTCGTCAGCAGTGGTTAACAATGGAACAGGCTGTTAAACATTGTACACAGGGTATTGGAATCTGGGATTGGGCTTCCAATGACCAGGGTTGTGAGCCAGACGTTGTTCTTGCATGTTGTGGTGATACACCAACTCTTGAAGTTATGGCAGCTTCTAACATTCTTCATGAGCACCTTCCAGAGCTCAGAATTCGTATCGTCAATGTAGTTGACCTTATGAAGCTTCAGCCACACAGCGAGCATCCACACGGACTTAGCGATGTTGAATATGATTCATTATTCACAAAGGATACACCTGTTATCTTCGCATTCCACGGATACCGCACACTTATCCATGAGCTCACATATGACCGTCATAACAAGAATATGACAGTTCTTGGATATAAAGAAGAAGGAACAATTACAACACCATTCGATATGCGTGTTCAGAATAACATTGACCGTTTCAGCATTGTTCTTGAAGCAGTTAATTCTATTCCATCACTTGGAAGCAAAGGAGCTTACCTTGCACAGCTTATGCGTGACAAGCTCGTTGAGCACAAACAGTATATTGCTGACCATGGTATTGATCTTCCTGAAGTTGCTAACTGGGAGTGGAAAAGCATTAAATAATTAATGCAAAAGCAATTTATCAGTTCAGGCACGCTTTCGCTACGCGAGCCTCGTAACAGTACCTGAAACTGATAAAATCGCTTTTTAAGGAGAATGGTCAATATGTCATAGACTGATTAAGTTGGTTGGATTAGTAATATTAGTTAGACTGGTTTTGTTAGTTAGACTGATTGAATTGGTTAGACATGTTAGATCATTTATATTAGCAAGTTTTTGGATTATATAGGTTTTGTGTTTGGACCTGCAATTATAGGCGGGCCAGAATATACATAAATCTATATAATCCTTTTTTTGTGTTCTTTAAGAAGGAACCTTATTTTTTATTTTTGGTGTAATTCATCATATACTGCCACATATTACAGAAGCTAATATTTCAGAAGCTAATATCACAAAAGCCAGTATCACAGAAGCTAATATTGCAGAAACACATATTACAGAAGCTAGTATTACAGAAGCTAATATTTCAGAAGCACATATTACAGAAGCTAATCTGACAAAAGCTACGTAATTACGCTTTCATGTATCCACTCATTATACAGGCTCCTTTTGCCCCGGCCTGTTTTACTTCATCAATTTTATCTGACTCAAGATCAATTCCCCCAATTCCATAAACAGGGATTGGCACACTGTCACACATTTTCTTGAGAAAATCTATGCCACGGGGAGCAAGGCCTTTTTTACAGTCAGTAATATACACATGGCCGGCTGTTACATAATCGCAGCCCAATTTATATGCACATAAGGCGTCTTCTACAGAGTGACAGGATGCCCCATATCTCATAAGATTGTATATTTCAGATCTTCCATCTAATATATTATTCGATCTTCCATCTGGCATTCCATTCGATCTTCCATCTGGTATTCCATTCGATATTTCATTTAACATTCCAGAGTTTCGGGGATT
The DNA here is from genome assembly GCA_002349525.1 of Lachnoclostridium sp. UBA2905. GTDB lineage: Bacteria > Bacillota > Clostridia > Lachnospirales > Lachnospiraceae > V9D3004. Next base: position 19,579 of record DEDL01000022.1, read on the forward strand.
TGTTTTTGATATTTTTTTATCCCTGACAAGCTTCTCAAGTACATGCAGGGGAAAATGAGCCGGTGTCCCTAGTTCTTCTGCCACCAAAGCATAGTTATGTGCGCAAAAAACAACCCCTGCCCTGTCACATATTGTCTTAAGACGTTTTGCAACTTCACGATATTCTTCTTCACTTAAATCTTTTTCCCGTAAAATAATTGAAGCAGGCCTTATGTCCTGCTTCATATTTACGATTTCACTTATACGATCATAAAAAGCGTCAAATCCGTACTTTTCATAACCCTTGCATAATTTTCTGTTAGTTACACAAATTAATTTGAAATCATCCATTTTATTCACCATTCAATATAGTTATAAAAACCAATGTAATTACAGAAGTTCAGTATATTTCCAAACACACAGTATAATTACACTAATTCGACATAATGATTGTCTGTTCACCTATATATTATCTCCCTACAGGTACAGATAATCATTTAATACCGGCTGAAGTCCCTCAGAAGACATATCTGTGTACATCTTGTCAAAGCTTCGTGAATCATTTATCTCGAACTGCTCATCACCAGCTTCTTCTGACTTCTCGCTGCCTGTATATTTGCTTTCATGGTCTCCTATTCCGGTTGAAACACCGGCAGAAACCTTGGTTGCTGCAAATTTAACTATTCCATTTCTGAAGGTCTCACTCTCTCTTGAGGAAACAGTAATGCCGGCATATGGAAGAAATAATCTGTATGCACAAAGAATCTGGCAAAGCTGCTTTTCATGTACGTCAAGAGGATTAATCTTATCATTATTTATTATTGGTCTGAGTCTTGGACATGAGAGTGACATCTCTGCATGTGGGTATTTTCTCTGGAGATAATATGCATGGAGAGCTGTTGCCAGGGCATCCTTTCTAAAATCTGAAAGTCCTAAGAGTGCTGCACATGCAACGCCTCTCATGCCACCCATAAGAGCCCTCTCCTGGGCTTCAAACCTGTATGGCCATACCCTCTTATGGCCCATAAGATGCAGGGTCTCATACTTGTCTGAATCATAGGTTTCCTGGAAAACAGTAACATAATCAGCTCCACATTCATGAAGATATCTGTACTCATCAGTATTAAGAGGATATATCTCAAGACCAACCATTCTGAAATATTTTCTCGCAAGCTTACATGCTTCACCTATATACTCAACACTGCTCATATTACGGCTCTCGCCTGTAAGGATAAGAATCTCTTCCATTCCTGAATCTGCGATAACCTTCATTTCATGTTCAATCTGCTCCATATTAAGCTTCATTCTGTGAATCTGGTTGTAGCAGTTAAAACCACAGTATACACAGTAGTTTTCGCAGTAATTTGCAATATATAATGGAGTAAATATATACACAGTATTACCAAAATGCATTCTTGTCTGAATCTGGGCCTTCTTTGCCATTTCCTCTAAAAATGGTTCTGCGGCAGGTGAAAGAAATGCCTTAAGATCCTCTATTGAGCACTTGTCATGATCGAGAGCCCTTTTAACGTCCCTTGCTGTATATTTGCTGTAATCATATGAATCCATCTCTGATATTACCTTTTCAAGTATATCAGATTTAATCTGTTCCATGCCCTCAAGGTATTCCATATGGCTTTTTCTGCTTGAAGGATCATTTTCAAGCATATGCTTCTTAGCAAGTGCCTTTTCAGATAACTTGTCTGAGTCTACATAAAAATCATTTTCCTGTTTATTTTCCATTGTCTCACACCGCCTAATCACGTAAAAATCCTGTAAGTGGGTCTGATGCAGAAGCACCTCTTCCAAGTACTCTTCCAAGTCCTGAAAGGTAAGCCTTACGTCCGGCCTCAATTGCCTGCTTAAATGCAGAAGCCATCATTGTAAGGTCGCCTGCTGTTGCAAGGGCTGTATTAGCCATAACTGCGGCAGCACCCATTTCCATAGCCTCGCAGGCCTGTGATGGACGTCCGATTCCGGCATCAACGATAATAGGCAGATCAATCTCATTAATAAGAATCTCTATAAATTCCTTTGCAGCAAGTCCCTTATTGGAGCCGATTGGCGCTGCAAGAGGCATAATAGTAGCGGCACCTGCATTGACAAGGTCTCTTGCCACATTAAGGTCCGGATACATATATGGCATAACAACAAATCCTTCATTTGCAAGAATTTCTGTTGCTTTAATTGTTTCATAATTGTCAGGAAGGAGATATTTGGAATCTCTCATAATCTCAATTTTCACAAAGTTACCACAGCCAAGCTCTCTGGCAAGTCTGGCTATTCTTACTGCCTCGCTTGCATCTCTTGCGCCTGATGTATTAGGAAGAAGAGTTACTCCTTCAGGTATAAAATCAAGAATACTCTCTCTTTCCTTAGTATTGGCACGTCTTACTGCAAGAGTGATAATCTGAGCTCCTGCATCCTTAACTGCCGCCTCAATAAGATTCATGGAATACTTTCCTGAACCAAGAATAAATCTGGAATCAAATTCGTGTCCAGCAATAACTAACTTGTCATTATTCATAATATAAAAGCCTTCTTTCTATCAATTATATTTTCACTTTAATTCCCCTGAAATGAGGCGAAGCACCGTGTGAGCCTGATGGCCTGCGCATATCATTACTCTTGCCGCCACAAGACCTATATCATCATTCACATCGCTGACTCCGTCGCCACACAGATAAAAATGAGCCGACAAACGTCTGGTCCTAATATCATTTGGCGAACCCATACCTGCCATTCCTGAAGCTGCCACCAGATATTTCTCCGGAAAATGCTCCAGAACCCCATTTACAAGCATTGCCTTAGCGTATGGATTATCAAATGCCTCGCATATTATATCATCATCTTTAAGTAACTCATACATATTAACATCATCAATACGAACTGTATCATATACCACTTCCACATATGGCATAATCTCTGAAAGCGTTTCCTTCAGGGCCTCTGTCTTGAATTTGCCAAGCTGGGCAACACGGTACTGCTGCCTATTAAGATTCGTTATATCTACCCGGTCAAAATCAATAATATGAAGCCTGCCTATTCCTGCTCTTGCAAGCATAATTGCAATATTGGAACCAAGTCCGCCCAAGCCACATATACATACCTTTGCAGCATTGAACTTCTTCTGCCTTTCTATGCCATGTCTGTCAGTAAGTGCCTTCATAATATCATTTTCTGAAGGATATTCACCTATATTATTAATATGTTCTGTCATGTTTTACAGACTTCCTCCACCAACAAAACTTACAATTTCTATTATATCACCATCTTCAATAACCGTATTATCATATTCAGCTTTTGGAACAATCTCTTCATTGCGCTCAAGGGCAATAAGCTCCTTCTTGTATTCCGTAGAAGTCAGATACTCTGTTATTGTCATGCCGGATACATCGTAGTCTTTTCCGTTGATTTTTACCATATATCTAAATAACCTCCATTTTCAACTATTCTCGTTTATTATAATTCCAGTCTTGTAAAAAAGCAAATTTATGTTGCAAAAAACATCTTTACAATGATATAATATAAATGATTACTTAATAATATTAATTTTTTATTAAGGGGCTGTTCATATGGATAATAAGCAGAGAACAATACTCATAGCAGACGACGCTGAGATCAACAGAGATCTCCTTCGTATGTTATTTGAAAATGATTATAATATAATAGAAGCCAGCAATGGTGAAGAAGCAATAGAGGCTCTTGCCAGTAATAAGGATCATATTGCCATGTTGTTTCTTGATCTTGTAATGCCTAAGAAAAACGGACTTGATGTTTTGGCTTATATGAATGACACAGGTCTTATATCCAACGTGCCTGTTATTATGGTTACAGGCGAAGCCACCGGCGATACAGATCTTAAAGCTTATGAATATGGTGTATCCGACATAATATACAAGCCTATAGAGCCTAAGGTTGTTGTAAGACGAACACTTAATCTTATTGAGCTTTTTGATTACCGCATCAATATAGAAAAAGAGCTGGAGCATCGTACTGCCGAACTCTTAGAAAGCAGGCGACAGCTTGAACAGAACAAGGAATTTCTTGTTGATGGTTTAAGTTCAGTAGTTGAATTCCGTAATCTTGAATCTGGTGAACATATTAAGATGGTAAAGCAGTTTACAGAGATTATGCTAAGATATCTTAACAGTCATTCACCTAGGTATCATTTTACAGAATCACAGATTAATAGTATTGTGGTTGCCTCATCCCTGCATGACCTTGGTAAGATTGCCATCTCAGATAGTATTCTTTTAAAACCTTCTAGGCTTACCACTGATGAATATGATGAGATGAAAAAACATACATTGTTCGGATGCCAGCTTTTAGATCATTTTAAGCATGACAGCAGTGATTTCTATACATACTGCTACGATATATGCAGATATCATCATGAAAGATATGACGGCAACGGTTATCCTGACGGACTTTCCGGTGATGAGATTCCAATATGGGCTCAGGTGGTATCTATTGCAGACGTATTTGATGCCCTTATTAGCAAGCGTGTATACAAGCCGGCATTTTCTTTTGAGCAGACAATTGATATGATTGAGGACGGTGAGTGTGGAATTTTCTCACCTGAGATTATGGACTGCTTCAGACATGCAAAAAGTGACTTGTACAAGCTGGCTAAGGAAGAACGCGAGCACCTCATATATAATGAAGCTATAATGAGAAACAAGATATAATTATTACTAATCAATCTGGAGGATTACTAACATGAAAATGGTTATTCAGCGTGTTCAGAATGCTTCTGTAACAGTTGACAACAATGTAATAAGCAGCATTAACAAGGGATTACTGGTTCTTCTTGGTGTAGCTGACACAGACACAAAGGAGATAGCCGACAAAATGATCAGAAAGCTCACCGGACTTCGTATATTTGAAGATTCCGAAGGTAAAACCAATCTGAATCTTGCTTCTGTTAACGGCGAACTGCTTATCATATCACAGTTTACACTGTATGCAGACTGTAAAAAAGGTAATCGTCCATCATTTATTAAAGCCGGCAAGCCGGATATGGCTAATGATATGTACGAATATATTATTTCCGAATGCAGGAAACAGGTTCCGGTTGTTGGCCACGGGGTATTTGGTGCTGACATGAAGGTTTCCCTTCTTAATGACGGACCGTTTACAATCGTACTGGATTCCGATGAGATATGCTAATTACGGTTTTTACAACTCTTTAAAAGACCTTAAAGCGGATTCAATTTGTAATTTCGAAACTGCTTTAAGGTCTTATTAACGTTCTCTTTATTAACTTCTCTAACGAATACTTTTATGTCCGATACTTTTTATAATATAATCGCAGGTCAGAGCTATCATAATGCCGCTTATGGCACCAAATATAACGTCTGTAGGATAGTGAACTCCAAGATACATTCTTGAAATTCCTATAAGGACTGCAAGAATAATAGCAGGCACACCAAATTTTTTTGACATATTTCTAAATATCACCATAGCCGCTGCAAATGAGCTGGCTGTATGTCCTGAAGGGAAGGATGAATCCTTAAGCTCTCCAATTACTGTTTCCAGGCCTGTAACCATATCGTAGGGTCTTGCTCTTCCAACAATATGTTTAATAATACCATTGTTAATAATAAGCGACATAAGAAGAGCCACAAGTACGGTAAAGCCTGTTTTTCTTGTTTTCTTCGGTATAATAAGAATAATACCTGCGACAATCCATAATGTACCCAACTCACCTAACATGGTAATTCCTTTAAAGACCAGGTCCAGCACCTCGCATCTGATATTATCCTGTATAAATAACAAAACATCTCCATCAAAGGTCATTCTATTTCTCCCTGCTATTTTCGCCCTGACAATCCTTAGAAAGGGTCTTATTTCGTTTTGAACTTTTACTGCTTATATAAAGTATAAATGCAACAAATAATACTGAAATAATCATCCATGTTATAAACACCGGAAGCTCTCTGCTCTTAAATGTGTCATAATAACCTTTAAAATATATTACAAGAACTATCAGTGGAATAATATATTTCATATGGAATCTGATTACAACAGGGAAGTTAATTCCCTTACCGATATCTGCTTCCTTAACAAAATTATCAAATCCCCATCCATTATTTTTAGTACAAAACATTACAAACACAAGTGCTCCAAGAGGCAGGATATTGTAGGAAACAAGGAAGTCTTCCACATCCATAATATTAGTTCCTGCACCTAAAAGCTGAACGCCTGACCAGATATTGTAACCAAATACGGCAGGAAGTGAACATACAGCAATACCCACCATATTTATGAGAAGGGCCTTCTTTCTATTCCAGCCAAATAAGTCAATACTCATAGAAATGATATTCTCATATACAGCTATAACCGTTGATAATGCCGCAAAGGACATAAATATAAAGAACATGGATCCCCACAGTCTGCCAGCCGGCATATGATTGAATACATTAGGCAGAGTAACAAACAAAAGTGATGGTCCTCTGTCAGGACTTACTCCATATGCAAAGCAGGCTGGTATAATGATGATACCTGCCATCAGGGCAATAAGTGTATCAAGAGTCATAACACTTATTCCCTCACCGGTAAGTTTTCTGTCCTTAGCCAGATAACTACCGAATATCTCCATAGATCCCATACCTACGCTAAGTGTAAAAAATGCATGGCTCATGGCATCAAATAATACATTTCCAAAGCCACGTTCCTTTACTGCCTCAGGATTAGGTATAAGATAAAATTTGAGACCCTCGCCACTTCCCTTAAGAGTAAGTGAACGGGCAGCCATAACAATCATAAGTACTATAAGAGCCATCATCATGACCTTAGTAACTTTTTCTACACCATTTTGAATACCAAATGAACATATTCCTATGCAAAGGACTACAACCACAAGTGTCCATAATATAAGCACAGCATCGTTGCCAAGCATATTTTTAAAGGTATTATCTATTCCATCTGTATCAAGCCCGGAAAGCTTGCCTGTAGCTGTAAGATAAACATAATTAAGCATCCAGCCGGCAACCATTGTGTAAAAGGCCATAAGGAGATAATTACCTGCAAAGCCAAAATAACGGAATTTGTGCCACCTTGTTCCCTCAGGCTCTAAGGTACGAAAAGCTTTACCAATACTCTGACCGCTTCCTCGTCCTACCGCAAACTCTGATATAAGAATTGGAAGACCAAGCAAACACAGACATATCAGATACAATATAATAAATATCGCTCCTCCGTTAATACCACATATATAAGGAAACTTCCATACATTTCCAAGACCTACTGCACATCCGGCTGACACAAGTATAAAACCAAGTCTGGATGCAAATTTTTCTCTTTTATTATTTTCCATAAATATCCTTTTAAATAAAAATTGTTTTAATATTCCTTCAAAAGCTCTAACAAGCCTTCCTTCGATGTTACAAGTTCTGCTTTGATTCCACACTGTATGGCACCAGCTACATTTTCCTGTCTGTCATCAAAAAATACGCACTCTGACCTGTCAAGCCTGTACTTATCACACAGTGCTTCATATATGTCCCTTTCCGGCTTTCCCTTGTGTATCATATATGAAACCATCATTCCATCAATGTCCTTCATAAAGTCCGCATATTCCGTATGCTTCTTAAACAGAGATTCCGGATAATTAGACAAAAGATATATGCCATATCCTTTTTCCTTAAGTTCATGCACTCTTTTCCACACCGAAGGTCTTGGCACATGCATATATTCACCATGGGATATAAACCATCTGATAGCATCACTGTCTTCCGGATGTTTCTTGCAAAATTCCTCTATTATACTTTCGTCAGACCTTACCCCAAGATCAAATGTGCTCCACAAACGATCCGGATCATCAAACATTTCCCTGCCAATTCGCTCTGCATCTGTCTCATTGCAGCCAAAATCAACAAGCATCTGTTTCCACCTGTATTCAATTAATACATCTCCCACATCAAAAATGATGTTTTTAATCATTAGTATTCCTCCATTGCCTTCACATTCTTATAATATACATAATACAGTGCTACTCCAACAAATATCATTCCACCTACCATATTTCCAAGAGTAACCGGAATTGAGCTCTTAATAAAGAAGTTAGTCCAGTTAACCTGTGCAATCTTGTCTGCATCAAATCCATAACTGCTCATTGCCGCATTCACATATTTTTCTGAATTTGCAGCAAATATTCCAGCAGGAATATAATACATATTAGCAACGCAGTGCTCATATCCACTTACAACAAAGGCCATAATCGGGAAGAAAATTCCCCATACCTTTCCTGCAATATCCTTAGCTGCAGCAGCAATAAGAACTGCTCCACACACAAAAATATTGCAAAGGATACCTGATGAAAATGCCTGTCCAAATGACATGGTTGCTTTTCCATAGGCAACCTTAATTGTAAATGCACCAAGAAGTCCGTCTGTATAATTAAACTGACCGCTAAAATATGCAAGTGCTGCTATAATAACTGCACCCGCAAGGTTACTAAGCCAAACAATTACAAGAACCTTAATCATACTTAAAACCCTGACCTTCTTATCCATTACACCAAGTATCAGCAGACAGTCACCTGTAAACAGCTCACCACCTATAAATACTAACATCATAAGGCCAACCGGGAAAACGAGTCCTCCCAAAAGTCTTGATAAACCAACATTACTCACATTGTGCATTGCAACACTGCTTCCTGCAGCACCAAGCGCAATAAACATACCTGCCAGAATTCCAAATACAATAAGCTTAAACACTGGCATCTTAGCTCTGTTAACCTCTGTCTGAATATTAGAATAAACAACCTGTGCCGGTGTATTCATTCTCTGGTTATCCTCTGACATAATTCCACACCTTCCATTAATTTTTCAGTAGATTTCAATATTAAATAATTATATTTAACAAATACCTTTACATTTTATCAAAATTTTAAACAATGTCAAGAAAACCGGGCAGATGACATGTCTCGACACTTGGGGTTTTACACGCGTTTATATAGTTCTTCCTTCGCTGCACGTCATATATATAACCTGATATTCCTTTGAGATGTTTTTAAGAAAACACATTGCTCCGGATATATTATTATCATCCAGATTTACAAATGGGTCATCAAATACTATAAATGGCTTTTCGTCTTTATACATTGCCTCAATATAAGCCATTCTCATGCAAAGATAATACATATTACGGTTTCCTTCGCTATAAGAATCCACTGGCCTTGCTAACCCCTTTTCAATTACAAGAAGCTCCTCGGCAGCATTCACACTTACATTTTCAATGTCATTTTCATCCTGCCCTGTCATCATTGCATAATATTTTTTAAATCCCTGCAAAACAGGTCCGGTATATCTTGCAGCAAATGAATTCTTTGCCACCTCCATCATTTCCTTAGTTTTAACAATGGTGTTGTACTTTTTCAGTTCATTTTCATATTGATTCTTTAATTCGGTATACAAAAGTTTCTTTTGATTACAGGTCCCAAGTTCCTTCTTCTTTTCCAATATAGCCTGCCTGCATATTGCACAATCCTTAACAGCTCCATCGTATTCAGCCATCAATCTGTCAATATATTCATCATTGGCTTTCTGTTTGGCGTCTGTCCTTACCCTTACATCACTTCTTATCTGCTCTATTATGATACTTACAGTTACGCCTATAAACAAAATTCCAACTCCAGTAACACCGGCATATAAGGCCGGAAGCATTCTATTGTAATAAAAGTAAATAAATATACTTGTTAATATGAGTATTCCCGCCACACCTATACTGGCAAATAATAATATCTTAGAAAATAAAGCAGGGCTTGTATCATCTTGACCAATATCATATGAATCTGCACCTGAGTCTGCATATGAATCTGCATCCGCATCCTCTCGCAGGGCTTTTTTGAGATCTTGCTCCCTTTCCCTTTGTATATTAATTAAATCATTTTTTCTGTTTTCAAGTTTTACAAGATCCTCTTCCACATTTTCCAAATGACGTATCTGGTCTGCTAACTCATGTATCTCCATTCTTTTTTTATAAAGACTACCGGTCTGTCTGGTTGGACTCATACCATTAATAAGCTTAGTAAAATTTGTCATAGCATTTTCGTAGTTGCTTATATCACCCTCAAGCTGTCCAACATCTCCCATCTTACCATTAATTACATCCGTAGCTGCTGCAGCTATTAAATTCTGGGATACAAATGAAGTATTTATATAGGATTCCATATCTATCCCGTATAACCATTCCCCCAGGCAGGAATTTGGAATTTCACAGGGCATGTTAGTATCAAGTCTGACAAGCTGGCTTTTATCACCTGCAGGCTTCTCGCCAAAAGTTCTTCTAAGGCAGTACTTTTCCCCCTTTTTCTCAAACACAAGGGTTCCACCATATATACCCTCCTGCCATGGTTTATATTTCATTCTTTCTCTTTCCAAAGGATTTCTCTTAGTCTCATTTTTAAAACCATACAACATAACACGTATAAATGTTACCAGAGTACTTTTACCCCAGCCATTATTTTCACATATAGTGTTGCAGGCCTCATTAAACTCATAGCTATAGTCACTTAATTTTCCGAAATTTTCTATTCTAAGACTTATAAGTTTCATATATCCGACTCCTCACCCTTTAGTGCACATATACCACATCTTATTATTCTATTCTTTTCATTTTCATCCAGATCATTTCTCAAAATTACGGTTCTGATAAACTCTCCTTTTAAGGTCATGTCATGAATATACGAATTATAATCTATGCTGTATTTGGTATCATCTTTTACCGCAAAATAAGTAAATTCCTCTTCAAACTGCCTGGCAAGATATACAGGGTCCTTTTGTGTTTCAACATTCACATTCCCAACTAAAGTTACCTTTACAATATCATCCTGTCTGCAGCCATTTGCATCAAGACATTTTCTTATTGCCTCTGCTATTTCATAATTATCCACACAGGTACTGATATCTGCTTTAAGATCGTATATATTCTGTCCCGGAAGTTCAACAAATGATTCCACTATCCTGCCTTTTTCCTCATCAATATCAAGAAGAACAAAACCATGCTTTCCACTTTCATCAAAGCCCCTGCCACAAAGACATCCACAGTAGCAATATCGTCCTCTGCTGTCTAACTCATTTATTGAAAAACTGTGTACATGTCCAAGTGCAAGATAATCAATATTGCTATTTTTCAAACTGTTTAGATATATATTATCTGAATTGTTGTCTATATTGTTCTCCGTATTCTTATTCGCACTCATATCCGCACTCAGCTTCGTATTTATATCCGGATTCTTGTATGCATTATCTTCAGCATTATTGTCTATAGCTATATCTAATCTGTTAGCTGCCATCCCACCGATACCTGCCTTTACAATCTGACCATGAAGGGTAACTATGTTGATATCCTCTGATTTCAGCTTCAATGACGTGTACATGTCATTATTTTTCAAGGTTGTTCCCGCTACAATTACCCTTGTGTTAAGCCTGTAATATGTCCACTTATTGCCAAATATCTTGAGATTATCAGGAATTTCATCAAAAAAAGTGCTTATATCTTCATCATGATTGCCCGGAACATAAAAGAATATTATTGAGGAATTTTTCAATATAATGTTCTTAACCTCAGTTTTCGTTGCCTGTGACACCCCTGTTCCATCAAACAGATCACCTGCAATAATAATGGCATTCACTGATTCAGAGACAGCATATGCCACAGTTTTCTTGAACAAATTAAGTATCCCCGCCCTGATCTTAGCAGCACACCGGGCATCAAAATGAGATGTAAGCGGCGAATCCAGGTGAACATCTGCCATGTGTATTATCTTCATATCTTCTCCTTTAAACTGTACATATGTATAAAAAGAGTTTCGCGGTATCTAATGCTACTGCGAAACTCTTTAACTTCATGTGTTTAATTCAACTTATTTTGAAAGATAACCCTTGTAGTCCTCTGTATGAAGAAGTTTGTTCGCATTCTCAATTCTTTCTTTGGAAGGTGGTAATACATCCTTCAAAGGATAATCTATACCAAGCTCCTCCCACTTGAAGGTTCCAAGTGAATGGTATGGAAGAACTTCCACACGATCAACATTCTTCAACGTCTTAATAAACTTATCAAGTTCGATAAGCTGCTCATCATCATCGCTTCCGCCAGGTACAAGTACATGACGGATCCACACTGATTCGCCTGTCTCTGAAAGATATTCAGCCATATCTAATATATTAGAATTAGACCATCCTGTAAGAATTTTGTGCTTATCTTCATATATCTGCTTTATATCCAGCATTACAAGATCAGTTACTTCCATAAGCTCTTTAAATTTACTAAAGAATGGCTCTTCTCTTGTAAAAGGATTACCAGAGGTGTCCAATGTTGTATGAACACCTTTGGCTTTTGCTTTTTTAAATAATTCCAGTAAGAAATCCATCTGAAGGAGAGGTTCTCCACCACTTACGGTGATACCACCATCCTTGCCCCAGTAAGCCTTATACCTTAGTGCCTGTTTAACAAGGTCATCTGCTGTTCTTTCTTCGCCACCGTCTACATTCCATGTATCCGGATTGTGACAGAACTGACATCTCATGTGACATCCCTGAGTAAAGATAACAAATCTTATACCCGGACCATCAACAGAACCAAAGCTTTCTATTGAATGGATTCTTCCTATAACGCTGCCAGAATTAGAGTCTTTCATGGCAAGTTCTTGAGATAACATCCATCTGCTGCTCTCTTGTTAAGTCGATGAACTTAACAGCATATCCTGATACACGGATAGTGAAGTTAGCATATTCTTCTTTCTCTGGATGCTCCATAGCGTCTTTTAACTTTTCAACACCAAATACGTTAACGTTAAGGTGATGTGGTCCCTGTGAGAAGTAACCATCTAATACCTGAACGAGTCTCTCTGTCTGCTCATCTTCGCTATGACCAAGAGCTGATGGGTTAATTGTCTGTGTATTAGAAATTCCATCAAGTGCCCACTCATAAGGAAGCTTTGTAAGTGACTGAAGAGAAGCAAGTAATCCACTCTGCTCTGCACCGTATGATGGGTTAGCACCAGGTGAAAGTGGTGTTCCTGCTGGACGTCCGTCTGGCATTGCTCCTGTATATTTACCATAAACAACGTTTGAAGTAATTGTAAGGATTGATGTTGTTGGCTCTGAATTTCTGTATGTGTGTCTCTTCTTGATCTTGTCAAGGAATGACTTAAGAACATAAACAGCGATTTCATCGGCTCTGTCATCATCATTACCATATTTAGGGAAGTCTCCCTCGATTTTGTAATCTACTACGATTCCTGCTTCGTTACGAACTGTCTTAACCTTAGCATACTTGATAGCTGAAAGTGAGTCGATAACGTGTGAGAATCCTGCGATACCTGTAGCGAATGTACGTCTTACATCTGTATCAATAAGAGCCATCTCAGCAGCTTCATAGTAATATTTGTCATGCATATAGTGGATGAGGTTCAATGTGTTAACATAGAGACCTGCAAGCCAATCTGACATAACTTCATATTTTGCAATAACTTCATCATAATCAAGATATTCTGAAGTAATTCCCTTATATTCTGGTCCTACCTGCTCACCAGACTTCTCATCAACACCACCGTTGATAGCGTAAAGTAAGCACTTAGCAAGGTTAGCACGAGCTCCGAAGAACTGAATCTCTTTACCAGTCTGTGTAGCTGATACACAGCAGCAGATTGAATAGTCATCGCCCCATACTGGTTTCATAACATTATCATTCTCATACTGGATTGAGCTTGTCTTTACAGAAATTCTTGCAGCATAGTTTCTAAATGCCTTAGGAAGTGCTGTAGAATAAAGTACTGTAAGGTTTGGCTCTGGTGAAGGTCCCATGTTCTCAAGTGTATGGAGGAAACGGTAATCATTCTTAGTTACCATGTGACGTCCGTCAACACCTGTTCCACCAACCTCAAGTGTAACCCATGTTGGGTCTCCTGAGAAAAGTTCATTGTATGATGTGATTCTTGCGAACTTAACCATTCTGAACTTCATAACCATATGGTCGATAAGCTCCTGAGCTTCTTCCTCAGTAATGATTCCCTTCTCAAGGTCTCTCTCAATGTAGATATCAAGGAATGTTGAAATACGTCCTACTGACATTGCTGCACCATTCTGTGTCTTGATAGCTGCAAGATATCCAAAGTATAACCACTGGCATGCTTCAGCAGCGTTCTTAGCTGGCTTTGAAATATCGAAACCATAGCTTTCAGCCATCTTCTTCATACCTGCAAGAGCTCTGTACTGCTCTGTGATCTCTTCTCTTAAACGGATAACATCGTCAACCATTGTTCCGTCACCGCAGTTAGCATAATCTGCAGCCTTCTGCTCCATAAGGTAATCAATACCATAAAGAGCAACTCTTCTGTAGTCACCTACGATACGTCCACGTCCATAAGTATCAGGAAGTCCTGTGATGATATGGCTGTGACGAGCTTTTCTAATCTCTGGAGTATAAGCATCAAATACACCCTGGTTATGTGTCTTATGATACTCTGTGAAAATCTTGTGTAATTCTGGATTTGGCTCGTAACCATAGTTCCTGCATGATTCCTCAGCCATCTTGATTCCACCAAATGGCATAAATGCTCTCTTAAGAGGCTTGTCTGTCTGAAGACCAACAATCTTCTCAAGGTCCTTCATGCTCTCATCGATATAACCTGGTCCATAAGCATTAAGTGTAGCTACTACTTCTGTTTCCATGTCAAGTACGCCACCCTTAGCTCTTTCTTCTTTCTGTAATTCCTGTAATCTGCCCCACAACTTGTTAGTTGCATCTGTTGGGCCTACGAGGAAGCTTTCGTCACCATCATATGGCTTGTAGTTGTTCTGGATGAAATCTCTTACATTGATTTCTTCCTTCCAAAGTTTACCTTCGAAACCATCCCACTGTGCGTTTTCTATCATTTTATATTCCTCCTAAATAAATAGAGTATTGTTTTATATATCACTGATAATATAACACGTATTTTCTTTTATTGCAAGTTCATTTCAAGTATTTTTTAAGCAAAAATAAGTATATTAAAAGGACATCCCGCATTTTTTGTTTTACATCATGGAATGTCCTTAATTCTTTTGCAATTCATTTGCAATTTGTTCACATTTGGTCATTAATTATTTTATGGTATGCCATTTTTTTCCTCGGAGTCTCACTATGAAAATGCAGCCTCTGAATATCAGCTCGGTGCACATTCCAATCCACACTCCAACAAGTCCAAACCGGCCTGCCAGATATGCCATAAGAGGTATTCTTACCACCCACATGCTTATAAAATTCATGCAGCTTGGTACAAGTGTGTCTCCTGCCCCTCTGAATACTCCGTTAGCAACTATTGCCGCTCCGTAGAAGGGTTCAGCAAATGCTTCTATTCGTAATACCCTGGTTCCAAGGCTTCTGATTGCCGGATCAGGAGATAATATTCCAATCATCCACGGTGCCGCCATATACATAAGGGCTCCGCTTAAAGCCATAAGAAACATGCCCATTGCCACAAGAAGATAACCCAGCTTTTTTGTCATGTCATCTCTTTTTGCTCCAAAGCTCTGACCGATAAGGGTTGTGGCAGCCTGGCTTATACCGTATCCCGGCATATAGCAAAGGCTCTCCGCTGTTATGGAAAATGAATTGGCTGCAATCGCCGTATCTGAAAGCGGTGCAACTATCTTTGTAGACATAACATATGCTGAACATATAATAATCTGTTCTATTGCAACAGGAAATGCAATCTTTACAGCAAGCTTCTGGCAGTCTGCCTGAAATCTTAATTTTTCTCCAGGTCTCAGGCGTAATTTCTCCGACCTGAAGAACAGATAATATAGAAGAATCAGCATGATGACAGCCTCAGCAAGAGCTGTTCCAATGGCAGCTCCCTTCACTCCCATACCTGCTCCATACACCTTTATGCTTAGTCCAAATAATGTAACCACTCTTGTCTCATATATAAAGAACATATTGAATATCACATCAAGGAAGCACATAAATACATGAAGAATACTTGGAAGCTTCATGTTACCGCTGCACTGGAGCATTCCTGTTGCTGAACTGTTTATTTGCTTAATTGGTATAAATAATGCGTATACAAGAAAATATGCACTTGCATCAGCAGCTATCTCACTGCTGCCGCCTAAAAATCCCGGCAGGGGTCCGCTTATAAGTACTGCCACACTCATAAGAATGACAGAATATATAAATGCTATGATAAGACCCTGTTTTACTATGCTTCTTGCTTCTTTTTCCTTACCGGCACCTACCTTATGGGCAATCTGCACGTTATATCCAACTGCTGCCGCCATTATAAGTCCGCCAAATATCCAGGTACTGCTGGATACAAGTCCTATTGATGCTGACGCCCTGGAGTTTAAATGCCCCACCATTGATGCATCAATATATTCCATAATAATAGACGAAAGCTGGGCTAAAATTGCCGGAAAGCTTAAATTTAAGATCATACAGATCTGTTCACCAAGGCTCATTCTCACCCCGGTTCTCAATTTTTCCAAATAATCCTTTTTCAAAACTAACCAATAATCCTTTTTTTAACTTGCATCTGTTACACTGCAAGGAAATATACAAGTACTACGAGTCCTATAACAATTCTGTACACACCAAAAACCTTGAAATCATGGCGTTTAATGTAGCTCATAAGGAATTTGATAACTACTACTGAAACAAGGAATGCAACTACCATTCCAATAATCATTATTGCAAGTTCAGGACCTGAAAATGCAAGTCCAAATTTAATCATCTTAAGAGCACTTAAACCAAACATTACAGGCACTGCCATAAAGAATGTAAATTCTGCTGCAGCCACACGGGATACTCCTATGAGAAGAGCTCCAATTATTGTTGCTCCTGACCGGGATGTTCCCGGAATAATGGAAAGCACCTGGAATAATCCGATTATAAATGCTGTTTTATATGTAATATCATCAAGTGTTTCAACTTTAAATGTTCTTTTCTTATTCCAATTTTCTATAAGGATAAATGCAACACCATAAAATACAAGAGCAGTTGCAATTACTACAGGTGTATGAAGATGCGCTTCAATGTAATCGTCAAATAACAGTGTAACAACTGTTCCCGGCACACAGGCAACCGCTGTTTTAAACCATATTGAAAATACGTCTTTTCTTATAACGGATTTTTCTTTGTCCTTAAACTGGAAAGGAAACATTTTCTTCCAGAACAGGAGCACAACCGCAAGAATTGCTCCAAGCTGGATAATAACGAAAAACATTTCTTTAAACTGCTCACTTGCATCAAGAGATATAAACTCATCAACAAGAAGCATGTGTCCTGTACTGCTTATTGGCAGCCATTCAGTGATTCCCTCTACTATTCCAAGGAAAACAACCTTCAAAAATTCAATAAAACTAAGTCCCATTAATTAAACTCCTCCTATTAATATGATCTGCTTTAATCTGCTTTTGTGGTATTCTGACCACAGTGAGTTTAGTGTATAATATAATGGAAAAGGTTTCAATAGGAAATTTAAAGGCCACCGGAAAGAAATTCTCTCCAACGGCCTATGGAAAAGGCTGCGCACATGGATGCAACCCTGCTGGCAGGAAAAAACGGCATTCATAATCCGGTCACCTGGGTTACATATGGTAGAAACCATGGAGACCTCTGACTTTCTGCAGGGTGGCGAAATTACCTTTACTACGGGACTTGGTCTTGGCACCAGACTTCAATTGATGGTGGGTTATATGATTCTTGATATAATATAACCACAGCCTCACATTATATGAAACAGGTCCTTATCTGTCTGTTACCTAATGCGCCAGAGTCTTTGTCTCTAGCCTGATTATTTCACAAATTTCTTTTTTATCTGCCTTACAATCTCTCTTATAGGGAGGTTGTCTGCCTCGAAAACAATATCAGCATATTTTTCATAAAGGGGAACTCTTTCCTCATAAAGCTCTTTAAAAGTCATTCCTTCCTTTATGGACACTCCCCTCTCATTAAGGTCTCCGATTCTGTCCTGCAGGGTGTCATAAGGAAGCTTTATGTATATCACAGTTGCAATGTCCTTAAGATGTTCCATGGCTTCTTTGCCATATACAACACTCCCACCTGTAGCTATAACTGCCCTGTGGTAATCAAGAGACATATTCACATCATTTTCTATGCGATTAAAAGCCTCAAGGCCCTCTTTTTCAATTATTTCATGCAAAAGCTTGCCGGTTCTGTCCTGTATTACCAAATCAGAATCCACAAACCTGTACCCCATGGCCTTGGCAAGTACAACTCCAATTGTACTTTTGCCACAGCTTGGCATACCAATCAGCACAATATTGTCTTTATTATTGTCAGCCATACCTGTTTCCTCGCTTCTTATGTTCATTTTGTCTGCCTTTTGGGCTCATTTGTCAAATAATCCTTATCTACACTATCTTCATGATTCTAATAAGAAATACCCATGAAAGTCCATAATATGTTACAACAGCAACCAGATCATTTACCGTGGTGATAAGTGGTCCTGAAGCAACTGCCGGATCAACCTTGATCTTGTGGAAAAATAATGGCACAAGAGTTCCCACCAGACTTGATATAACCATGGCAACAACAAGGGATATTCCCACGCAGCCGGATATTAAAAATGCATGTCCCATTCCATATCCCTTAAAACAATTTATATACAGCCCTAGAAATACAAATGCCATAGTTCCAAGGCAGAGACCATTGCAAAGTCCCACTCGCATCTCTTTTATAACAAGGGTTATCTTCTCCTTCAGACCAAGCTTTTCATCCATAAGCACTCTGATTGTAACCGCAAGAGACTGGGTACCTACGTTGCCGGCCATGTCAAGTATCAGTGACTGGAAGCATATTACAATTGGAAGCACTGCAACAACGCCCTCGAAGGTGCCAACTACAGTAGATATGAACATACCAAGAAATAAAAGGATTATAAGCCATGGCATCCTCTTTTTCATGCTCTCTCCGGTTGTTTCCTTAAGGTCTTCCTCCGCAGTCAGTCCGGCGAGCTTCGCATAGTCATCTCCCATCTCATCATCTACGGCTTCGATTACGTCCTGGGCTGTTATGATTCCTATTATTTTCTTCTCATCATTTAATACAGGGAGAGAATCCTCCGCGTAATCCTTAATCTTCTCAATACAGTCGGATATTTTATCGTGGTCTATAAGATATGGGTAGGAATATGTGATAAGGTCGTCCAGATCATCATTTTCCCTGGCAATGATTAAATCCTTCAAATCAATTGCCCCACAAAATCTTTCATTCTCTTCTACAACGTAAATGGTAGATATATTATCATTCTCCCCGGCCTGCTTTATAAGCTCATGCATTGCCTGACGTATATTAAGATTCTTTCCAATACAGACATAATTCGTTGTAATCAGACTTCCAATCTCATCATCATCATAAGAATTGATAAGGCGGATATCTGCCTTTACATCTTCATCAAGAATTGGACGAAGCTTTTCAATCGTTTTTTCATCGATTTCCTCTAACAAATCAACAGCATCATCAGAGTCCATCTCATTAATAACGGCGGCAAGCTTGTCAATTCCAATTTCAGATATATAGTTTTCAGGATCATCAAGGAAGGAGATAATCTCGGAAATCCACTCTGCTCCAAGTATATTATAGAGATTTACACGTTCCTCTTTTGTCAGAAATGAAAGGCTTTCCGCAATATCGTTATCATGATAATCTTCAAGTCTTTCTGCAATCTCCTTATCAGGCAGTCCACTCCTTATTATGTTTACAATCTCTTCAATATATGTTGGTTCATTTAAAACCTCTTTCTCCATAATATACCGCCTCCATTTTATTATAATATAATTGTATTACATGCTTATCCAGCCAAATGCATTGGCAACCGAGCTAAGCAATATTATTATTGCAAATACCGGACACAAATATTTTATCATTATTACAAATACGGCTTTTCTTCGGAATTTGCCTTCGCCGCATTTTATCTCTTCTTCAATCCTGTCAATTCCAATAACTCTTGATACCAGGAGACTTGTTAAAAGTGCTGCAACAGGCATCATAACGGAATTAGTTGCAAAATCAAAGAAATCAAGGAACTGCATCCCCAGTATTTTTACACCTTTAAAAGGACCATAGCCAAGACAGGACAGGCTGCCAAGTATAAGCATGATAAAACCACAGGCAAAAGCAGACTTTTTTCGTCCCCATCCAAACTCATCCTCAAATGTAGATACTGCACTTTCTGTTAAGGCAATGGAACTTGTAAGTGCTGCAAATAAAACAAGCAAAAAGAAGAGTATACCTACCATTGAACCAAGCCCCATATTCTCAAACACCTTAGGTATGGTAATAAACATAAGTGATGGTCCCGCCTTAAGTGTATCAGGGTCTCCACCGGAAAATGCAAATACTGCCGGAATAATCATAAGTCCTGCCATAATGGCAATGGCAGTGTCAAATATTTCAACATTAGTTGTAGAATCTTCGATTGCAGTATCCTTTTTCATATATGAACCAAATGTAATAAGAATACCCATTGCTATTGACAGTGAATAAAACATCTGACCCATTGCTGCCACTACTGACATCCAGGAGAAATTGTCAAAATGAGGTACAAGTAAATATCTGACACCATCAATTGCTCCCGGTCTTGTCACGGAATAGATCATAATCACTACTGAAAGGATTATAAGCATCGGCATCATGAATTTTGATACACGTTCGATACCATTTTTCACACCGGCATATATTACAAGCAGTGTAATCACACTGAATATAACAAAGCATATCTCTGTGGATACTCCGTCAGATATAAATTCATTAAAATAATTATCTGTCGCGATGGTCCTTCCATTTCCTTTAATGTATTCCACAAGATACTTTATTACCCAGCCACCGATAACCGAATAATATGGCACAATAAGCACCGGAATTATAGCATTGAGCCATCCTCCCGCTGACAGCCATTTTTTATTTCCAAATGATTTGAAAGCTCCAACAGGACTTTTTCTGGTCATTCGTCCTATAGCCGACTCAGCTACAATCATGGTATAGCCAAATGTTACCGCCAGCAAAATATATATAAGGAGAAATACGCCTCCTCCATATTTGGCTGCCAGATATGGAAATCTCCATATATTACCCAAACCAACCGACGCTCCTGCTGCCGCCAGTACAAAACCTATTTTTCCTGAAAAAGTGCTTCTGTTTTTCTTTTCTTCCATACGATATCTATCCTTTTTTTTTATTTTAAACTCATCATGTTTTACATCAGTTTCATCAGCTTGCAATTCTCGATTCCGGCACGCCAGAAATCTTTACGAGGCAGGTTTTTCACCTGACATAAAATGCTGGAATTCATAGCGCCATGTCCTACTATCAGTATATCCTTTCCTTTTTCAAGCTCCGGCATAACGACTTCATTCAGAAAACTTCCGGTTCGTAAAAAAAGATCATCAAGACTTTCTGCGCCCTCAGGCGCCTCATAATTCTCCGGTTCCAGGAAAAACATTTTTATTGGACAGTCGGGAATATTAATACATTCTTCTGTCCCCTCAAATTTCCCAAAACTCATTTCCTCAAGTCTGGTATCATATATTATCGGCACATTTCTTCCCTCTAACACAAGCTCAGCCGTCTGCTTCGCTCTTGTCAAAGGTGAACAGTAACATATATCAAAATGAACATCCTTATATTTCTCACAGGCTTTTTTCGCCATGAGAATTCCCTTTTCATTCAAGGGAATATCGGTTCTTCCCTGTAACTTATGCTTTTCGTTCCATTCGGTTTTGCCATGTCTCATTATATATAACATCCCTGATTCCCCCGGTAATTTTATGTAATTATAATGTAAAATCTACGTAATGTCTTGTGATATCTTATAATGTCTTGTGATATCTAATATTGTATTGTAATGTATTGTGATGTATTACAATATTTTGTAGTGACCAGTAATATCCTGCGATATTCAATCTGATATATCAGCTAAGCAGCAAACTGCTGTTTGCGACCAGTTTTTCGCATCTTTAACAGTATACCACAAAACACCTGTAAAAGTCATTGTTGTGATTTAACAAATTACGTGTTTATAATAATAACCGGATAAATTCGAATCGAAAGGAATGATTGCAAAGATGAAACGAATCGATTTTGAGAACGGAACACTGACAGGAAATATTATCGGAACTGCTCTTCCCATGCTTGTTGCGCAGATTCTTAACCTTCTTTACAACATCGTTGACCGCATCTATATCGGCAGAATTCCTGAAATTGGAACAACAGCTCTTGGCGCGGTGGGACTTTGTTTTCCCTTTATTGTAATAATAAGTGCATTTTCAGGTCTGTTTGGAACTGGTGGTGCGCCGCTTTTCTCCATATACAGAGGCCGAAAGGATCAGGCAGGTGCCAGAAAAATTATGAACACATCATTTACCATGCTGTTCCTAAGTGGTGTGATTCTTATGACAATCGGCCTTATATTTGCAAAGCCTATTCTTGTATTGTTTGGTGCATCCGAAAATGCACTTACCTATGCCTATCCATACATGATGATATACCTCATCGGCACGATGCCATCCATGATTGCCCTTGGAATGAATCCTTTTATAAATGCCCAGGGATATTCTCTTATTGGTATGCTTTCAGTTACCATTGGGGCTGTGTCTAACCTGATACTGGATCCATTATTTATATTTGCACTTGGTTTTGGCGTACGTGGCGCCGCCATAGCAACTATAATATCCCAGTTTTTATCAGCCCTATTTGTAATCGTTTTTCTGACAAGGAAATCTGAGCTTAAGGTAAGATTTTTAAGAAAGGCAGAGGTTCCATCCTGTATTAAATACGCCAAAAACATTACCAGTCTTGGAACTGCCGCATTTATCATGCAGGTAACTAACAGCCTCGTTACAATATGCTGCAACAACGTGCTTGCTGTTACCGGCGGAGATATCTACATCTCCGTTATGACCATCGTATCCAGTGTAAGACAGCTGGTTGAAACACCAATCCATGCGGTAAATGAGGGAGCTTCCCCTGTAATCAGCTACAATTATGGTGCAAAAAGAACTGGACGTGTCCGCAAAGCCATTCTCATAATGAGCGTTATCACCCTTGGCTACACCGCAATAATGTGGTCCATCATTATATTGGCACCACATATGCTGCTTATGGTATTTACATCTGACACGGCCCTTATAAATGATGCTGTTCCTGCTCTTAAGCAGTATTTTGCCGCATTTATATTTATGGACCTGCAGATTATGGGACAAACTGTATTCAAATCACTGAATAAAAAGAAGCAGGCGATTTTCTTCTCCCTGCTTCGTAAAGTTATTATTGTAGTTCCGCTTACATATTTTATGCCTTATGTTCTTGGCATGGGAACCTCTGGTGTATTTCTTGCAGAACCAGTTTCCAATGTCATCGGTGGAAGTATCTGCTTCCTAACTATGCTATGCATAGTACTTCCCGAACTTAAAAGGATGGATGCCGAAAAATCACAGATCAGATAATAAGCTCTTTGTTACTTATATATAATCTTTTCTCATGTACCAGCTTTGCAACCTCGTCCCTTGCTTCAAGAAACAGCCTTGCAAGATGTGGGTCAAAGTCTGTACCTGCTCCCTTTTCTATAATGTTAAATGACTGGTCGAGTGTCATGGCATCACGGTAACATCTTTTCTGGGAAACTGCATCAAAAACATCCCCTTTCCTCTTTCAGGCCAGGTGTGCCACTTAGTCGACTTTTTATGTCATTATATGACAATAGGGTGGGAAAAACAAATAGGAAAGGTTGGTTCTACCTGTGGCTCAACAATCTTTTATATGTTAAATCTATGGCAAATGCACCAATTGGCGCAGTAAGTACTATCGCAAGCACAGCTACCGTAAGTACGGTATCTCCGCAGGCAAATCCTAAAGCAAGAGGAATTCCTCCGATAGCCGCCTGAACTGTTGCCTTCGGAGTGTAGGCCATCATTGCAAACAGTCTTTCCTTCTTTTTCAGACTTGTACCTATCAAACAGACAAATACACCAAACATCCTGAATGCAAGGGCTCCAACAATCACTATAAGCGCTCTCACACCCACCCTTCCAAGATATCCAACATTCACGGTGGCACCCACAAGCACAAAGAGAAATACTTCTGCAGCAACCCACAACTTTCCATACTTTACAGATAATCTCTTTGCAACAGCCTCTCTTTTTCTCTGCAGGCCAATTCCAATAAACATAACAGCAATCAAAGCCGAAAATGTAATTGCCGTTGTCAATTCATCTTCAAGAACTACCAATAAAAATGAAATACTCAGGATAATGAGAACCTTTGAAGTATCTCTGACATGCACTTTTTCAAAAAAATAAGCCAGTAAAAATCCAATCACTATTCCAATAACAATTCCAAGGAATATTGAGACCGGAATATTAATAAATTTGAGAACAGATGCGCCTTCTCCCTGCATCATACCAACAAATGTGGAAAATAAAACAATAACATATACATCATCAACAGATGCACCCGCAAGAATTAACTGTGGAATACCTTCCTTAGTTCCATAACCCTCATCCATAAGTCTAACCATTCTAGGAACGACAACTGCCGGTGAAACAGCTGCAAGAACAGCTCCCATAATGGCAGCCTCTAATACAGTTAAACCCATGAGTTTTGGTGCCAGCAAAATCATTCCTAATAACTCAAACGATGCCGGAACAAAGCACATTAAAACTGCCGGTCTTCCAATCTTCTTAAGACCAGATACATCTAAGCCAAGTCCTGCTCTTGTCAATATAATAATAAGTGCTATCTTTCGAAGATCTGCAGATATTCCCAGAATACTGTCATCTAGAAGGTTAAGTACATAAGGTCCCAGAACAATACCTGAGGCTAACATTCCAAGCAAACTTGGAAGTTTACATTTTTGGCATATCCATCCCATAGACATGCCCATAATTAAAATCAATGAAATACTCAGTAACATGGTTATTCTCCAATTATTTCTTTCGTCGCAGAAATGCCCTTGCAAGCAAGCATTTCTCGCTTCCTCAAATCAAGCTTTATTCGACAGCAAGCACACAGTCTCCACATGCCCACTCATTCCAAACATGTCACATGCCCTAACCCTTTTAATCTCATACACATCTTCACACAGAATCTTCAAATCTCTTGCAAGGGTAGCCGGATCACAGCTCACATACACAATTCTTTCAGGACTGTGGCTGATAATAGTATCAAGCAGCTTGCTATCACACCCTTTTCTTGGTGGATCAACAACAATGACATCCGGATTACCATAAATGTGCTGCAGTTCATTTTCAGTCAAAAAGTCTTCCACGTCCTCTGCTGCCCCACATGTAAATAATGCGTTATCAATATTATTAATCTGCGCATTTACCTTTGCATCACTGATTGCCTGTGGCACAATCTCAACGCCAAGCACTGACTTTGCACTCTTTGCAAGGAAGAGACTAATTGTTCCAATTCCACAATAAAGGTCCCAAACAGTTTCATTGCCTGTAAGACCTGCAAAATCAAGCGCTGTTGAATACAGCTTCTCTGTCTGCACAGGATTAACCTGATAAAATGACAATGGTGATATGCGGTATTTTACATCTCCAATATAGTCTTCAATATAATCCCTGCCGTACACATTTATAATCTTATCACCTAATATTTTATTCGTTTTATCCTTGTTAATATTGAGACAGACACTTACAAGGCCATCAATATCTCCAAGAAGTTCTACAAGCTTATCAAGTGCCGGTACTTTCTTTGAGGTAACAACGAGACACACCATAACCTCTCCGGTTTTAAAACCATTTCTAACAAGAATATGACGTATAAGTCCGGAATGCTTTGTTTCTTCATAGGGTGAAATACCATATCTTTCTATCCAGCTTCTTATGATACTTACTACCTTATTTGAAACTTCTGACTGAATATAACAATATCTGCTGTCAATAATGCTGTGGGTTCTTCCGGCATAAAAACCAATAACCGTATTGCCCTCCTTATCCTTTCCAACGGGGAACTGAGCCTTGTTACGGTAATTATATGGATTATCCATACCTATAACCGGTTCCATTACACTATCAATAAAATCAGCAGCAAAACCACCCATACGGACAAGTGCATTCTTAACCTTATTCTGCTTATAATCTAACTGCCTGTCATACCTGTAATGCTGAAGCTGGCATCCACCACATCGCACAGCATTTTCACAGACAGCTTCTGTTCTATCTTCTGAAGGTTTAATAATGTCCATAAGACGTGCAAAACCATAGCTTTTTTTAACCTTAATGATCTTAGCATGAACATAATCTCCCGGAAGAGTATCCTTAACAAATAAGGCATAGCCATTTACATGACCTATGCCTTCTCCTTCATTGCTTATATCTTCAATTAAAATATCAACTTCATCATTTTTTGAAAACATAAATTTCGTCCTTTTCTAATTACTTTTTAGTACCAAATGTCTGTCTTACATTAGAATCTATCATTCTGTTGAAGCCCAGCCACTCCATGTTATCTCCTGCCATTTCAAATTCTTCGATAAGAATCTCTAACTTGGCATCAAGGTTATCTGCCATATTAAGAGCCATTGCCTCTATAAGTGCAGGCTTTTTAGGCGAACCATATTCTAACTCCCCATGATGGGCAAGAATACAGTGTCTGAGTTCTGTGGCAAGCTTTGCCGGAAATCCGGGTATTTTCCTGACAGAATTGCCAATAAGCTCTGCTCCTATAAAAATGTGACCAAGCAGCTGTCCCTCATCTGTATAATCATTTGCAGGGAATGTGGACAGTTCATCCATTTTTCCTACATCGTGAAATAATCCGGCTGTCAGAAGAAGATCCCTGTCAACATTAGAATAAGTTCCTGCAATGTAATCACATGCCTTTACAACACCTAAGGTATGCTGTAAAAGACCCCCTATAAAACTGTGATGTACACTTTTAGCAGCTGAATGATCCTTAAATCTCTTTATGAAATCCTCATCCTCTACAAAATACATACTTATAAGCTTTCTAAGGTACTCATTCTTAACTGTAGACATGATTCTCATAAGTTCCTTATACATATCATCACGATCATACTTTGACGCCATCATATAATCTTCGATATTGTATTCACCCTCATCACACTTTCTGATTCGTGCAAGCTTCCACTGGATATTGCCCTGAAAACTTGAAACCTGTCCGTTTACCTCAATATAATCATGTGCTTCAAATTCGTCAATTCCACTGTTAATATCAAATACTTTACAATCAACAGAACCTGTCTTGTCCTGCAAAATAAGTGAATAATAAGTTTTTCCTGTTCTTGCTGTTAAAACCTGTTTAGACTTGCAAAGATATATTCCCTTGCAAAAATCACCTTCACGGTATTCATTAATATATCTCATTTCATATCCTCCACATCACCAAGTTCAATGTTAACTACTCTTTCTTTGTCCTGTTTAAGGTATGTACGGTAAATTGTTACATCTATTTTATCACCTGGTTTATATTCTGCAATCACATCTGTAAGATCTTCCACGCTATTAATTGCTTTATCATTCACTTTTGATATAACATCGCCTACAACAAGTCCCTTGCCCATAGCAGGTGATCCTGAAACAACATCCGTTACATATATTCCATTTGAAACATCAAGCTCCTTAAGATGTGCTTCCGTTATATTCGTTGCAAGAACACCCAGATAAGCCCTGTTTGTATTATTAATGAGCTGCTCAATAAGGGAGTCAAGCTGGGATATTCCAATAAATGACATGAGGCTTTCATCCTCTTCATCAAATCTATGGGTAATAATTCCAGCCACCTGACCATTGGTGTTCATAATTACTCCACCACAGCTTGAAAGATTCTGCATATTTGTATGATAAAGTAAAACCTGTCTATCAATCATATATCTCGTTACAGGATTGCCTGTTACCATTCCAAAAGTAACAGAATACATATTGCCTGCAGGATTACCAATAGCTGTTATAAGTGCTCCCGTCTTAATCCCGTCAGAACTTCCAATTAACGCTGTTCTTACTGTCTCAAGAAGTTTATTGCCAACATCCTCAAGCTTTGCATATATTACAGCAAGACCTGTCACCTTATCACGGCCAAGAATACCTGCCCTTGTCTTCTCGCCATTATTAAATACTATCTGGTAATTGCAGTTGTTATCAATACCATCATACTCTGTCAGAACATAAATATAGTCTTTATCAATACGTACTACAAGACCACTGAAGGAATCACTGTTCTCTACAGGATTTGAAAAATAATCCTTACCTTCCACAACCTTCGCCACTGTTACAACCGTATCATTGTAAGAAGTTCCATACTCTGCAATTTTTGCATACATTTTGGAATAATCCTTTACATCAAATGAATCGAAATCCGACACAGTCATGGAATCCACATCCTTAGGCTGGGAGTGACTATTAGGATTCTGGTGTGAATTCTCACCAGAATTCACATTGCCTCCATTCAAGACATCCTCAGGCATCGGCGTAGCAGTCTGAAGTCGTATCGGCACATTATCTGTATCCTTATAATAGAATGTCAGAATCATAACAAATATTCCTGTTGCCGCAGCCCCAAATAAAATACCATACAGTATAACCTTAACTGCTCTTATTATATTTTCTTTTATTATACGTTTCTTTTCTGGTTTAATCTTTTCTTCAATAAATTTGTAACCGTTATTCTTATCCGCTGACATATATCCTCCGGCCTCATTTCACGTTTTTACAATAATCCGATTTTACCACATCATATCTACTATAATACTTATATATGAATAGCATATGAACTAATTATAAATATACAATTTTAATTCCAGCTTGCAAGGTATCTGTACATTATTATATAATGACAAAGAAGAAATGAGGTTACAACATGAACAAAAAATCACTTTCAACACTTGAATTTTATAAAATAATAGATGAACTTACAGATATGGCTGATTCTGTATATGGAAAGGCCCTTTGCAAAGAACTTTTACCTATGACGGATTTTCAGGATATTGACTATGCCCAGTGCCAGACTCAGGCTGCTCTTTCAAGAATATACAAAAACGGAGCTCCTTCATTTCATCAGGCAAAAGGGATAAAGGGAACATTTTTAAGACTGGAAGCCGGCGGCGTTCTTGGAGCAGGAGAACTTCTATCCATAAGCTCACTTCTTGAATGTGCGGGAAGCCTCAAGAATTATAATGGTGACACTGAGGATATACTTACAGAACTGTTTAATCTTTTAGAGCCGGTTTCTGCACTTATGCGTGAGATTAACAGATGTATCATATCTGAAGAAGTTATTAGTGACGACGCAAGTATCGGACTTAAGAATGTTCGAAGGAACATTAAGAATGTTAACAATAAAATACATGACCAGTTAGGAAGCATCCTTAATTCCAAAAGAACTCTTTTACAGGATGCTCTTATAACTATGCGTAACGGCAGATATTGTCTTCCGGTAAAGGCTGAATATAAGTCATCATTTCCAGGAATGGTTCACGACCAGTCTGCCACCGGATCAACACTTTTTATTGAACCTATGGCAATCGTTACTCTGAACAATGATCTTAAACAGCTTGAGCTTACAGAGAAGGAAGAGATTGAAAAGGTTCTTGCCTCACTTAGCACTCTCTGTCAGGCTGAACTTGATTTTATTAAAAATGATGTGAATATCTTAACTGAGCTTGACTTTATATTCGCAAAAGGCAAGCTTGCCAAGAAAATGAATGCATCAAGACCAAGGCTTAACAAAAAAGGATATATTAACCTTAAAAAAGCAAGACATCCCCTTATTAACCCTAAAAAAGTAGTACCTGTGGATGTCCACATAGGCGATAATTTTAAGCACCTTATCATAACCGGTCCTAATACCGGTGGTAAAACAGTTACCCTTAAAACAGTGGGACTTTTTACATTACTTGGTCAGTCAGGACTGCATATTCCGGCTATGGATAATTCAAGTCTTGCAGTTTTTGACGATGTTTTTGCCGATATAGGTGATGAGCAGAGTATTGAACAGAGTCTCAGTACATTTTCATCACATATGACTAACATTGTTGACATTCTGAATAATGTTACAAGAAACTGTCTGGTATTATTTGATGAACTTGGAGCCGGAACGGACCCTGAAGAGGGTGCTGCTCTTGCAATGTCAATACTTTCACATCTTTTAAAACGTGGAATCACAGCACTTGCAACAACTCATTACAGCGAGCTTAAGCTTTATGCCCTGTCCACAGACATGGTTGAAAATGCAAGCTGCGAATTCAATATAGAAACACTCAGACCTACTTACAGGCTGCTCATTGGAATTCCTGGAAAAAGTAATGCCTTTGCAATTTCAAAGAAGCTTGGACTTCCTGATTACATCATTAAAGATGCCAACGACAGGGTAGATAAGGAAAACCAGTCATTTGAAGATGTCATAAGTGATCTTGAATCAAGCCGTATAGAAATCGAGACAAAAAAGGCAGAAATTGAAGAAGCAAAAAAAGAAATTGATGCTCTAAAAAAGAAGCTTAAAGAGAAAAACGACAGAATAGATAAGGCCAAAGAGAAAATTCTGCGCCGTGCCAATGAAGAAGCAAGAGACATATTGCAGCAGGCTAAGGATTATGCTGACGATTCATTTAAAAAATACGGAAAATGGATACGCCAGTCCGGTGCCGGCAGCGAGCTTGAAAAAGAGCGTTCTCTTTTACGTGAGGAAATTAACAAAAAGGATTCCTCACTTACCATTAAAACCAAGAAAAAACGCAATAATAAAATTACAGCCGATAATATACATCTGGGAGATAATGTCCATGTAATATCCCTTGGTCTTGACGGAGTTGTTACCAGTCTTCCAAGCAGTAAGGGACTTGTAGGTGTAAGTATGGGTATTTTAAGCTCAAACATCAAACTGAATGACCTTTGTCTTATTGACAAACCCGTGGAGAAGGAACCTGAGGTCAAAACCAACACATACAAGCTTTCAAAGGCAGCCAATATCCACACTGATATTAATCTCATTGGAAAAACAGTTGATGAAGCAATACCACTTTTGGACAAATATCTGGACGATGCTTATCTTTCACATCTTTCCCAGGTTACAGTTATTCATGGAAGAGGAACCGGAGCCCTGAAAAAAGCCGTACATGAACATCTTAAGCACGTAAGCTATGTCAAATCCTACCGTATTGGTGAATTTGGTGAAGGCGACCAGGGTGTAACAATTGTTGAATTTAAATCATAAGGGGGAACAGTTATGCCAGAAAAACAGAAAATACTTATCGTAGATGACGATGCTAATATTGCCGATTTAATATCCTTGTATCTTACTAAAGAATGCTTTGACAGTGAAATAGTCGGAGATGGTACAGAAGCACTGGAAAAATTCAAAACCTATAAGCCGGATCTTATCCTGCTTGACATAATGCTGCCTGGAATAGACGGATACGATGTATGCAGAGAGATAAGAAAAACTTCAACAGTACCTATAATCATGCTTTCCGCCAAGGGCGAAGTATTTGACAGGGTTTTAGGTCTTGAGTTAGGTGCTGATGACTATATTATAAAACCATTTGATTCAAAAGAGCTTGTTGCAAGAGTTAAAGCAGTATTAAGAAGATTCTCACAGCCTGGCGAAAAAACTCCTGCTGCACCTGCTTCTGACAAATGTGTTGAATATCCTGATCTTACAATTAATCTTTCAAACTATTCTGTATTGTATTACGGAAAAAATATTGAGATGCCACCTAAAGAACTCGAACTGTTTTATTTTCTGGCATCACACCCTAACCAGGTATTTAACAGGGAACAGCTTCTTGATCACATCTGGGGATACGAATATGTTGTTGATACAAGAACTGTAGATGTTCATATAAAACGTCTTCGTGAAAAGATA
Organism: Lachnoclostridium sp. UBA2905; assembly: GCA_002349525.1. Taxonomy (GTDB): domain Bacteria; phylum Bacillota; class Clostridia; order Lachnospirales; family Lachnospiraceae; genus V9D3004. Next base: position 51,397 of record DEDL01000022.1, read on the forward strand.
AAAGACCATGAAAAATGGGGTATTTCAACTGTATGGGGAATCGGATATAAGTTTGAATTAAAACGGTAGGTGATTTTTATGAAACTTCATTTGAATGCTGCTGGCAAGCTGGCCCTGACTTATATATTTACATTAGCTGTTCTGATATTTGGATGGTCAGTTTATGGCACTCATTTTTTTGAAAATAAACTGAAGGTTCAGACTCAGACTGATTTTTATAATGCACTTGCCGGTATATCCGACAATTACATTAAAGGCTACTACAACAATATGCTAGTTAATGCCGACCTTCAGACTGAGATAAAAATCATCAGCAAATATCTTAATGCACGTATTCTTACAGCAAGAGATGACGGCACAATGTTATTTGATACAGACCAGACATACCTGTTTAATCTCAATACCTATGATACGGATATTCTGTCGGAAACCTATTGTTATGATGTTACGCTTCCCGGATATATCGACCAGCCATTTATGTCTGTTTCATATCCCATTACCTACAACATGAAAATGCGTGGATATCTGGTGATGATAAAATATACCGAAGATATTCGCAGGTCAGCTGATGAGCTTAATTCATCCTACTGGCCATTTGTTGCAGGAATGGCTGCCCTTATAAGTGCCATATTCCTTATGTTATATTTTCAGTTCGTACAACCTCTGAAAAGGCTGGTGAGGGTAGCAAAGGAATACAGTAACCGGAATTATTCTTATACGTGTGATATTAATACTGGTGACGAATATACTGAATTGTATTCAGCCCTTAGATGTATTGGTGACGACTTCCACAATCTTGAGAAACAGCAGCACAAATTTATAAGCAATGTTTCCCATGATTTCCGTTCTCCTCTTACTTCTATAAAGGGATATACTGAAGCTATGATCGATGGAACAATTCCACCCGAAATGTGTGAAAAATATCTTAAGATTATTATGTTTGAGACTGAAAGACTTACAAAGCTCACCTCAAATCTGCTTGATCTTAGCCGTATTGACAGTAAGGGAACCATTCTTGACATAACACCTTTTGACATCAATGCTACTATAAAGCAGACAGTTGCCTGCTTTGAGGGTGTATGTACAGAAAAACAGATTACAGTAAAGCTTTTCTTTGAAGAGCCAAAAACCTTTGTACTTGCAGACCTTAGCAAAATACAGCAGGTTCTCTATAACCTTATAGACAATGCCATCAAGTTCAGTTATAACGACAGCACACTTGTTATATCCAGCAAAATTAAAGGTGATAAAATATTTGTATCTGTTAAGGACTCAGGTATTGGCATTCCAAAAGACAGCCTGAATAAGATATGGGACCGTTTTTATAAAACAGACCAGAGCCGTGGTAAAGACAAAAAAGGAACAGGCCTTGGCCTGTCCATAGTCAAAGAAATTATTAATGCTCATGGCGAAAATATTACTGCAACAAGTACACTTGACGTTGGTACAGAATTCTCATTCTCTCTCCCACGTAAGCTATAGCTGTTTGCTTAAAGTGTACCTACTTATCTGTCATAACCTTCCTGGAATCATTCATGCTACTGCTTCTTGTCTTCTTGCCAGGAAAGTTTGTGAAGATGACCCTCGCAGTTCATATGTTCAAAGTTATTCTGCCTTAATGCTTCATACAGAACAATTGCAACACTATTACTAAGATTTAGAGAACGAGTATCTCCAACCATAGGAATTCTTATACAGTTTTCTTCATTCTCCACAAGAATTTCTTCCGGTATTCCCGCACTTTCCTTACCAAACATTATGTATGCATCAGGTTCATAGCTAACCTCTGTATACATTTTTTTTGCCTTCGTTGTAGCCATGTATATTTTTGCACCGGGATGCTTCTCAACAAAATCACGATAAGAAATATATACTTCCTTGTTAAGTGATGGCCAGTAATCAAGACCCGCCTTCTTAACTGCCTTCTCATTAATACTGAAACCAAGTGGCTCAATAAGATGAAGTTTAGTATCTGTTGCTACACATGTTCTTCCAATATTACCGGTATTCTGTGGTATTTCCGGCTCCAATAATACTATATTCATAACTGCCTCTTTATCTTTTTAATCTCATCCTCAAATCTTGTTTCAAGGTATCTTGTCTCATCACCATTAACAACTTTTTTGTCATTATCACTCGTAGTATATCCTATGATATCTGCTGTATATCCCTTATCCCTTAATGCCCTTAGTAAACTCATGCCCTGACTGCTTACATATAGACAACAACCCGGACTATAAAGCTTATAGGGATTCACATCATATATTTCACAGATTTCAACTGTTTCCTGAGTGATATTAATATCTCTAAGATTCACCACGAAGCCTTTTTTTGTGATGCTGCTTATGCCGGAAAGGGCTCTGAATATTCCTCCCTCTCCAACAGGAAGTACAATATCATCTTCCTTAACAAATGATGTGTCCGGACTAAACTCTGACAGGCTGCCCTCCAAAGCTTCCATATACTCTGCCGCCCTGTCAACAAGTCCATGTGGCAGCTTTTTTATAAGCTCGTCCCTGTATTCTGCAGCCACACCAGCTATCGTTACTGCTCCAATATAGCCGGTCATGATTATATCAGCCATACATAAACTCCTTAATTACACCTTAATGTATAATTCCACCAGTAATCATTAGTTATTACTCTGCCGGTTTGTCTGCTGCCTCACTCTGTGTATTATCAGTAACTGGTGTCTCCTGCTTTGATTCAGAATTATCTCCAGAGGTCTGTGAACTATCCTGAGCTTTATTGTCCTGATTATCAGCATTACTTGAAGAGTCGCTGCTTTCCACACTGCTTGAGGAATTATCTGTCTTATCCGAACTCTTGTTATTATTTTTATCAGTTTTTGTACTGTTGTTCTTGTTGGTTTTATCAGTTTTACTGTCCTTCTTCTTATCAGACTTAGACTCATCATCCTTATCTGACTTCTTATCCTTTTTGTCGTCCTTCTTAGTTCCCACTATAATATGTCTTGGTTCAGCATTATATCTGCTGTAATTAACCTTATCCCTTGACACCTCAGCACCATTTTCATATACGACCTTATAAAGATTGGCAATATAACCAACATGAGCCTGCTGTGTTACTGAAGTATAGCTTTCCGGCTTCGTATTATCCTTAGTGACAACATCCGCTCCCGGCTTAATCTCCTGAACAATTTCTGATTCATATTTAATAGTTCTTGAAGGAGACCTTGTCTCGTCACCATATATCGTAAATGTAATGATACCACCATCAACATAAGCCTGTATATATATTGGTGCCTTTGTATTATTCTTAAACTTAAGGTCCTTATAATCACCTGCAATAGCTGCATCCATTGATGGTTTAACATAGTTTACAACCATTGAATGTGGGAATCTTTCCACAACCTGAAGTTCAGCTAAAAGCACTGCATTATAAAGAGTTGTTGAAACCTGACATACACCACCTCCAAGACTGTCAACTACCTGTCCTGACACATATGAAGGTGCAAGCTTATAACCGTTATCCTCAGTTAACGGATAAATAGTATCTGCCACAGAGAGCTCATCTCCGGGATACAGTACTTTTCCATCAATAAAGGCTGCAGCATTCTTAACATTAGCTGTTCTGTCTGTCTGTGATGCATTGTACTGTGTTGAATATTTTCCAAGTACATCTGTGCATTTTTTAACATCGGCGGTCTTATACTCTGGTTCCTCTGTTACAATAACCGCACTTACATTTATCTGCGCCTGTCCTGCAATTCCTGAATTGATAACTGCAGATATATTAGAACATGTTGCTTCCACATCAACGCTTTTACCTTTTCTGGCCTTTATAATTGTAAACTGGCCATTTTCACGTTTAAGTGAAGCATTTCTTGCTGTTTTAGTAAAATCCTTGCTGTTTTCCTTAAGATAGTCACAAACTACATCCTCATCAATTGAAAATGTCATAGTAACTTTTCCGGCATCTTCCATAAGAAATGCGTCATCTATAGCTTTCTCACTTTCACATGAAAGACCAAGTTCTTTTAGATTAGTGCTTAAGATATTCCCGTCTATATCAATATTGATTACTTTATCAGACATCTCGCTTACAAATGCATCAATACTCTTTTTTGCCTCATCATAATCCATACCACCTACGGCAACATTCTCAATGTAAACGTCCTTCTCTATACGTCCTTCATCTTTTCTCTCATCAACTACAGCTGCATTATCAATATTACCAATGTTTCCGTCCTGCTTATTCTTACTAAAAAAAGTATTTTTAATACCAATGACACCAAGAACGCAAATACATATAACTACCAATGCGGCAATCACCATTGCAACGTTATGCCTTATTTTACGTTTACGCTGCATAACACGTTCCATGCCTCTTTCCCTATAACTATTATACGACATAATAACGCTCCTATATACATATTCAGGTCAAATGATTCCTATAAAGTAACAATAGATGAAAGAAGTGGCACTACCATCGCTACAATTACTATAATACATATTATCGCTGCTATTATTTTCTGGTTTTTTCTAAAGAAATTCATAATTATACCTCCATTTAAGCCATATTAAAATAATATAAGTCATTTTATATATTAGTGCAAGCACTTTTATGGAATTTACACAAATCTTTTAAAAAGCACTCTTCACACTTGGGACGTCTTGCTATACATATACTTCTGCCATGAGTAATTATCTGAATATTGTATCTTATCCAATGCTCCTTTGGCAGTATTTTCATGAGTTCATATTCGATTTTTACAGGATCTGTTTCCTTTGTAAAACCAAGCAGACCCGATATTCTTTTCACATGTGTATCCACCACAATACTGGGCTCACCATAAACATTGCCTCTTATAACATTGGCAGTCTTTCTGCCAACTCCCTCAAGCTTCACAAGCTCATCAATATCAGAAGGCACCACTCCGTCATAATCCCTGACAATTCTTGCAGCGCAGGCCTTAATATTCTTTGCCTTCATAACATTAAAGCCCACCGGTCTTATGTCATCTTCAAGCTCACTAAGATTGGCATCCGCAAATGCCTTAAGTGTAGGATATTTAACAAATAAGTCCCTGGTAACTTTATTGACTCTCTCATCAGTACACTGGGCGCTTAATATAGTAGCAATAAGTAACTGCCACGCACTGTCATGATTAAGATAGCACTTAAGCTCTGTAGTATAATGCTCATCCAGTCTCTTTAAAATCTCGTTAACTGTTTTTTTATTCATTGTGTAATTCCTTTTATTCTTCTATACACTGATATTCCACATTATAGGTAATATCGTCACGTTTTCCATAATTATATAATATAATTGTGTCATTTTTTATGACATTTCCCGTTTTAATAAAATTATCTATATCATATGAATATTTTTCAGCATGATATAATCTCGCACTAATTCTTCGGTCCCTGCAAATTCCCCCGGACACATCATTTTCCCTTTCGGCAAATGATGGTCTCGTCTTACAGTTATCCCTGAGATATGCATCATGAATGAGAAGCTCCATGAACAAATCAGGATTATCAACCACTTTTCTCCCATAATTATATAGGAAATCATACCTTTTAAGCCTTGACTTTGCCGCTCCCACTTCCGTGTCCGCTGCCATTGCGGCGCCTATCTGCCTGTACATATCAAATGGGCTTTCATAATTCTCTGCCAGATAGGAAATCGCATTATCAAACTGTCTTGAATTATAATAAACCTCCAGAGCCTCCTCTACTTCCTTAAGAAGCAGTACATCATCATAGGAAAGCCATCTTGTGGACAAGACCTCATATGGCGGATAATCTGCAGTTACAATATCATACAGTGAAGAATCCTTTTCCATTTTTGAACCATACAAAACCTTTAAAAATCCTAACTGGAACTCATCTGGTCTAAGGGCATACACATTGTCAAATGAACCCGCAAATGATTCCAGATCTTCATAAGGAAGTCCGGCTATCAAATCAAGGTGAATATGTATATTCCTCATTTGCCAAAGCTTTCTTACATTAGAACACAAACGGTCTGTATCCGTCTTTCTGTTAATTGCCGAGAGCGTTTTCTCATTAAATGTCTGTATACCTATTTCAAACTGGAACAAACCCTTTCTCACGCCCTGTAAAAACTCTATTTCATCATCTCTTAAAATATCTGCTGCCAGTTCAAAATGATACCTTGTCACGCCATTATCATTCTCAGCTAAAAACTTCCATATATCCATTGCATGACTGTGAACAGCATTAAATGTTCTGTCAACAAACTTTACAAGGCTTATTCTGTTATCAATAAATTTCTTAAGATCCGCCTTAACTAAATCTGTATCTCTTACCCTTATTTTCTTATCTATTGACGAAAGACAGTAACTGCAGGAAAAAGGACATCCCCTGGCTGACTCATAATATATTATCTTATTTTCAAAAGGCTTAAGATTATCATAAACATATGGCAGTTCATTCATGGAAAGAACATCATCACAATATATTATTTTGCCAAATGCTTCCTTACGACTTGCCTTAATCAGACTGTCTGCAAAGATTTTCTCACCTTCGCCACACAGCACCCTGTCAACAAATGGATAGTCCTTCAAAAAACTTTCTGCCCGGTATGACACCTCCGGACCACCCACCCATATCTCAGTATGAGGCATAATCTTTTTAAGGCTTCCTGCAAGTCTTGTAACATATTCCACATTCCATATATATACTGAAAATGCGATAATATCTGCTTTTTTGCTATACAAATCCGGCAGAATATCACCAATATGATTATTAATAGTATATTCTGCAATCTCTATATCTATATTCTCATTATTCTCACCTATGACACTGTCAGCATACTTTTTAAGCGAAAAAACCGCCAGATTAGAGTGAATATATTTTGCATTAATAGCTGCAAGTAAAACTTTCATAACTTTTCTCCAGTTTAAATGAGGGTACTACAAAAGTGCCGGTCCGCCACCAATTGAAACATCATAAAATGTGGCATCAACACCTGTCTTTTCTTTATATATCTTTCCAATTGAACTCTTTATATTTTCTACCTTATCTGAATCAACAATTCCAACAAGGCAGCCACCAAAACCGCCGCCTGTCATTCTGATTCCCCAGACACCATCAAGCTTAAGTGCCTCCTCAACAATAATATCCGCTTCCCTACAGGACACCTCATAATCATCTCTTAATGATATATGAGATTCCACCATCAGTTCACCAAATTTCCTGATATCATTTTCCTTAAGAGCCTTTACTGCCTGGATTGTTCTCTGATTCTCATACACTGCATGCTTTGCACGCTTTTTATTCACAGGGTCCTTAATACAATATTTGTATTTTTCAAACTCTTCAATACTAAGATCTCCAAGAGAACTAATATCAATATCTCTTTCAAGATCAGCCAGGGCACTTTCCGATTCTCTTCTTCTGTCATTGTAGCCTGATGTTGCAATCTTGTGTTTTTTATTAGTGTTGATTATTAACAGTTCCTTGCCTTCAAGCTTTACAGGTGCATATTCAAATGCAAGAGTAGAAGTATCAAGAAAAATAGCATTATCCTTCTTACCCATAGCTGAAGCAAACTGATCCATAATACCACAATTAGAATCATTAAACTTATTCTCTGAATACTGGCAGAGCACCGCGATATCCTTAAGCTCTATTCCAAATCCAAATAAATCATTCATCATATATGCGGTAAGTACCTCTATCGAAGCTGATGAGGATAAGCCTGCACCATCTGGAATATCTCCGTAAAATGCAATGTCCATTCCTCTGTTTACATCATATCCGTGCTTTTTAAGTGTCCACATAACACCAATAGGATAATTGCACCAGTCCGGATTCTCAAGCTTCTTAAAGCTTCCTGCCTTAATCTCACCAATTCCTTCATCCGGAAAATTATCAGAATACAGTCTTATCCTGTCATCCTCTCTCAATCTTACAGCAGCATAGGTTCCTATTGTAAGAGCACATGGAAAAACATGGCCTCCATTATAATCAGTATGTTCTCCTATAAGATTAACCCTTCCCGGAGCAAAATAAACTTTAATATCTCCATCATTCTTTGCTGATCCTCTATCCTTAATTCCACCATAAAACTTATCAAATATCCCCAATAATCTGTCCTTCACCTATATTGTCCTCCTTGATGCCATATAATAGTTATAACCTTCAACATATACATTTATTATAACATGGCATTACTTTATATGAAATAATGTTTTTTCTGTATTTCATTTTTTTTAAATGTATAATAAATGTAAATGAGCCCCACTTTAATATATCCCCCGTCAAATAAACCGGTTAAATATCTAAGTGAGACTCTTTTAATTTCCTGAACCTGCTATCTTTATGCTGCCGTTTTTATGCTGCTGTCTTTATACCCCTGACTTAATTCCTATCTGATAACATAATTCTGTATCTGGTTATTGTATGCAAAGATGTATTCAAATATGACAACCGCTGCCAGCAATATATATGGCAGATATTTCTTCAACTTGTCCATCGTACTCCCTCCAAAATACATATTTTCATTAACATATTTTCTATTCGAAGGAATAATAGCATTTCTTACACCTTTAATCAACATAAAAATATGCAAAACAGACCTAAAAATGCATATTTTCTACTGTATTCATAATTGTTTAAAAATTAACAAACAAATATTAAAACATTTATATTAATTGTTTATAATACATAATCACAGGAATTGCCACAGGAATTATTACAGGAACTCTAACAGCTCCTTCATAAATTCTTCTTCTATATGAATAAGCTTTTTTGTCATATGCTTTGCATTATCATCCGCCGCCTTATACTGATGAAGATATTCCGTCAGACTTTTTATACCCATATTGCATCCGTCAATCAGAAGTCCTGCTGCCTTATTTACAGATGAATTGATAGTAAGTTTTAAATCTGTACCAAGAGTTGCCATTGCCATTGCAAATTTATTAGGATCCTTTTCGTCTGAATCCGCCGAATTAAGCAGTTCATGACATTCATCACCATATTTTATATGTTTATTGTTGTATTCCTTTATCAGATCTCTTAATTTCTGGTTTTCCACATATGCAAGAATCTGCTCCATACTGCTTGTGGCAGATTTACAGCCTGCATTGCATTCCTTTAAAAGATTAATGGTATCTTCGTTCATGTATATTACCTCCAAAAATATTTTAGTTCAAAATTTTTTTGTTCATCGTTTTCCATAACATCACAATTCGCGCAGAATATTTCAACGATATACCAGTATTATGCACGTCAAAGATACCACTTATACATCATTTACATATCAAAAGCTTATCGCCCTGTTTTATGTTTTCGGATTCAAGCTCATTTATCTCCATAATTTTCTCCTTTGTCACATAAAATTTTTTGGCCACATCCCACAATGTATCCCCATCTTTTACAATATATCCGATTATAGATGCTTTCCTGTCCTCCCTGTCAAAATCTTCGATTTTATAATCAGTAATTATGTTACACTTTACCTTATTAAATACAATAGTATCAAATGAAACACCTATTTTGAAATCAACCTCCTTCTGGTTTATCACTGTTTCATTTATCTGTGAAACCTGTGGAACAATATCAAATACACAATCCTTTTCTATGCCCCTTGCTTCAACAAAATGCGTAAATGGAATCATGCCCTTGTAACCGGCAATTATACCCTTGTCATCTTCCGCAAAATATAACATATCAACTTCTATGACGCCCTCTAATTCAATTCCATCATCTTTTATTGTCTGCATATCAATTTTTGGAGTAGCAGTTATGCCTGACATCTGAAGAATTGGCGCTTTGTTTTCTTCAATTTTAATCACATCATTTATTCTCGCCTTACTGTTGTTACGAACAACAAGATTATCAAACATTGTTTCACTATAGATTGGAGTAAGTTTACCATCAAGGCAGTACATATCTGCAATAAAGGTTATTTCTTCTTCCCTGTAAACCTTCATATCAAGACCAAGCACCACCTCTATATCAAGAATTCTGTCCTCACCATCCTCATCGGCTTTCACCTGTATGTCCTTAGTGTTTATAGCAATATGAACCTCCGGAATCATTGTCTCATCGCATCCATTGCAATCCGTTACTCCATCAAAATTAACAGTTGTTTCATAGGAATTAATTCTGTCACCCTCTGCTCCGTAGTACAATATGTATATTCCCATTTCTCCTTTTAAACTTAGCCTGTTATCAAGCATTCTAAGCTCCGTTTCATACAAAAATACGTCCTGATACAGAATTTCACGTATACTGTCTCTTCCACCGGCAACAGAAACCTCCTCTTTAATGCGAAATGTATCCTTTTTGCAAAGTGCCAGCTCCGTAATTGTATTTGTAGTTTCCCTTGTTACAACCAGATTTTCACTCACAACAGCAACTGCTGCCTGCTCGTCAAAAAGCTCATCTGCACTAACATTCATTTTCAATATTGCATTCACACTGATTTTTCTGGAATTAATAAGCCGCGTGGTAATGTCCTCAAGCTCTGTTTTTACATAAACATTATCCCCATCACACACATCAGGCATACTAACAACCTCATTAAAATCTATCTTCCCACTCATGTGCTCAAGCTTTTCACCAAAATCATTGGTCACATATAGAATATTCACATACAGGCTTCCGCTCAATAAGGCCTTGCCACCTGAAACCTTTGCTTCCTCCATTTTTATTTCGCCCTGCTCTCTGATAATATAACTAATATCAGGCTTTATATCCGGTACATTAATATCATTATCAAGAGTTAACGACATCGAGCTTTTGCATTTATCCCTGTTCATATGTATGTTTTTCTTAATCAGATCCATAAGCGTCCCCCTTATTTATATATAATCTCTTTGTCCATATTTTCCATCTTCACAACAATGTAGGGATATGTAGGTTTGTCGCCCTTTCGCTCACTCTCAGGGCCCTTAAGTGTTGTTGCAAAAATAATGGCATTATCTGAAAGAAACAAATCATCAACAACAATACTGTAGCCGCCAGACATCTGCTCACCATATCCTGCAGCAATATACAGATTTTCACTATCTGAATAACTAAGTCTGAAAGCATCATTTTTTTTACTTTCGATGTTTTCCATAAGATAATCAGGTATATCAGCTTCTTTTACAACAGTGTAGTCGATTTCTTCTTTTTTCTCAGTGGAAACCTCCTTAACGCATCCTGTACAGCATACAATCAGATAATAAAATGATACACCGAGCAAAATAACCTTTTTCAGAGTATTATTTGCATTATACAAAAAAGCACCTCCCGCAATCAGATATTATATATCTATGCAGGAAGATGCCCTTTTTATGAATCATATTATTAAGTTTTAAAATGATGTATGTAGATTTGATTTTAGCACTCGCCAACAATCTCTGTCATCCTATCACATATCTTATCTCTTACCATATCGGCAACATCCTTAGGACGCTTATCGCTGAATTCCTCATACATGATAGGCTCCAGAAAATGAACCTGTGTCACAACCTTCTTTAGGGAATTCATGCCAAATGGTTTCCATGAATCAACTATGCAAACCGGAACAATTGGACAGCCTGATCTTGTGGCACATTTAAAGCAGCCACTTGAAAATTCCATAATTTCATTATGATTATCCTTATATCCACCTTCAGGAAATATAAGGTAACGCCTTCCATCCTTAACTTCCTTTGCAATCTCATTGATTACACGAACCTGCTGCCTTGGATCATCTAACTTCAGCCTCTTACCCTTAAGTGCATCAACAAACTGGCTTGTAAGAATCATTTTGGATTTTTTATATTCCATAAGAACTGACAGAGGTTTCTTATGTCCATATATAATACCTAATGAGTCATACTTGCCCTGATGATTGGAATACATAATATACCCTGTATCCCGGGGGAGGTTCTCTGTCCCATACACTTTGGTAGAGATACGTCCCTTTTTCTTAAGAAGCTTAACTGTTCTTACAGCTTCTCCATATCGTTGTTCTTCTGTAAATTTATCGTGAGACGCAACATATGCGAGTCTGTATATCTGAATAATAGCATACCCAAGACCTGTTATTAAAACAAAAACAAATCTTAACAATAATCTATCCTCCAAAAAACGTATATCATTATCATAACAGATTTTTCCACAAATATCAAAGTATATTCAAGTAGATTAGACAGGTCTGACAAACCATACAAATCATGTAAGCCATGCAAACCATGTAAACCTTGCAAACCATGTAAGCCATGCCATACCATATAAGCCATGTAAACCATGCATATCATGTAAGCCATGCATACCATATAAGCCATGCATACCATATAAACTAAACAAGCCCTGGCTTTGAACTCCAGGGCTTACTTAAATTATCAATCTAATATTATCTTAAATCTTATATTACTCTGCATATGTACATTATATACTCTGCAGCCGACATTGAATATATTACTATTACTCTACGTCTGATGTACATTATTCACTCTATGACCAATATAGAATATATTATTCAACATCTGATGTACAGTGTGGACACTTAACTGCCTTAATATTTATCTCACTCTGACAATATGGACAGATTTTAGTTGAAGCAGGTTTCTCCTCTTCCTTTTTCTTGAATTTATCACTAACCATATTAAGTCCCTTAATAATCATGAATATAACAAATGCTGTTATAAGGAAATTAATAACTGCTGTAATAAAGTTGCCATATTTCAGAAGAGGGGCATTTTCTCCACTTCCTAATTTTACAGACAGATATGAGAAATCTGTTCCACCAAATAAACCAAGTATAGGTGTAAGCAGATCCTCATTGAGTGATGTAACAATTGAAGTAAATGCACCACCCATAATTACACCAACTGCCATATCCATTACATTTCCTCTTGTAATGAATTTTCTGAATTCAGCAACAAATCCTTTGTTCTTCTTCATAATAATTCTCTCCATTCTGTTAAAATTTTAATACCATCATGTAAATATTCATGTATCTTTACAACAGCCTGCATATATGGACATTCATTTCATTTTTTTATATAATGTAGCAAATAAAATGAATAATATAACAGGAGACTGTATATGACCAATATTAATATTAACAAAACACCTGACGATACAACCTTTTCTAATCTTGCAGATGTATTTAAAATTTTCGGCGACGTAACCCGCTTAAAAATCCTATATGCATTATTTGATTCTGAACTATGTGTATGTGATATAGCAAATGAACTTAATATGAGCCAGTCCGCCATATCACACCAGTTACGCACGCTGAAAACTGCAAAGCTTGTAAAAAACCGCAAAGAGGGTAAAATAGTATATTATTCACTTGACGATGAACATGTAAAACATATATTTGACCAGGGCCTCATTCATGTTACTGAATAAGAATGATTCCAGATCAGCATATGAATTTTGATGTCATACAATCCAGGTACATAATGTAATTCAGACACATAATGTAATTCGGACACATCATATAATCCGGATTCCAAATCAATACCCCGAATTAGTTCTTTTTCTGATACTCAGTTACCATGCTGCTCATTTGCTCATTTATTCATTTACTGATCAATACTATTATCTATGTATAGCATGGCATCAATAATAAATTTTGCATGATCGAACGCAATATTTTTATTATCAATTACTTCTATTTTTCTCTCTTTAATAATGCCCTTGGCATTTTCCTTTACAGAAACCGTTGCGGTACATTCTTCACCACCATGACGTTTTGTAAGCTTTAAATTATAAAGGGCATTAATAATATCCTTGCCATCCTTTTGAATCTTTGCACGCCCACGCTGCATTATTTCAATATCGAACCAGTCCGCATCGCAGGCATCATCACCTGCAACAGGAGCCGGCATATCATTAATAATTGCAAGATATGCGGCTGTAATAATTCTGTCCCTTGGATCCCTGTTTACTTCACCCCAGGTATTTATGAGTTCAATAGGAATATCAGTAAGACCTGTTTCTTCTTTAAGCTCTCTTCTTGCTGTATCAATAAGGTCTTCCTCTATTTCACAAAATCCACCTGGCAGAGCCCAGAAACCTATACATGGATGGTTTCTTCTCTTTACCATCAAAATTGAAAGTCCACTCTCAACTCTTGTAATTCTATATGGTGCTTTGATGATCATTACGTCTGCAGTTACACTTGGAGAGCGATATTTTCCCGGATTATACTCTTCAAGAAATTCATCTAACGTAAGTCCATCTTCATTACATTTTCCATTTCCAATAAATCCTGAAACATCATCTAAAAATGCCGGCATAAAAATCTTTCCTCCTACATTAAAATTAGACAAAAGCTGTCAATTAACATAAAATATTTCATTTTACATAAAGCGTATCAATTCGCATAAATCATTTCAACCAGTACTAGTCAATCTTAATGCCTGCAAGCAATGACGCCATTCCTGTTGAAGCTTCTTCGCCTGAAAGATATTCTGATGGTCCTTCTTCTTCATCAGTTTCATTTTTCTCCATAACATCAACAAGAGCTTTCATACTAAGACTGATTTTTCCATCTTTAATATCGATTACCTTAACATCAACCTCCTGTCCAGGCTTTACAACCTCTGAAGGAGTCTTAAGTCTCTTATGTGCAATCTGTGATATATGAACAAGTCCAGAAACACCATCGCCTATGTTAACAAAACATCCATAAGGCATTATTGATTCAACTGTACCCTTTGTAATTGTTCCTACCTTAACGGCGCGAACCTTTTCTTCATGTTCTTTTATTGCAATCTTTTCTTCAAGCTCCCTGCCTGAAAGAACAAGACTGTTTTTCTCTTCATTAACATCAATAATTATAACATCAACTTTCTTTCCTACATAGCTTTCCTTGTCCGCATCCTCAATTCTTCTCATTGAAAGTCTTGAAACAGGAATAAATCCTCTTATTCCGTTTACATATGCAATCCATCCACCATTAACAGACTGTGATATTTTAACATTGTAAACAGTTTCATTGTTCTTACCTTCAACAAGTGATTCCCATGCAAGAATGCTGTTTGCTTTCTTAAGTGACAATACAAGATTACCATTTCCATCATCAGTATTAACAACTATTGCATTAATTTCATCACCTATTTTCAAATCATCCATCATATTAAATGATGGGTCATCGCTAAGTTCTGTAGGAAGGATAATACCCTGCATATACGTTCCAAGATCCACGTATACTACATAATTTTCAATACCTGCAATAACACCTTTAACCATGTCACCTTCAGAGTATCTTTTAAGACTTGCATTAATTTCAGCTTCGAAGTCTGCCATTGTTTCTTTTTCTGCCATTTAATACGTCCCCCTTATTTCCATAATCTTCTTTTTTTACCGGCTCTGCCGGCATTATTTTTTCTGCTTTTTGAAGCAGATACATCACGATTTTTATCTGATTCAGTATATCTGTTATCAATTTCTTTGTTCCCATTCAGGCTGTTTTCATTCTCATAGACATTGTCTGGTCCTACACCAAAGTCTTGCATCTTATCAAGGTCTTGCCTTGCATCAGATTCAGAATCGTATCCAGTGTATATTTTAGAATCGGACCCTGCATATGATTTAGAATCGGACCCTGCATATGATTTAGAATCGGACCCTGCATATGATTTAGAATCAGACCCTGCATATATTTCAGAATCAGACCTTTCGTCTGTTTCAAAATCTGCATCTGTTTCCGATACAACCTCTCTGCCCTCAACCGTCATACCCTCAACCGTACCACTCTTGGCATATTCTTTAACGTACTCATTAATTGCAAACATTTTTTTATCCAAAAACGTAACAATGTCAGCACATTCCTTCAGCTCTGCCCTGATTCCATGAGGCGCATTACCCTCAAATTTATAGTATATCTTATGTTCAAGACTCGCCCAGAAATCCATGGCAATGGTTCTAATCTGTATTTCAACCTTTGTCTTAACAACCCTGTCTGATAAAAATATTGGAATAGTAACAATCATATGATAGCTTGTATAACCATTTTCCTTAGGATTTTTAATATAATCCTTTATTTTAATAATTTCAATATCATTCTGCCTCTGAATAGCTTCTGCAATCCTGTATATATCCGATGTAAATGAACATATTATCCTTATTCCCGCAACATCATTTACATAAGTCATAACATTATTCACATTAAGCTCAATATTTCTCTTTCTAAGCTTCCTCGCAATACTGTCCATACTTTTCAAACGACTGGAAATATGTTCAATCGGATTATACTGATGCGAAATCTTAAATTCGTTGTTCAGAATCTCAATTTTGGTACTTATCTCCTTAATGGCTGAATCATATAAAAGAAGCATATGACTCCACTCATCTTCACTAAGAAGATACACCGGTAACTCTCCCATATATACACCTTCTTCCGTAACAAATAACTGTTGCTTGCAGGCAATCTATCGCTTATCATGCATAGATAGCGATCATAAACATATTATCATCCATAAGCACCTTATCGCTCATAAACACTTTATTGCTCATAAGCACTTTATCGCTCATAAGCACCTTATCATTTATAAGCACCTTGCCTCTTATAAGCACGCAGCTATTTGTCAACATTCTACTCATACATACCCTATAGTATCAGTAAAATATGTCCAAATATTGAACTTTATTATTCAATCACCCGTTAAAATTACAATTCGCCAAGCCTGTCGGCAAGTTCAGCAAACTGCACAAGATTAAGTGTCTCACCTCTTACATTGACATCCAATCCCATATCTGTAAGAACCTTTTCAATCTCTTCTCTGGTATAATTTAAGGAATTACTTATCTTAATTCCATTCCATAAGGTCTTTCGTCTCACCTGAAATGATGCCCTTATAAGTTCAAACATTAATTTTTCATCTTTAGTCTTAACAGGTGGTTCATCATATCTTTCCAAACTGATGACAGCACTGGCAACATTCGGTCTTGGCATAAAGCAATTCATAGGAACATTAGCTGCAAGATACGGCTTTGAATAATACTGTACCGCCAGTGACAGTGCTCCATATGCCTTTGTTCCCGGTTCTGCCTGCATTCTCTCTGCAACTTCCTTCTGAACCATAACAGTAATACTGCTTATAGGTGAATCATTTTCAAGAAAACCCATAATAATAGGAGTTGTAATGTAATAAGGAAGATTTGCCACAACCTTAAATGGCTTTCCATCATTATACTTTCTTGCAAGCTCCCATATATCCTGTTTCAGAATATCTCCATTAATTACGTTAACATTATCATAATCTGCAAGCGTATATTCCAAAATAGGAAGAAGTGCCTTATCAATTTCCACACAAAGAACACGTCCGGCATTCTCACAAAGATACTGGGTCATAGTTCCAATACCAGGACCTACCTCTAACACGCCATCTTCCCTGCTAATATCAGCTGCTCTAATAATTTTGTCCAAGACATGAGAATCAATCAGAAAATTCTGACCAAATTTTTTCTGAAAATGAACATCAAATTTTTTTAAAATCTCAATCGTGTTCTGTGGGTTAACCAAATGCTTATCAGCTTTATCCATTCCCTACCTCAATTCATTTATACAACTAATTGACATTGCAATTATATTAAACTATACACCTATACAACCAGTTGACATTGCAATTATATTAAACCATACACCTGTACAACCAGTTGACATTGCAATTATATTAAACTATACACCTGTACAACCAGTTGACATTGTAATTACGATAAACCATACATCCTAAGAGCATTTTCATGAGTTATTCTAATAACATCTTCTTTTGTCATACCCTTAATCTGTGCAATCATATCGGCAACATATATTAACATTGAAGAATCATTTCTTTTACCTCTGTTTGGAACTGGCGCCATGTATGGACAATCCGTTTCAATCAAAATATTACTTATATCGATTTTCTCAACCACACCCTTAAGTTTATTAGAATTTTTAAAGGTGACAACGCCTCCAACACCAATGAAAAATCCCATATTAACATACTCTTGCGCCATTTCTGCCGAACCTGAATAGCAGTGTATAACACCTCTTCTTTCCGGCAGATTTTCATAATGCTTCTTAATTATATCCATTGTATCTTTTGCTGCATCTCTGCTGTGTATTATTACAGGCATGCCAAGCTCGCCTGCCATAAAAAGCTGTTTTTCAAACCAGATTTTCTGTATTTCATGCTCTGGCTCCGGCCAATAATAATCAAGGCCTATTTCTCCAATAGCAACAACCTTTTCCTTTGCAGCAAGATTTCTTATCGCAACCAGTTCATTTTCTGTCATACCACCACATTCTTCAGGATGAACCCCCACAGCAGCATACACAAAATCGTACCTGTTAGCAAGCTCTACCGACTTAACACTGGTTAAAAGATCTGATCCGACATTAACTATTTTTTTCACACCAAATGAGGACATTGAAGCTAAAAGCTCCTCCCTGTCCTCATCGAATTTTTTATCCTCATAATGAGCATGACTGTCAAAAATACCTATATTTTCTAACATATTTCTGCTCCAGCAGGCATATTCTTTTCAGGTGTCATAAGAGCAAGGTTTCCATCTGCATCCTCTGCACATAAAAGCATTCCCTCTGATAAGACTCCTGCAAGCTTAGCTGGTTTGAGGTTAACAAGCACCATTACCTTCTTTCCAACCATCTCTTCTGGTGTATAATGAGCTTTTATTCCAGATACAATCTGCTTAATCTCGCTTCCAACCTTAACCTGTGAACATAGGAGTTTCTTTGACTTTGCTACAGCTTCGCAGGATATAATCTCACCAACCTGGAACTGCATTTTCATAAAATCATCAAATGTGATCTCTGGCTTAGCTTCGATATCAATAGGCTCTTCAGCAGCACCATTTTCTGCATTTTCAGCTTCACTCTTATCAGCCTTTGGTGGAAACTTCTCATTTACCTTTTCCATAACCTCATTCACATCAAGGCGTGCAAATAAAATTTCTGGTTTTTCAGTCACTTTGTTGCCTGACTTATATTGTCCAAATGAAGCGCATTCACTAAGCTCTCTCTTAGTATCATTTATCTGGGCAAGAATCTTTTCTGAAGTTTCTGGCATAAAGGCCTCGATAAGTGTAGCGCCGATGCTTATAGATTCAACGAGATTGTAAAGAACAGTATCAAGCCTGTCTTTTTTCGCTTCATCCTTTGCAAGAGCCCAAGGCATAGTTTCATCAATATACTTATTACATCTCTTGAACAGATTAAATACATCTGTTATAGCATCTGCTACACGAAGCTTATCCATCTTCGCTGAAACCTTATTAACAGTATCTGTAACTGTATTAATAAGATCTTCATCCACTTCTTCCTTAACGCCTGCGTTATTGATTACACCATTTGAATACTTATTTGCCATTGAAATGGTTCTGTTAACAAGATTTCCAAGTGTATTAGCAAGCTCAGAATTAATTCTTTCAACAATAAGCTCCCATGAAATAATTCCATCATTTTCAAATGGCATCTCATGAAGAACAAAATATCTGATGGCATCCACACCAAAGAAATCTACCAGGTCATCTGCATAAAGCACATTTCCCTTAGATTTACTCATCTTACCATCACCCTGAAGAAGCCATGGATGTCCAAAAATCTGCTTTGGAAGTGGAACGCCAAGTGCCATAAGCATAATTGGCCAGTAAATTGTGTGAAATCTAAGGATATCCTTACCAATCAAATGAAGATCAGCAGGCCAGTACTTGTCAAATAACTCGCCATTATTGCCATCAACATCATAACCAAGTCCGGTAATATAGTTGCTAAGCGCATCAATCCACACATATATAACATGCTTATCATCAAATGAAACAGGAATTCCCCATTTAAATGAAGTTCTTGACACACAAAGATCCTGAAGTCCTGGAAGAAGGAAGTTATTCATCATCTCATTTTTTCTTGATTCTGGCTGAATAAATTCAGGATGAGTGTTAATATGCTCAATAAGTTTATCAGCATATTTGCTCATTTTGAAGAAATAAGCCTCTTCCTTTGCAGGCTGGCACTCTCTGCCACAGTCAGGACATTTTCCATCAACAAGCTGTGATACAGTAAAGAAAGACTCGCAAGGAGTACAATACATACCCTCGTATTCTCCCTTATAAATGTCACCCTGATCATAAAGCTTCTTAAATATTTTCTGAACCTGCTTCTCATGATCTTCATCAGTTGTTCTAATAAACTTATCATATGAAGTATTCATCAAATCCCATATGCTCTTAATCTCTCCGGCAACATTATCTACAAACTGCTTTGGTGTAATGCCTGCCTCTGCAGCCTTAAGCTCAATTTTCTGACCATGCTCATCAGTTCCTGTCTGAAAACGAACATCATAACCCTGCATTCTTTTATATCTTACAATAGCATCAGCAAGTACAACCTCATAAGTATTACCAATATGAGGTTTTCCTGAAGTATAGGCAATAGCCGTTGTCAGGTAAAATGGTTTTTTCTCTTTACAATTCTTACACATATAAACACTCCTTATAAATAAATTTATTTGAAAAAAACGCCTTCAAATGCTTAAACATTCAAAGGCGTACTAAACGCGATACCACTTCAAATTCGTTCATGCCTCACGACACAAACCTCACTAACTGTCTCAAACTAACTTTAAACAGTCATTCACTATAACGGGTGAACCCGTCGTATCCTACACACAAAGAAATCTATTAACCTTTAAATAATTAGAACTCTCCATAAAATGAATTCACTTAAATAAATTTCTTTGATTCAGTACGCAGCTCCGAGGCCATCTTCCACAGCACATTCATGATCCTTTCTCACCATCCAGACTCTCTTCTAATGAACAAACTGCCATGTACTCTTCTCTTCACAGCTTTTTACTATAATATCTTAACTAACATTGTATTGATTAAACATACTTCTGTCAAGGGTACACTTATAACAAAACGCTTCTAATAAAGATGATTCTTATACTTTTTCAAAAAATGATTCGTATACCTCTGGCAAAAGCAATAATTATGCTTCTAGCAAAAGCAATAATTATGCTTCTAGCAAAAGCAATTATTATGCTTCTAGCAAAAGCAATTATTATGCTTCTAGTAAAAACAATTATTATGATTCTAGTAAAAGCAATTATTATGCTTCTAGTAAAAACAATTATTATGCTTCTAGGCAAAAGCAATTATTATTCTTCTAGTAAAAACAATTATTATTCTCCTGATAAAAACTACTATTATTCTTCTGCTCCTCAAATCGTGGCATAAACTGCGCTTCATCCAAAAGCAGATAATACTTCTTATCATCTTTCAGTGCTTCTTTAATATACTGATAACACTTCTTTGGATCTCTTAGATCCTCATTTTCAATTCCATCTAACGCAATCTCAATTATGTGATCATTGTAAGCGCCTAATTTCAGGGGGGATTTTCATTCCCTCGTTTATTGTCTATAATGATTGCTAGGAAATGATAACATTT
>DEDL01000035.1:0-14918 GCA_002349525.1 Lachnoclostridium sp. UBA2905
TTGTGTGTCGCATATCAGCAAAGTCAAATACCTTGGATACAGTTTTTATAACTATCGAGGTAAATGCAGATTCAGAGTACATCCAAAGTCAGTAACAAAGATGAAGAATAAAATCAGAGAACTGACAAATAGAAGTAATGGATGGGGAAATAAATATCGTGCATTAAAACTGACACAGTTCATAAGAGGATGGGTAAATTACTTTGGAATAGCGGATATGAAGAAACTCTTAATCGAAACAGACAAATGGCTACGCCATAAGATAAGGGCAATCTATTGGAAACAATGGAAGAAAGTCAAAACAAGATATAGGAAACTGAAAGAACTCGGAATGAAGGAAGAGTATATCCGATGGCATGCTTCTATGCGACAGGGTATCTGGAATTGTAGCAACAACAGAATGGTACAGTTTGCCTTGAATAATGAAAAACTCCGTGAGTGGGGGTATCCAACATTCACAGAGTTCTATTTGAAAATATGTGAAAACTAAAGAACCGCCTTGGTACGGAACCGTATGCCAGGTGGTGTGGAAGGTCGGATAATCAACTAATGATTATCCTCCTATCCGATTGGAAAATTATTTTCTGTTATGTTTTTTGCCCGTTCATTAAAAGAAACCGGCCAAATAATAGAAATACAAGCAATAAACTCGTGTGCAATCATTTACAAATTGTAAGAACACTTCACAAGGACGTGATTACATTGATGGTTGCTCACGAGATGAAGTATCTTGTTCTATTAGATAGATATGGCGAGCTTCTCATTAATGATGGAATAAGCAAATTTGAATTTGGTGGACATAATAGTCAAGATGAAATCGTGCTGAAAAATAAAAAAAGTCTCGAAAAACACAAAACAAAAGTGCTGAAAAATACAAAACAATAGCGCCGAAAAACACAAAACAATAGCACCGAAAAATACAAAATAAAAACTGGAAAAAGTAATAATACTAGTTATAATTATGTATATAAGAGGCGAGTTTTAATATGTAATATATATAGAATAATTGATGATGAACTGGATAAGAGGACAGAGGCATTTAATGCAATTAGTATTTCATCTAAAATACTCCCAAATGGGGGCACAGCTATGTTTGCTTACCTTGCACTTGCAGGAGATTTGGGTGGAGCTGTAGGACCGGCAATTATAGGTAATGTTTCTCAGACGACAGCTAAAAATTTACAGGCAGGAGTTTTGGCCGGAGCAGGTTTTCCACTTATTTTAGTGATTGCAGTGTTATATGTTCGCAAAAAATATAGATAAATACATGATTTTTGACAGGATTACATAAGAATAGTTTAAAATGAAGCAGAATAGCTAAAGGAGGCAATGAGTCATAGATGAAATATGAAAATATTATCATAGGAAATTTTTTGGACAGACCTAATCGCTTCATAGCTAATGTAGAGATAGATGGAGTTAAAGAGGTCGTTCATGTTAAAAATACAGGCCGCTGCAGCAGACTTTTAAATCCGGGAGTTAAGGTGAGCCTTGAAAAGGCAGATAATCCAGGCCGCAAGACGAAATATGATTTAATTGCGGTGGAGGATGCCAAGCTTGGTTGGGTAAATATAGATAGCCAGGCACCTAACAAGGTGGTTTTGGAATGGCTGAAAACCAGAAATTATGATTACGTGAAACCGGAATATGTGTATGGGGATTCAAGGATAGATTTCTATATGGAAAAGGATGGAACAAGGTACCTTATGGAAGTAAAGGGTTGTACAGATGAGGTGGATGGAATAGGTTACTTTCCAGATGCACCCACTGTCAGAGGGGTAAGACATTTACGAGAACTTATTAAGGCAGTTTCCCAGGGGTATGAATGCTTCATAGCATTTGTTATTCCCATGACAGGCATAACTGAGGTCAGACAGAATGCTAAAATACACCAGGAATTTGCAGATGTATTTTATGAGGCAAAGGAGGCGGGAGTTAAGGTACTTAATCTTAGCTGCATGGTTACCAAAGATGAGCTTAAGATACAGCTATAAAGCAGGGTTCTGGTATGTAGTATAAAAATATATAGATGTTAATCCCATTATACAGTTTCGAAAGATGTCCAGAAACTACGACTGCTTGACAATAAGATTGCAAAAGGGTAAATTAAAGTTGTATATTTTCATATTTGGGGTATGCAAAATTAATAATGGAAAAGGTGATTATTTTATGAAACAGTACAAAAAATGTATGTGTATGTTACTGACAACAGCAATGGTTTCACAGCTGGCTATTTCTGCAAGTGGAGCTAATGCTGCTGCAAAACCAAAGCTTTCAACAAAATCTGTTAAGGTTACAGTAGGTAAATCCAGGAAGGTGACTGTTAAGAATGTTAAGGGCTATAAGATTAAAGTTAAGTCTGCTAAGAAAAAAATAGCAACTGTTAAGACAAGTGGAAAGAAAGCATTTGTTATAAAAGGTATTAAAAAGGGTAATACAAAGATTACCTGTATAGCTAAAAAAGGTGCTAAGAAGATTACCTTAAAGTGTAATGTAAAGGTACTTGAGGATACTACAGCGAATACACCGGTTATTCCTGATTCACAGACTAATGTTACAGCTAGTCCTGTGGGAACTTCTACACCGGCGCCAGCTCCAGCTAATCCAACAGTAACTCCTGTTCCAACAGCGACTCCTTTATCTGTACCAACACCAATTAAGGTTACACTTGCTACAGATGTGCCAGCAGAATATAGAGAAGATGCAAAAGAGGCAGATCCTTCAATGCGTGGTAAAATAGAGTTAGTTACATATGATACAGAGACATATGATGAAGGTAAGTCTGTTAAGATGGAAAAGCAGGCTAACGTTTATCTTCCTGCCGGATATGATGAGTCCAAGAAGTATAATGTATTATATCTGATGCATGGTGGTAGAGAAAACTTAAACACATGGCTTGTGGAGAATGATTACACAGGTAATAAGAAAATGGTAGATAATCTTATTGCAAATGGTGAAATTGAGCCATTAATTATTGTTACACCTACATTCTACAGACCAAGTGGTGTGCCTGAAAACTCTGATCTTACTACACAGTTCAAGTATGAACTTAGAAAAGATCTTATTCCATATATTGAGTCACATTATTCAACATATGCAGGTGGAGATGTGTCTGATGAGAATCTTATTAAGACAAGAATGCATCGTGCATTTGCCGGTTTATCAATGGGATCAATGACAACATATCGTTCAGCATTATATGCTAATTATGATGTATTTGCATGGTTTGGACCATTTTCCGGATGCCAGGGCCCAGATGGTGATAAAGATGAGGAAGTTGAAAAGATTACTTCTGTTATTGAAAATGGTGTTGAGAATGGAATGCCACTTGGATTCCTTTATTGTGGTAACGGAGTGGATGATATTGCTCATGATGAACATGTTGAGATTATGAAAAAAGCAGTTGAGCAGAGTGATCAATTAGTTGAGGGTGCAAACTATGCTTTTATAGATCTTCCAAAGCTAGATCGTCTTTATGGTGGATGTACAGGAGAACATAGCATGTGGTCATGGCATATTCACCTTTACAACTGTCTTAGAGTATTCTTCACAAGAGAGTAATTTTTTATGACTGATATATTTTAATATAATTATGGACTTAATATAATTATAGAATTAATATAATTAACGATTTAATATAATTAAAGAATTAAGCTGCTTTTAGACTGGTTTGAAGTCTAAAGGCAGCTTTTTGATATTAGTAGTATAAGATTTTCAGTATGATAAGTCTCTCAGTATGATAAGTCTCTCAGTATGATAAGTCTCTCAATATGATAAGACTCTTAATGTGGTATGATTCTCAAGAAAATACTAATAAGAGCACTATTAAGAACGCTATTAGGAGCAACTTTAGGAATAATTTTAAACACACATTTAAGAGCACTTCTAAGAGTAATTTTAATAGGTTTAATCATTTTGTGGCATTAGGACTGGCAGGTGCTATGCTTGTTGGCAGTATGGGTGCAGATGCTGATTTGGCATCAGCAAACGGCTATAAAAATGGTAGTAGAAATGAGAAAAAAACTGACTGTAAAGCTGGTTAAGATTATATGTATAATTGGAATATTAATTGTATGTATATCACAGTTTACCATTCTGTATTATTATATCGATGACAGGAATGTCTATCATCGTCAGCCGGCATATGCGCTGTCAGTGCTTATTCCACTTGCAGGAATGTTAATTGATATGGCTATCATAATTAAAAACAGAAGAAAGCTTGACAGTAAGATTTTTTACAGTATGTTATCATACATTGTGCTTCCTGTTATAATGGCAGTCATTCAGATTACGTTTTTTGGATTTTCACTTATTAATCTTTCCATATGTATATCAATTCTTTTCATGTATATTGCTATGGTAAATGAGCAGAACAGATATATTGCAACTCTTGCAATGGATGATAGTGAAAATCTTGAAAAACTTGAGATTTCAACCACTCTAAGAAGCATAAGCATTGGTGCCGGGGTCACAACAATAGGTGCAAAAGCCTTTGAAGGCTGCAAAAAGCTTGAGCAAATTACAGTTAAAACAACAAAACTTAAAAATGTGACCAAAAAGGCATTTGCAGGCTTAAAGCAGAAAATAAAGATTAAAGGCAGGGAAAAAGCCAGGCTGCAGTTGAAAAAAATACAATTTGTATGATACAATATGCGAAACCCCAACAAACATGCGGAGGAAACATATAATGAAAAAAACTGCAGAAGAAGCAAAAAAGCTTTATGATTCAAGATATTATTTTGAACATGTACTGCTTCCTAACCTTATATTTGAAAAGGGAGGACCGGTTCTTGTTCATCTTACAAAGGATGGAGCGCAGGTGCTGTATGATACCATGAAGGCGATTTGTGATGATGCTGGAATTGACATGCCTTACAAACCGGAGGACTATAGTGTTGCAACAGGAAAACTTGAAGAGGGCTTCTTTGCAATGGTAATAGGCTTTCCACAGCCGGAAGAGGTGCCACTCTGTTATAGGGATATAATAATCTTTGATAATGAATGTAAGGATATTGGCTTTTTTACAATAGAGCGTGGCATGGATCAGGATTTCATGGGTGGACATGTTATGAACAGGGACGGTCAAAAAATGCATATGAATTATGGTGATGTGCCAAAAACATATGAAGAAGAACTGAATAAGGCAATTCTTGAATATTGTCAGAAGGATAATCCTGATGTAGATTTAAGATTTTCATAAGTTACCAGCTAAAAGTAATTGCGGGAATATGCATTTGTTGATATAATACAAATGCATGTTCTTTTTTTATTGTTTATTAAGAAAACTAATGGAATTTTCTGATTATTAAAAAAAGAATATGAATTCACAATAATGAAAACCGTAAAGAGGAGGACAACAAAGTGTTAGAAAAAATCTTTAAACTCAAAGAGAACAACACTTCCGTAAAGACCGAGATTATCGCCGGTTTTACAACATTTATGACAGTTGCATATATTATTGCACTGAATCCTAATCTGTTAACAAATTTTGGAAAATCTGGAGGCCAGGCCCTTTGGAATGGTGTATTCCTTGCAACATGTATTGCTTCAGCAATAGCAATGTTTGCAATGGCATTTATGGCCAACAAGCCATTTGCACTTGCACCTGGGATGGGACTTAACAGCTTCTTTGCTGTAGTTGTAGGTAATATTGCCGCTATAACAGGACTTGGATATGTCGAGTCATTTCAGACAGCTCTTTGTATCATTTTATGCGAAGGTATCGTATTCTTAGTATTATCAATATTTAATGTTCGTGAAAAAATTGTTGATGCCATACCACTTGGTGTAAGAATGGGCATTGCACCTGCTATTGGAATTATGCTTCTTAACATAGGACTTGGTTCTAATGCAGGAGTGTATTCATCAGATGGTGGTCCTTTCTATGTTATGAAGGATTTCTTCGGCGCATTAACACCTGGACTTGCGAGAACTAATATGGGAGATGGATATCCTACAATGGTTCTTACAGTGGTTACAATGTTTGTTGGATTTTTTGTTATTGCTGTTCTTTCCCACAAGGGAGTAAAGGCATCAGTTATTATTGGAATGTTTGTGGCATGTATTATTTACTGGGTAGGAGAGGCAATTTTCCTTGGAATTAATCCATTTGCTGCACTTGAGGGGGCATCATTTGTTCCAGCATTTTCTGATATGGCCGAGACAACATTGTTCAAATTTGACTTTGCTGATTTTGCCAAGGTTGGCTGGTTTACAGTTATAACTCTCATCATTACATTCTGTATGATTGATATGTTTGATACTATTGGAACACTTGTTGGTACAGCCAGTCGTGCAGGAATGCTTGATAAGGAAGGTAAGATGCCAAAGATGAAGGAGGCTCTTACAGCAGATGCTATTGGTACTATTACCGGAGCTGTTACAGGAACTTCAACAGTAACAACATTTATCGAATCAGCAGCAGGTGTTGAGGCTGGTGGAAGAACCGGACTTACAGCCTTAACTACAGGTATCTTATTCCTTGCTTCAATATTTATTGCTCCTATTGCAGCTATTATTCCTGCTGCAGCTACTTCATCAGCACTTATATACGTAGGTGTACTTATGGTTGCAGGACTTAAGAACATTGATTTCGAAGATATATATCAGTATATGCCTGTAGCTATTATGCTTATCTCAATGCCAATATCAGGTTCAATTGGACATGCTATAGGACTTGGTTTAATAACTTATACAGTAATTAAGGTATTCACCGGTAAGGCAAAGGATGTATCAGTTCTTACTTATGTGCTGTCAGTACTGTTCATCATCAAATTCTTCTGGGCAGTCAGCTGATGATTATAACTTTATACGATTTTATACGAAATGAGGAAAAGGTATGAATAAAGGTATTACAATGTATATGAGAAAACATGCGAATGCTATATTTTTCGTGATGATTTTCATGGTAGCAGCAGCTTTTTTAGTTAAAGGGGTACCTGCATTTGCTGCAGAAGGGGCAGCAGATGCAGCAGAATATACACCTAAATTTTATGCAACATTCTGGTCAATTGTGCCATCTATTGTTGCTATATCACTTGCACTTATTACAAAAGAGGTCTACAGCTCACTTTTTATAGGAATTGCGGTAGGTGCACTTTTGTATTCTGATTTTTCATTTGAAGGCACTGTTCTTGGAATATTCAATTACGGTGTTATCTCAGAAGGAAAAGAGGTTGGTATAATCTCAGTTCTTACAAGTCCCGGCAACGTAGGAATTCTTATATTCCTTGTAATACTTGGCAGTATAGTTGCACTTATGAACAAGGCCGGTGGCTCCAAGGCATTTGGTGAATGGGCGGCAGTTCATATTAAGACAAAGGTGGGAGCAGAGCTTGCTACAATTTTCCTTGGATGTCTTATATTTATTGATGATTATTTTAACTGTCTTACAGTAGGCAGTGTTATGAGACCGGTTACTGACAAGCATAAGATTTCAAGAGCAAAATTTGCATATCTTATAGATGCTACTGCAGCTCCTGTATGCATTATTGCACCTGTTTCTTCCTGGGCGGCAGCAGTTAACGGTTTCGTAGATGGTGAAGATGGTCTTTCACTTTTCGTAAGGGCAATTCCATATAATTTTTATGCTTTACTTACAATCCTGATGATGGTTCTTATGGCTGTGCTTAAGGTTGAATTTGGTTCAATGGCAAAGCATGAATACAATGCGGAGCATGGTGATCTGTTTACAACCCCGGATCGTCCTTATGCGGAAGCAGATGCAGCTACAACTGATTCAAAGGGTAAGGTAATTGACCTTATAATTCCTATTGCCAGCCTTGTTATATGTTGTGTAACCGGAATTGTATATACGGGTGGATTTTTCTCCGGAGAGAGCTTTATAACTGCATTTTCTAATTCAGATGCCTCTCTTGGGCTTGCACTTGGAAGCTTTTTTGGAATTCTTATAACGATAATTATATATCTTATTAGAAGAGTTCTTTCATTTAATGAATGTATGGCTTGTCTGGCAGATGGATTCAAAGCAATGGTTCCTGCCATACTGATTCTTACATTTGCATGGACTCTTAAGTCAGTTACAGACGGACTTGGAGCCAAGGAATTTGTTGCTACAAGTATGCAGGCCGTATCGGGAGATCTTATGGGATTCCTTCCTGCTATTATATTCCTTGTAGGCTGTTTCCTGGCATTTGCAACAGGAACATCCTGGGGAACATTTGGTATACTTATTCCTATCGTTGTAGGTGTTTTTGAAGGGGTTAATTATGAACTTATGATAGTTTCAATATCAGCCTGTATGGCAGGTGCTGTATGTGGTGATCACTGTTCACCTATTTCAGATACAACTATTATGGCATCGGCGGGGGCACAGTGTAATCATGTTAATCATGTTTCCACACAGCTTCCATATGCAATGATGGCGGCTTCAGTATCATTTGTTGCATATATTATCACAGGACTGTTAGCTAATTATCACATGCCAGCGATATTAGGACTTCCACTTGCTATGGCAATGATGGTGGGGGTAGTTATATTCTTAAAAGCAAAGCATAAAAGTGCTTTAAATAAAGTTAACAATTAAGGAGGTTTTTTACAAATGGCAAATTATTTTCAGGAAGAGATAGAAACAGCTTCCAGAGAACAGATTGAAAAGATACAGCATGATGGACTGTTAGATGTGGTGAAGAGGGTTTACGAGAACGTTCCTTATTACAGAAAGAAGATGGATGAAGCAGGGGTTAAACCTGAGGATATAAAAGAGTTATCTGACATTACAAAGCTTCCATTCCTTACAAAGGATGATCTTAGAGATGCTTATCCTTATGATCTTATGGCACTTCCTGTAAGTGAATGTGTACGTATCCATTCAACATCAGGAACAACAGGAAGACGTGTTGTAGATTTCTATACACAGAACGATATTGACAAGTGGGAAGACGGATGTGCACGTGCAATATGTGCTGCCGGCGGAACAAAAGAAGATGTAGTACAGGTATCATATGGTTACGGATTATTTACAGGTGGTTCGGGTCTTAATGGTGGTTCACACAAGGTTGGATGTCTTACACTTCCAATGTCATCAGGTAACACTGACAGACAGCTTCAGTTTATGTGCGACTTTGGAACAACAATTCTTTGCTGTACACCCTCATATGCTGCATATCTTGCAGAATCAATTAATGAGCGTGGAATAAAGGATCAGATCAAGGTTAAGGCCGGAATATTTGGTGCTGAAGCATGGTCAGAAGAAATGAGACATGATATAGAGAAAAATCTTGGAATTAAAGCCTATGATATTTATGGACTTACTGAGATTGAAGGACCTGGTGTTGCATTTGAATGTGAGGCACAGGATGGTATGCATATCTGTGAAGATTATTTCCTTCCTGAAATTGTTGATCTTGATACACTTGAGCCTGTTCCTGATGGACAGATTGGTGAGCTCGTATTTACAAGCTTTGCTAAGGAAGCATTTCCACTTATAAGATACAGAACTAAGGATATTACATATATTACACATGAAAAATGTAAGTGCGGACGTACACATGCCCGTATTCACAGA
This sequence comes from Lachnoclostridium sp. UBA2905, assembly GCA_002349525.1. Classification (GTDB taxonomy): domain Bacteria; phylum Bacillota; class Clostridia; order Lachnospirales; family Lachnospiraceae; genus V9D3004. The sequence goes on from DEDL01000035.1 coordinate 9,527, forward strand.
CTTATGGGAAGAACTGATGATATGCTTATTATCAAGGGTGTTAATGTATATCCATCACAGATTGAGGAAGTACTTATTAAGCAGGGTATGCCAGCCAATTATCAGCTTATTGTAGACAGAGTAAATAATAGTGACACTATGGAGGTTAATGTTGAAATGACTCCAGAGATGTTCTCTGATTCTGTAAGTGATATTGCTGCTAAGGAAAAAGAGATTGTTGCAGCCCTTAAGAGCATGCTTGGAATATATGCTAAGGTTAAACTTGTTGAGCCTAAGTCTATAACACGTTCAGAGGGTAAGGCTGTAAGAATTATAGATAACCGTAAAATTTGATGATGTGGGGAGGTATAACTTATGAATATTAATCAGATTTCTATTTTTGTGGAAAATAAACCGGGTAAGCTTGCAAAACTGACAAAGTTTCTTGCTGATAATCAGGTGGATATGAGAGCATTTGAGATTGCTGATACAAGTGATTATGGTATTGTTCGAATCATTGTTGACAAGCCATATGACACAGTAACACTTCTTAAGGACAATGACTGGATATGCAGCATTTCAGAGGTTGTAGGGGTTAAGATTCCTGATGTTGCAGGTGAGATGTCAAAGGCTCTTGCAGTTCTTGATAATGCAGGAATCAGTGTTGATTATGCTTATACATTCCCTGCTTCAGGTGATGGTGCTCTTATGGTGATTAAGGTTGCTGAAGTTGAAAAGGTTGCCGGACTTTTCAAAGGTGCAGGCCTTAAGGTTGTATCACAGGAAAACCTGTAGACAGCAGAGAAAGCTTAGATAACAGATAATATTTTGTGAACTGTAAACAGTGGATTTTGATATTATAGCATTTAGAAATTTATATTAAGATCCACTGTTTTTGTCTTAGGTTTATAAGATTTCCAATTCTATAAGTGGTGAGTTTAAAAATGCAGGTACGCAAAGATGCACCTGGATAACAGGGGAGGTATTTGCATTGACAATTTTAAAAACACATAGAAAGAAGAGAATGAAAAGAAGTTTATCTCTTGTACTTGCTTTGGCAATGACAGTTACAGGTCTGCCAGGGGGATTACATAGTACAGGCAGCTGAAGAAATTGGTAAACCGGCTGAACTTACATTTGATGATGCGAATGATCCATTACTTGCTGGTAATGCCAAAGCGGAAGCACCTAATGGATATTCACTTATTGAAAGAAATGGCGGTAAGGCTTTAAGTCTTTCAGATTCCCAAAATCAGTATATCGCACTTACTGGCAGCAGGAAAAGGAGTATATTGTTAGCGTTATGGAAAAAGAATATGGATATATTCTTGGCTATGTGGCAGGTGATAATGACAGAACAGGAAGTCTTCATCTGGCATACAGCAGGGATGGTAAAACATTTACGGCACTTAATGGTAATTCAGGAGTTCTGTTTGCAAAAAATGATACATCAGACGGCAATAAAAACCTTAGCACAGGCATCAGGTTCAAGGGAACAAGCCTTGTAAGAGTAGCTAAGGATTCATTTGCAATGCTTGCACCTCAGGGGAAGAATGATAAATACATGTACGTTTATTCATCAAATAATCTTCTGGAGTACAGCGAAGCAGATGATTCATTTAAGGCAGATATGTATGACCAGTATGGAGATAATGTTTATGCAGATGCACAGGCAGATCTTAGCGGACTTACTGTACCAAAGGGAGCTAAAAACGGAAGCATTATAGGCCTGACTAAAGACGAATATGATGCTATAGTGGAAAGATTTGGAATTGTTGGCAATGAGTCAGTTGAGATTGAAACAGATGCAATTACAATTGATACTGAGGAAGATTTAGCTGATGCACTTCCAAAGACAGCAACAGCAACTTATAGTGATGGAAGCGAAGCAGTATTTGATATAAGCTGGGATCAGGCAGCAGTTGATATGAGTATGCCAGGAACATATACACTTAATGGTAAGGTTAATACTTACCTTAACCCATTAATTGAGCAGAGAGCGGATCCTCAGATTAAGTATGATGCTGATGAAAACTGCTATTATTTTACAGCTTCATATCCTGCATTTAATAATGTAAATAATGGTTATGACAGAATTATATTAAGAAAGGCTGATTCTATATCAGGTCTTGCTGATGAAAATGGTGGACTTGAAAAAGAAATAACAATCTGGAGGGCTGCATCATCAGGCAAGATGTCAAAGCATGTATGGGCACCTGAACTTCATAAGATAGAAGGAAAATGGTATGTATTCTTTGCTGCGGGAGATTCAGATAATATATGGAACATCCGTCCATATGTACTTGTATGTCAGGATAGCAGCAATCCATACAATGAAGACAGCTGGAAGCTTGATGATGGCTCTTATGAGATTCATGCAGCTACAAGCAGACAGGATGCTTATTTTAAGCATATGTCACTTGATATGACTTATTTTGAGCAGGATGGAAAGCACTATGTAATATGGGCTGATATTATTGGACAGTCAGCTCTTTATATGCAGGAGATTGATCCTTTGCAGCCATGGATGGGAACAAGTGATAAGGTAATAATGCTTACAACCCCTGAGTACGGCTGGGAAAGAGATACTGAAAGGGTAAATGAGGGACCTACAATTCTTAAGCATGATGGAAAGATATTCTGTTCATTTTCTGCATCAGGTACTGGTCCGGAGTATTGTATCGGAATGCTGTATGCAGACGAAAATACAGATCTTTTAGACGAGAACTCATGGACCAAGATGGGCTACCCATTACTTACATCAGCGGACGTACCGGAAGAATATGGTCCGGGTCATAACAGCTTTACAGTTGATGCAGGTGGAAATCCTGTATTTGTATACCATGCCCGTTCAAAGGAATGCTATGAAAATAAATGTGAGTGGGCTTCAAGTAATTCACTTTATGATCCTTGCAGACATGCAAGAGTTAAGAATGTTCACTGGACAAAGGATGGACTTCCAATTCTCAAAATGAGCTCAGAGGAAGAACTTCCTTCTTCAATGAGAGATGTGTCAATAAGTGTTACAGTTAAAAATTTGATGCTATATACAAAACGGTATATATAAGACTGTTAAGGTACAGGTTAGATAGTTGTTTTAAACTATGTAATTTTATAAAAGATTTAAGGAAGCCGGAAACTCATGATTTCTGAGGGTAAATCTCAGCTTGTGTAATTTTCGGCTTCTTTTATTTTGTATAACGGAGTGTAGAGTACAGTGATTCTGAGAAGAATATGTCAGCTTACACTGACCAGAATCACGGATCAGGTCTCACGTGTATTCGACTTGAATGCATAAAAAAAGTATAGATTTTATATGAGCAGAAAGCATGAACAAAAAGAAAAGCGGATTGCGAATATCAGCTGCCATAATATCATTTTTTGAAAAAAGTTGTAAGATTTAATGCGGTTCTTTACGAATAACAGGTATAAAATAAAAAAGAAGAAAGGAAGTCGATTATTATGAAAAAAACAACTAAAACAATATGTATGGCAGCAGCTTTATCAATGATGATGATCTTTGGATTTAATAATGTATCAGCAGCGGATTCCGTAAAAATTGACGCGAATAATTTCCCGGATCAGTTTTTAAGAGATTATGTTGGACAAAACTGTGACCTGGATAAGGATGGAATATTATCAGCGCAGGAGATGGATTCAGTTCAGTATATTTATCTGCACCGTTTTGGTGAACTTGATGATGAATTCAGAGAGGAAAATGAAATATTTGATAAAAAATATAAGGCTGTGAATTATGAAGCAAGTGACATTAAGCTTGATTTAAATGGAATTCAATATTTCACAAATCTTCAGAATTTTGAAATTGATAGGGCCTGGGGTCTTAAGGAAGTAAGTGGTGACAGATACAATATGTATGAGATAAACATAGACAATATGGACAAGCTTGCCCAGTGTAAAAAACTGCAGGAGCTCATTATTGGAAAATGTGATATACCTTCAATAGATCTTTCTGTATGGCCGGAGTTAAGGAAGGTTACATTGAGCGAAAGTAAGGTACTTAATTCAATACATATTGATAATCCTTAGCTTACTTATTTTGCTGTTGATCATATTAATTCTGTTGAAAGCATTAATTTATCAAAGGCTCCAAAGCTTGAAAGAGTAGTTATACAAGCTGAAAAGGTAAAAAAAGTTAATGTAACTGGATGCAGCAAACTTAATAATCTTTATCTTGCTTCTAACACATTAAAAAGTATCAGCCTTAAGAGTAACAAAAACCTGAAGGGACTTACTCTTGCCGGTAAGAAGCTTAGTAAAATTGACCTGGCAAACAATAAAAAACTTGTTTATGTGACAATAGGCGGGGCTAAAATGAAGGTGTTGGATTTAAGAAAAAATACAAAGCTTAAGTGCGTTGATCTGAAAGCTTCTCCTTCAATCAAAAAAGTCAGAGTGAACAATGTTAAGAAGTTTAAGAAGAATATAAGCTGCACTAAAAAGACAAAAATTGTCAAATGATCTTCTTGTTAAAATCATTTTATAGCAATAAAAAAATCACACAAAAAAGGTGGTATTTGCTCTTATAAAACAGGACGAATGTCACCTTTTTAAGTTGAAAATATTCAGAAAAAATGTTAAAATCAGAGCAAAGTTTCGTTAAAAATTCCATTAATGAAACATATTGTGAGAAAAATGGTGGAGAAAAATGGTGGAAAAATGCAGGCAAAATATAGCTAAAATATGTTGGTAATATGGTGGAAAATAATATATGAAAAGAGGAAGCTTATATGAGAAAATGCCATTTAAAGAGAATTGTAGCCAGTGTTATCTGTTTATCAATGATAACAGCATCAGTTTTTGGCGACAGCAACCTTGCTGCTACTAAAAAGGTAAAACTAAGTAAGACAAGTATAAAACTTGAAAAAGGCAAAACCTTTAGATTAAAGGTGAAGAATTATAAGGGTAAGGTTAGATGGAAGTCTTCTGCCAAAAAAATTGCCTCAGTTAGTAAAAAGGGTATAGTAAAGGCCAAAAAGAATGGTAAGGCCAAGATATTTGCATATACATCTGTCAAAAAATTAAAGTGTAATCTTAAGGTAATTAAGAAGAAAAAGAGTAAGCTTAATCTTGGTGATAAAACAACTAACAATCCACAGCAGAGCGTTAACTTTGCTACATTAACAGCTTCTCCGGTGCCTGGAAATATTGGAAAACCAGGTATATCGGCTGAACCGGCAGAATCAAGTAAGCCAGATGCATCAGCAGAACCGGCAGAATCAAGTAAGCCAGATGCGTCAGCTGAACCGGCAGAATCAAGTAAGCCAGATGCGTCAGCTGAGCCGGTGGAATCAAGTAAGCCAGATGCGTCAGGTAATCCGGCAGCCACCAAGCCTGCGTCAACGAAGGAGCCAACAGTAGCGCCAACCAAAGCACCAACAAAGGCACCAACAAA
>DEDL01000035.1:14972-104255 GCA_002349525.1 Lachnoclostridium sp. UBA2905
GCACCAACAAAGGCACCAACAAAGGCGCCTGCTGCATCAGAAAAACTTCAGCTTGCAGTTGACAAATGCTTTAATGAAAATCCCCAGGGAGCATCTATTACAGTGAATGACGATTCATCCATGACTGTAAAATTCACAAAGCAATATGCTGCGGTTGATATATATGTACCTCAAAATTCGGAATATTATAATAAGTGCAAGAGCGTTGTAATAACGTACAAGGTATCAGGTAATGTATATAATAGTGATGGAAAACAGGACAGTAACCTTGGACATGCACTTTATGACAGTGAATGTGTACCTGAACCATCAGGCTATGCAGATGCTGCAAAAGGAAAGCATGTAGACTGGGGACAGAAGCTTGCAGTAACTGATACATATGTTACAAAGGTATTCAGAGCAGGTGGAGATTATGTTGGAGAATGCGTAAACGGAATTCAGATATTCAATCCACATGAAATGAAGGACGACTCTAACATTACAATAACCATAAAATCAATAATATTCTATCCAGACGAGAAATCTGATGATTTTGTGCCAGAGGAAGAAGCCCCAACCCAAGCACCAACCAAGGCCCCAGTTGCAACAGATCTTAATGTGGTCTTAAGTAAGAATAATGAATATTCCGCAGTTGCAGCGGACAACATTACATATAGTGATAATAAGGTATCATTTACTGCAAAGGACGATTATGGCGGAGGCGGAATGATATATTATCCTGATGGCAATGGAAAAGCCCTTAATCTTGCTGCATATGACAAAATAATAATCGGAGTATCCTCTGAAAGCAGCAATGTTCCTTTGTCTATTGGAATGTATAAGAACTACCCTGCTAATGTGTGGAGTAATACTGTTTCATTTAACGGAGCATGGGCTAATACTTCTGAAACTGCAAATGAGATAAAATATGTTGAAATTAATCTTGATAATATTGAAGGTGATGACAGAGAAGGAGACATATACGGAATTGGCGTGAGAATCAGAGGCTGGGAGAGCAGTAACAGCTACAAGCTCACCATTCACTCAATAAAATTTGTGGCGGCAGAAGCTGTTCCTGAGCTTACCTCACTTAAGAGCGTGTCAGATCCTGTATTTGGTGTACTTGGAACATGCATTAACTATGGACAGATGAAACAGCTTAAAAAAATGAAATATGTTGCTGCTAATTATTCAAGCATTACTCTTGAAAATGAGATGAAGCCAGATGCAATCTTAAGAAATGGCAACGATCTTGTTACACTTGCAGATGCAAAAAAGAATACTGCAAAATACGTTATTCCGGATAATTATAAAGAGGAAAAGGTTTGCGGACTTAATTTTGATACAATTGACCAGGTTCTTAAAATTGCCAAAAAATATGGACTTAAGCTGCGTGCACATACACTTGTATGGCATTCACAGACACCTGAATTTTTCTTCAGGGAGAATTATGATGCTAACGGAAGCTATGTAAGTAAGGAAGTTATGAATGCAAGACTTGAGATGTATATACGAAGCGTTATGCATCATGTATATACACTTGATGGTGGCGCCTACAAAGATGTTATATATACCTGGGATGTGGCCAATGAGTACATGCATAACAACGAATATGACCCTGGCAATGGAAAGACAAATGGTAACTGGTCAGCAGTTTATGGAAACAGAAGTGTTATTAAAAATAAACCTGAATACATCAAGCTTGCATTTAATGTTGCATACGACTGTCTTACAGAGTTTGGACTTCAGGGAAAGGTAACTCTTGTGTACAATGATTACAATACATATGATTGTCAGGACAATATAATAGAGATGTTGAATTACATCAATGCTGAAAAGAAAATATGTGACGGAGTAGGTATGCAAAGTCATCTTTTGGTTTCATTTCCAGGCGTAACACAGTACCTTAATACTGTTGAGAAGTTTATTAAGGCGGGCTTACAGGTACAGATTACTGAGCTTGATATAGGAATTGACCCTAAGGATACTAAGCAGACATTTGAAACTCAGGCGCAGTACGTTGAAAAAATGATGGAAGGACTTATCGACATACAAAACAGAACTGGCGGTATAAAGGGAATTACATTCTGGGGAATGTACGATGCAATATCCTGGAGAGGCGGATACAGCAGTGAAGGAAACAGCCATCCACTTTTATTTAATGAAAATATGTATGATGTAAAACCTTCATATTACAGTTTTATCAATTCATTTTTAAAAAAATAATATATGGGGCAAAGTACCTAAAGATGTTGCATATTTAGCCGAAATAATATATCATTTCAGTGTATGTTAAAAATGGAGGATAATTATGAGTACATATACAACACAGATGGATGCCGCTAGAAAAGGCATTGTAACAAAAGAGATTGAAATTGTAGCAAAAAAAGAAAATATGAGCGTGGATGCCCTTATGAAGCTTGTAGCTGAAGGTAAGGTGGCAATCTGTGCCAATAAAAATCATAAATGTCTTGATCCTGAAGGTGTGGGAAGCATGCTTAGAACCAAGATTAATGTTAACCTTGGTGTATCAAGAGATTGCAAGGATTATGATATTGAGATGCAGAAGGTTATGAGTGCAGTTGAACTTGGAGCAGAGGCTATCATGGATCTTTCAAGCCATGGTAATACACAGCCTTTCAGACAGAAGCTTACAAGCGAATGTCCGGCTATGATTGGAACTGTGCCTGTTTATGACAGCGTAATACATTATCAGAGGGATCTTGCAACACTTACAGCTAAGGACTTTATTGACGTTGTAAGACTTCATGCTGAGGATGGAGTTGATTTTGTTACACTTCATTGTGGAATTACGAGAAAGACAATAGAACAGATTAAGAAGCATAAACGTAAAATGAACATAGTAAGTCGTGGAGGAAGCCTTGTATTTGCATGGATGAGCATGACTGGTGAAGAAAATCCTTTCTATGAATATTACGATGAAATTCTTGATATATGCGAGAAGCATGACGTAACCATATCTCTTGGTGATGCCTGCCGTCCGGGATGTCTTGCTGATGCTACAGATGTATGCCAGATAGAAGAGCTTGTACGTCTTGGCGAGCTTACAAAACGTGCATGGGATCACAATGTTCAGGTTATGGTTGAAGGACCGGGACATGTGCCACTTGATCAGGTTGCTGCCAATATGAAGGTTCAGCAGACAATATGTATGGGAGCACCTTTCTATGTACTTGGACCACTTGTTACAGATATTGCTCCAGGTTATGATCATATTACAAGTGCTATTGGTGGAGCTGTTGCAGCCATGAACGGAGCAGCCTTCCTTTGCTATGTTACGCCAGCAGAGCATCTTGCTCTTCCTAATGTAGATGATGTTAAGCAGGGAATCATTGCATCAAAGATTGCAGCTCATGCAGCAGATATTGCAAAGGGAATTCCAGGTGCAAGAGATATAGATGATAAAATGGCAGACGCAAGACGTAACCTTGACTGGGATGCCCAGTATGCCTGCGCACTTGATCCTGAAACAGCAAAAGCTATAAGAGACAGCAGAAGTCCAGAAGAGGATCACAGTGATACATGTAGTATGTGTGGTAAATTCTGTGCTGTAAGAAGCATGAATAAAGCACTTAATGGAGAGTATATCGATATTCTTTAAGCGTTCGACCAGAACAATATTAAAGAGTATTATGATAATGGGGAATATATATGTGTACAATTAAGATGAATTTTTATTCAGAAGTTCTTAAGGGGGATACTAATGTAAATGTAATATTGCCAACATTAGATTACAGTAAGGCTCCTTTTAAAACTGTCTACCTTCTTCATGGAGGGGATGGTTCTGCAGATGACTGGCTTAACTGTTCATCAGCAGCCGAAACGGCCATTGATAATGGAATTGCACTTGTACTTCCAGAAGTCGGTGGGGAAAGCTTTTATTGTGATATGAATGAGGGACCGGATTATTTTACCTATATAAGCGAAGAGCTTGTTTCAAAGATGGAGCAGATGTTTCCGCTTTCCAACAAAAAGGAAGACCGCTTTGTTGCCGGACTTTCAATGGGTGGCTACGGAGCATCTACCTGGGGACTTAGAAAACCGGATATGTTTCAGGCGATAGGTAACTTTTCAGGAGCATCAGACATAGTTAAGCTGTTTGGAACGCCAGGGGGACCATTTTCAGAGGAAGAACTTAAGGCTAAGGTTAATAGAATATGGGGTGGCATAGATAAGCTTAAGGATAGCGAATATGACACTATACATATGCTGAAAGTAGCTGGCAGTAATCCGGAAGGATATCCTGAAATATTTGTTGGTGTTGGCAAGGATGATTTTGTCTACAGTGCCGTTATGGACTATATGGATGCAGCCGAAAAATATGGTGTCAGAGTTCACTATGAGGATATGTCGGGTGGCCATGAATGGAAGGTCTGGGATGAAATGTTCAAAAGATTCGTTACAAGATATTTTAAGTGATAACAAGATATTTTAAGCAATAATAAGATGTTGTAATTTAGAACAACAGATATTGCAATTTAGAACAATAAGATATTGTAATTTAGAACAATTTGATTATAACAATAAAATTGTAACAAAATATTAAGGCAGTTGACTGAATATCAACTGCCTTTTGTTTTGTGTAGGAAATTATAATAGTGTACTAGCTTTTACGATAAATAAGGAGTAAAAGCAAGTCTCTTGCAGGGTAAGCCCCCCGGCCTATCCTATGATTAATGATGGAAAAGTCTGATTCCGTTAAATGCCATTGCAATTCCGTACTTGTCACAGGTCTCTATAACCTGATCATCTCTGATTGAACCACCTGGCTGAACAACATACTTAACGCCACTCTTAACACCACGTTCTATACTGTCACCGAATGGGAAGAATGCATCAGAACCAAGAGAAACACCATCCATTTTATCAAGCCATGCACGTTTTTCTTCCTCTGTGAAGATTTCAGGCTTAACCTTGAAAATATTCTCCCATGCTCCGTCACGAAGAACATCCATGTACTCTGCTCCGATATAATTCTCAATAGCATTGTCTCTGTCGGCACGTTTGATACCGTCAACAAACTGAAGATCAAGAACCTTTGGACACTGACGTAAAAGCCACTTGTCAGCTTTGTCACCTGCAAGTCTTGTACAATGAACTCTTGACTGCTGTCCGGCACCGATTCCGATTGCCTGTCCATCCTTTACAAAACATACAGAATTTGACTGAGTATATTTAAGTGTGATAAGTGATATAACAAGATCACGTTTTGCATTGTCTGGAATATCCTTATTCTTAGTAACAACATTTTCTACAACAGAGTTGTCAAGCTTAATATCATTGCGTCCCTGTTCGAAGGTTACGCCAAATACCTCTTTGTGTTCTGTTGGAGCTGGAACATATGACTCATCGATTTTGATAATAGCATATTTGCCTTTCTTCTTTTCCTTAAGAAGTTCAAGAGCTTCAGGCTCATAACCTGGAGCAATGATTCCGTCTGAAAATTCCTTTTTAATGATCTTGGCAGTTGCAAGGTCACATACATCTGAAAGAGCAATGAAGTCACCATATGAAGACATTCTGTCAGCACCACGGGCTCTTGCATATGCACATGCAAGTAAAGAAAGATTCTCAACATCTTCAACAAAATAAACTTTTTTCATAACATCATCAAGCTCAATACCAACAGCAGCTCCGGCAGGAGATACATGTTTAAATGATGTTGCAGCAGGAAGACCTGTTGCTTCCTTAAGTTCCTTAACAAGCTGCCAGCCGTTAAATGCATCTAAAAAATTGATATAACCTGGAGTTCCGTTAAGAACCTCAATTGGAAGGTCACTTCCGTCTGACATATAAATCTTAGAAGGTTTCTGCTGTGGATTACAGCCATACTTTAAAGCTAATTCTTTCATTATAGTTTTCCTTTCGTATTGTGTTTAATATGTATTGGTAGATTATAATTAATTGTTTTTGTTAACGATTCTTGTTTCATATTTGCCAGTTTCGATGTCGATGTATCTAACAAATAAAGAAACCTTATTGTCTTCATTGAGACTGTTCCAAAGAAGCCTGGTAGTCTCGTCAATATCATTGCCAACTTCAATTAACTTTGGCTCACCTTCAAAGCTTGGAAGTGGATTGCCGTCGCACATATAAGTGTGGATGAAACGGCCTTCGCCATTAACTGGATTGTCATAAGTATATGTGTATCTGTCACAGCAGTCAGGATTTCCATTGTTGCTCTTTAAGATAGACATTGCAAAATCAAATTTATTATTTTCAACATGGAGAACACCTGAAATACGAGGTGTGTAATTAGGTCCGTCTGGTTCAAATTCGCGTGACCTGAGTGACTGTTCAAATGTCAGTTTATTATCAAGACCTTCGTATACGGTATCTGTCTGATCACCATTGGTAACAATTGTGTCATATCCAAGAACACGGACAGGTGCATAGATAATAAGAGATGGATCAGATAATTTGGAAGGGTCGAATGCCTGTGTACGGATTCCTTCACCATCAGTTACGAAAATTCTGTTTCTGCTGTTAACACTTCTTCCCATAATAAAATAAGCTGTTACAGCATATTTGCCATCCATAGATTTGCCAATTATAATACCACGGCCTGGATAAGCATTGTTCTTAAGTTCATTTTCAATATTAAGTTTCTGCATTTTACAGTCCTCCACTTTTATTTTCTACATAAAATAATACCAACTACCTTAAGTTATTTCAAGTAGCTTATAGATATTTTACGGATATGTTGATATAATAAAAAAAGTAAAAACAAATATATGAAAAGGATGATGGATATGAATAACAAAAACGCATGGAAAACATATACAGAGGAGGATATAAACGGGCTTGAAAGGCTGAACGCTTCTTATCGTAAATTTCTTTCAGACTGTAAAACTGAAAGAGAATGTACGAAAGAGATAATCCGCAGAGCAGAAGAAGCCGGTTATATTGACCTTGATACTTGTATAAATGAGGGTAAAACCATTAAGAGTGGCGACAAGTTATATGCTGTCAATATGAACAAAAGCGTAGCGCTCTTTAACATAGGAAAGAGACCAATCAGCGAAGGGATGAATATAATAGGAGCACATATTGATTCACCAAGACTTGATGTTAAGCAGAACCCACTTTATGAAGAGGGCGGCATGGCATATCTTGATACACATTATTACGGTGGAATTAAAAAGTACCAGTGGGCCGCGCTTCCCCTTGCAATACATGGCGTTATAGTAAAAAAGGATGGTACATGTGTTGAAGTATGTGTGGGAGAAGAAGATGATGATCCGGTATTTTGTATAACAGATCTTCTCATTCATCTTTCATCAAAACAGATGGAGAAAACCGGTGCTAAGGTAATTGAGGGCGAGCAGCTTGATGTGGTTGTTGGAAGTATTCCATTGAGTGATTCAGAGAAAAACTGCGTTAAGGAAAATGTTCTTAATATTCTTAAGAAGGAATACGATATTGAAGAGGAGGATTTTGTGTCTGCAGAGCTTGAAGTGGTTCCTGCCGGAAAGGCAAGAGAGCTTGGCTTTGACAGAGGAATGATAATGTCTTACGGACAGGATGACAGAGTATGCGCATTTACTTCTCTTGAGGCACAGCTTAATGTTGAAAATCCTGAAAGAACTACATGCTGTCTGCTTGTAGATAAGGAAGAAATAGGTTCTGTTGGTGCAACTGGAATGAGGTCTCATTTCTTTGAAAACACTGTTTCTGAGATAATTAATCTTATGGAAGAATATTCAGAGCTTAAGGTCAGAAGGTGCCTGAAGAATAGTTATATGCTTTCAACAGACGTTAATGCCGGATATGACCCTATGTTTGCCGAGGTGTTTGACAGTAAGAATGCATCCTACTGTGGCAACGGTGTAGTATTTAGCAAATATACGGGAAGCCGAGGAAAATCAGGTTCTAATGATGCCAATGCCGAATATATTGCAAAGATAAGAAATGTAATGGATAACAATAATGTTGTATACCAGACTGCAGAGCTTGGAAAGGTTGATGCAGGCGGCGGCGGAACAATTGCCTATATTCTTTCTCTTTATGGAATGGAGGTAATTGACTGCGGAGTAGCGGTGCTTAATATGCATGCTCCATGGGAGATTGTAAGCAAGGCAGATGTTTATGAAACTGAAAAATGTTACAGAGCATTTTTAAGGGAAATGATATGAAATCAAACAATTGAAAAGAATAAGGAGTACGATATTAAATAATAATTAAAATAAAATTATAATAGAATAACAATTATATAAAATGCTAAAAAATATTAAAAATCGTATTGCGAAAAAACAAAAAAAGGTTGCGAAAATCGTATAAATGTGTGATAATAAATGCAACAGGCAGATGTTCAACACACAATATTTATACGAGCAATCTGCTTACAATTTTTATCTATAGGAGGAAAGGTAATGAGGCGAGTATTTAAACAGGGTATGGCCGTTGCACTTGCAGCAGCTATGACAATCACACTTGTATCAGTTGATGCTGATGCAGCAAAGAAACCAGCTATTGCCAAGAAGACTTACAAAGTTGTAAAAGGCAAGAAAGTTAAGGTTAAAATCAAGAATGGCAAGAAGAGTGCCAAGGTAACATGGAAATCAAGTAACAAGAAGATTGCTAAGATCACTAAGAAGAATAGCACTTCTGCTACAGTTAAAGGTGTTAAGAAGGGTACTGCTAAGATCTCAGCTACATACAAAGCAGGGAGCAAGAAGGTTACTCTTAAGTGTAAAGTAAAGGTAACTAGCAAGGCTGCAGCAAAGGTAACAGCTTCAACAGCTCCAGTTACTAACCCAACAGTTGCACCATCAGCTAATGTTGGTAAGCAGACAGCAGCTCCAACAGGTGCAGCTACTACAGCACCAACAGGAAAACCAAAGGTAACAGGAACACCTAAACCAACACCAACACCATCACCAGTTCCTAAGTTTACAGATGCTCTTACAGCATATAAACTTGGTGCAACACAGACAATCGCAGTTGATGGCGATGTTGATGAAGCATGGGATGATTCATATGCAAACAACCTTATTTTTGACAAAGAAGCGACTAAGGTTGAGCAGGTTCGTGGAGAAGTTAAGACAACAGGCGCAACAGCTAAGATCATGTGGGCAGATGATGCTGCTTATGTATTAGTAGATGTTGCTAAGGAAGATGTTACAGATAAGGATTCAGTAACAGTTTACTTCGACCAGAACGAGAAAGCTACAAAAGACACTATGGTTACTGCTAATGTTGCAGCAGGAAAAGAGGCTAAGGAAGACGGTAAGTTTGAAGCAGCTTCTAAGGCAACAGCTACTGGATATATCGTTGAAGCCAAGTTCAACATGGATCAGAAAGAGGTTGACTCTAATGTAAGCATTGAGATTCAGATCAATGAAGAAAAGGGAACAATCAATGTTTACGATACAAGATCTACAATGGTATATGACAAAGAGAATAATAGCTGGACACTTGGTGACGAAAAAGTACAGGTTGCTGAAAAACCAGAACTTATGGGTAAAGCAACACTTACTAAGTCATTAGCTCAGTCAACATCAGCATTCTTTACAGCAGATGGAGCAAAGATTCGTGAGGCAGCTGAACTTGACAGTGCAAAATGGGATTCACCTAATGAGGATGGTTCAGATCCAGCTGTTAAGACAAAGACAATGAAGTTCGTTGATACAAGCTTCTGGAAAGATGCTTATGCAGCTAACAACGCAAGCTCAATCTACTTCACAAACGTTAATATCCCAGATTACAAGGGAAATGCTGATAAGCTTTCACTTGGTACACCAGTTCTTGATGAAGAAGGAACAACTATTGGTTACGAATCAAACAGAGATTTGGCTGAAGGATATATCGTATGGGATGAGGATTATCTCTATGTACTCTTCAACGTAGCTGATAAGGATATTTCACCAGCTAGCGATGATCATTATACAACTGACTCAACAGAGTTCTTCTTAGATGAGGATCTTTCTCGTCCAACTGCTTATGCAACAGATGGTACAGGTGATGAGGTTCAGTTACGTGTAGATGCAGCTGACAATAGGTTCTCATCTAACGATGCTGGAACAGGAAACTATGCATTAGTAGGTCATGCAGTTAATGCAGATGAGAATGGATATCAGGTTGAGTACATCATCAAGCTTAACAATAAGCATAAGAATGGTGACACAATGGGTATGGACCTTCAGATCAATGACTGCTTTACAGTTGAAGGTGCAGAGAACGAAGAGACTGGCGAAAAGGATGAAGATACTGCAGATAGAGCAGCAACACTTACAGCTTATGATACAACAAACAATGCTTATCAGGATCCAAGCTGCTTTGGACGTGTTAAGTTAATCAACAAAGATGCTGAGGAAGAAAATCCAGATCAGCCAGCTCCAACAGATGAGCCAGCAGCTCCAACAGATTCTCCAGCTCCAACAGATGAGCCAGCAGCTCCAACTCCAGCAGGAAATGTTGTAGAAGTACCACTTACAAGTGTTACATATCCAGAGTGGCTGCAGGGAATTTCAACAACTACTAATGAAGATGGAACAGTAACTATAAAATGGGCAGAAAATGCAACTGGTTATGCAGGTGCAACAGTTAATTTTGATGCTGTTAACATTGAGGGATTCAAGTATGTTGTTGTTGAGACTGTAGGAGCAGCAACAACTAACTTTAATGTGTCAGATGCAACAAGAGTTGAACCAGTATATAACAATCCATTAAACGCCTTGATAAGATATGGTGTAAACTTTGCAGATGGTGTAAACAAGATTGAACTTACAACACCAACAGAAACTGGAAAAGATGGTAATCCAGCTGACTACAAGAATGTTGGTAAGGTTTGTTTCTACAAAGGAGCAGAAACAACAGCGAACACAATTACAATTAAGTCAATCAAATTTGTTAAATCTGACGAGGATCTCTAGGATTTATATGCATTGCTGATTAGGCAGTGTGATAACTGATTATGTTAATTGGCAGGTGCAGTGTATTAATACACTGCACCTGTTTTTGTATGAGCAGGAAGTGAAGGGGATAACTCATATCATTAATAAGATAATATCTACAAAGCTTCTTTACAAAACAATATGGATGCGGAGAGAAATACACAAATCATGCGTGTTCCAGTTGTTTTTTTAGATATTTATAACGCAGATTCATAGAATTCATTTCATAAATGTAGCAATCTATTAAGTCAGGGTCGGAGGTGTACTGATAATTCTGATATACAGTATCCAGGTCCTGACGTATTTTATTTATTGCATCAAGAAGGTCTTTTTGTTCATTTGAATAAGTAACGCTTTTCTTTTTCATCATACTTTCACACTATAATCCTTTCAAATAAGTTAACAAAAAAGTGACAAATAAATGTATTACTAGGGAAAATAGTTCCTATTGATAGCATTTCCATAATTTGAAAAGCTATACGCAAAAGGCCTGTTTTTTATGGATAAAATATGTTGACATAAAGTAATACACATGCTATTCTAGTCCTACAAAAGATATGTTCTTTTTGTCTTATTGCAGTGATGCAATTCTAATTTCGTTTTATGTTCAAAGGTTTATCTGAATTATTTCAGATCATTATTTTCAACAGAATTATTTAATTTAATTATTTGGGAAATCCGTTTAGTGAAGGAGGAATTGGATTTTTGAATAGAAGCCAGGTAGCATTGTATACTCCGGATTCACGGTATGCCAATGCTTTTATGGATTATTGTCTAAGACATGAGGATAACAGACTTAATGTTAAATCCTATACCAATGCAGAAAGTCTCGATTATGCAATTCGCAATGAAAAGTTTGAATTGCTTTTGGTGGATGGTTTATTTGCAAATGATCCTGTTATGAATTATGAGTGCAAAAAGGCCATACTTTCTCATAACAAATATATATCAGACCCAAGCATTCCTGCAATTTTTCTATATCAGAAGATTGAACTTGTCTTTAAGCAGATTTATGAGCTGCTTTCAGAAGAAGCGGTTAAGGCTGTTTACTCCTGTGCTGCAGTAAGTTCAATGCCTGATATATATGGTGTATATTCACCATGCTATCCTCTTGAAAGAGAACAGTTTGCAAAGGAAATTGCGGAATACACAGGCGAAAACAGAAAGGTTTTATACATTAATTTTGCCGGTCTTACTGAAAGTGATATGGGTGATGATGATGGTATAAGTGAACTTCTCTTATATCTACAGCAGCCTGATAAAGCTATAACATATAAAATTCAGGCACTGATAAGACATGAAAAAAATTATGATTATCTTCCGGGTGTGAAGCATTATCAGGACATAGCAGGTATTGATAAGAGTGATATAAAAAGACTGCTAGCAGGTTTTGAACAGCTTGATTGCTATGACCTTGTTATTGCGGATGTTGGGCTTGAAGGAGAGTCTGCAAGAGAGCTTCTGCAATGCTGTACTAAGGTATGGATGCCAGTGAATAATCACATGGGCTATGGAAGACAGGAACATTTTTTGCATGATCTTGCAGTTGAGAAAAATGAAGGAATACTTGAACTTATAGAACCTGTATCAATACCTGAAGGCTGGTATGCAAGAAAGGATATCAGAGTCAGATGTATAAAGAGGTTAAAAAGTATATCAGAGAGCAGGTGATTCTCGATATTGATATGACCAGGGAGTGTCCTGACGAGATGCTTATGAAATGTATCAACGAGAAACTGTTAGAGTATCCGGAATATATATCATTTAAGGATAAGGTCAGACTGCAAAGAGAGATATATAACTCTTTAAGAAGGTTCGATATACTGTCAGAGCTCTTAGAGGATGAAAGTATTACGGATATTATGGTGAATGGTCCCGAGAACATATTTATAGATAAATCAGGAAAGATGGTGAAAACGGACTATTCATTTGAATCTGCAGAAAAGCTTGATAATGTTATTCAGCATATTGTAGCTTCGCATAACAGGATTGTGAATGAATCTAATCCAATCGTTGATGCAAGAATGCCTGATGGCTCCAGAGTGAATATTGTTTTGCCTCCCATCGCCATTAATGGACCTGTTATAACTATAAGGAAATTTCCGAAGATGGACTTTACTATGGACAAGTTTATAGAGATGGGAACTATAACAGGTGAGGCGGCTCATTTTTTGCAGATCTTAGTTGAGGCTAAGTATAATGTATTCATTTCGGGAGGAACAGGTTCTGGTAAAACAACATTTCTTAATGTGTTATCAGGTTTTATTCCTTCTGGTGAGAGAATAATAACAATTGAGGATTCGGCAGAGCTTAGAATACAGGGAATTGATAATATTGTGAGGCTTGAAACACGTAATGCCAATCTTGAGGGAGATGGCGAGATTACTATGTCGGATCTGATAAAGAGCAGCCTTCGTATGATTCCAAGCAGAATAATTATAGGAGAGATTCGAGGCGGGGAAGCCCTGGATATGATTCAGGCAATGAACACAGGGCATGACGGCAGTTTGTCTACAGGTCATGCAAATAGTGCAATGGATATGATAAACAGGCTTGAGACATTGATTCTTACAGCCAGAGATTTTCCTATGGAGGCTGTTAAAAGGCAGGTTGGTTCAGCAATTGATATTATGATTCACCTTGGGAGATTGAAGGATAGAACAAGACGTGTAATGGAAATATCAGAGGTTTGTTTTGAAAAGGATGAAATTGTACTTAATAAACTTTATGAATTTGACGAGGAAGTTAGGAATGATGGCTGTGTATATGAGGGAAGGCTTGTAAGAACCAAAAATCAGATGAGATACATAGACAAATTGAAAAGGGCGGGATTTTCATATGAAAAAATATGAGAAGGTAATTGTTGTGTTGTGTGGTATAGCTCTTTCATTTATGACAGGGTACATATTTTACAATAGTCTCATTTTTGGAGGCGTTATTAGTATTCCGACATGTGTTTTTGTATGGAAATTCTGGAAAAGACATGAGAATGATAAGCGAAAAAGAATAATTGAGAGTGAGTTTGAGGAGATGTTAAGCTGTCTTGCGTCTGCACTTAGAACCGGTTATGCCATAGATAATGCTTTTTTTGAATGCAGAAAGGAGCTTGTATCTGTTTTTGGAAAGGAAGCGCCTATAATACATGAACTGAATATTATATGTCATGGTCTTAAGATGAATGAACCTGTTGATAAGCTTATGTATGGAATGGCGGTAAGGACTAAGGTTAAGTCAATATCTGAGTTTGCCCAGGTGCTTTCTATTGCAAGAAAAAGTGGCGGAGATTTTATCACAATTATCAGACAGAATGCCAGCGAAATAAGGAATAAACGTCAGGTTCTTGCAGAGATTGAAACCATGGTAACTGCTAAAAAATATGAAGGTCTTATTATGAATATAATGCCTCCGGGAATAATCGTTTATTTGAGATTTACTTCACCGGGATATATTGCAGTTTTGTATAACAATCCTGCTGGAATTATGGTGATGACAGTTATTCTTATCATTTATATATCTGGTATATGCCTTGCACAGCATATTATGAATTTTGATAAGGAAAATGTAGTCAGGTATCCATCTGTCCTGAAAAATGTAATGAATGATAAAAAAAAGAGTCAGAGTAAGGTTGGAAAATCAGATATTATTTTGAGATGCATATATGAAAAAATTAAAGCTGATTTTGCAATTCGGCTTAAGGATATCAATGACAAAATACGTGCACTTCTTGTTGGTAATTATAGTGAAAAAATTATAGAGGCATTTTGGTTCAGGCTTATCAAAATGGAAATGCTATTTATAATTGCAGGAATTGTTATATGTATATTGGGATTTTTAGAAAATCCTGATAATGTACCCTTATTTGTTGTCATGGCTTTAGCAGTCCTGCTTTACCTGCCATACTCGTCTATAAGTGGAATTAAGAAGGCGGTTAATAGCCGTGATATGCAGATGCTTCTTGATTATCCTGATATTATAAGCAAATTCAGTGTTTTAATGAGTGCTGGAATAACTATGAAAAGCAGCCTTGAAAGAATAGTTAATGATTATAGAAATCAGCGAAAATCAGGCTATTGCAAAAAACATTACATATATGAGGAGCTTGCAGGTGTATTGAATAAAATAGCTGCTGGTATGGATGAGGGGGCTGCCTATGAGGAATTTGGCAGAAAAGTTAATGTCCTATCTTATATCCGGTTTGCAACTATGCTGTCACAAAATCTGAAAAAGGGTAATAAGGTCATGCTTGAGCAGTTAAATGTTACAGCAATAGATTCCATAAATGAGAGAAAGGAATCACTAAAAAGAATAGGAGAAAAGGCATCGTCAAAGCTTTTATTTCCTATGATGATTCAATTTATTATGATACTCGTTATTATTATGTATCCTGCAATTACGGGATTATAGCAGATTTGAGTTTTAGAAAGGGGAGAGTCTATGATATCGATAATGATGATGAATATGAAAGACAGAATGAGAAAATTTGTAAAGGATAATTCCGGAATAGGTATTGTGGAGATAATTCTTATTCTGGTTATATTAATTGCCCTGATTGTTATATTCAGGGAAAAGATCACAGCAATAGTCAATACAGCATTTACTAATATACAGAATGATAGCAACACAATTCTTGGAGTTGAGAAATGAGGATTAGATGTTTGAAAATGAAAACAGAGGAAGTACAACTGTTTTTCTGTGTTTAATATCGGTGGTAATGCTTACAATTATTGTGGCTGTTACAGGAATGCTTCAAAAAAGCTGGAGTGTGGGAGCTGTTAAGAGGGAGACGGATATTTCTGTAGAGGCGGAATTTAGTAAGTATTACCGGCCGTTATTCGACAGATACAGATTGTTTTATTATGTTGAAACAAAAGAGGATATGTTAGCAGCCGGAATAATGAGCTATTTTAAGGAAAATCAGAAAAATATGCCAGGACTTTTAAAACTTAATCAAAGTGGGATAAGTGTTACAGATAAAATGTATGCAACAGATGATTCCATGAATAATGTAAAAAAACAGATGTCTGATGGTGTCAAATATGTGCTTGGTGAGAAGGTATTTAATAGTGCCCTTGGCAGATATGATTCGTATAATGATACAAATCTGGCAACTGGTGAGAAGCTTGGCAATATTGAAACTGATATAGAAAACAACCTAAGCATGTCAGCTGTGGAAAAAGAGGTGCTAAAGTTACTTGGTGTTGTTGAAGGTATAACTATAAAAAACGGTAAAATAAGCTGTTGCAATGAATTTGTTAAGATGGGCATATACGGAAAGGTTACGGCAAAAAATGCCGGCATAGATTCAGAGCTTGTATGGAAAGAAGTAAGACCCTATGACTGGAATATAGCAGAAGAGCTTGAAATATTGTGTCATAACAAGAGGCCAGATAGCAGGAGAATTGATATCTGGAAGCAGTATTTGATGACTATAAGAAAAAAGACCATAGAAGCAGAAAAGATAGCTGAAAGGATAATTGCCGCTATATCCGGAGATACTTCAGTGAAGCTTATATGTGATGTTAATGCTATTAGAGATATTTTAAGAAATAACAAAAGTATTCTTGATTATGCAATTGAATTTGCCGAGGTGGAGGTTCCTTCTGATAAAATTCAAAAAATAGAATATCGCAAACAGGCCTTACAGTGTAAAAAAATTATGGAGGGATATGATGTAAGTGCTTTGTCTTTTGACTACAGCCTGCTTGAACTTAGCAAGGAGAAGGATCCAAGACCTGAAATGAGCAGGAAGATCAAAGGTATACTTAGTCTCTTAATTAAAGATGAAGGCAATATATCAGGAAAAAGTGTAAAGGAAGCTGATATATATAATAAGCTTTCAAAAGAATATGAGGCACCTGACAATAGGAAGGACACGTCTGATTTTATGGAGAATACTGACAGTCTGAAAGATTTTGTTGGCAAATGTAAAGGTGACGATGGCAATACATTAACAGACAGGCTTGCCATGCTTGTGTATTTTGATACTTTTTTTGATGCCTATACAGAAAGTAAAAGCGATATGGCAAAGAATTATAAGGTAGAAGATACGATTGCAGATGATAATGGAAATAAGACTGAAGACAAGACTAATGGCAAATCTGGAAACAGTCCTGAAAGTAATTCTGAAAATAAGAATAAAAGCATGACCAGGGAAGCTGTATATGAAAAGGCACTAATGTACGAAAGGGAATATCTTCTGGCAGGAGATATATCTGATAAGGAAAACTTGAAAAAGGTTGTAGAGAAAATTCTTCTTCAAAGGACGGGAGTATCTCTTGTATATCTTGTTAGCGACAGCAACAGTAGTGGACTTGCATATGCAACAGCTGCAGCTTTGGTAGGCTTTACCGGTATGGATGCACTTATAAGATGTGTCCAGTATGGAATTCTTGCGGGGTGGGCATATGAGGAGGCCTGTGTGGATACAGCTTATCTGTTGGCAGGAAAGAAAATCAATCCCATAAAAACAGCATCAAATATGAATGTTGCCTATAAGGATTTATGCTTGTTTGGAAAAGAGTACATAGAAAATAAGGTTAACCAATATAGTGATAATACTGGAAATGGTTCTTTTCTTGGTTATACGGAGTATCTGCAGATGATGCTTATGGCAAAAAATATTGATATCACAACATGTAGAGCAATGGATCTGATTCAGTTTAACATCAAAAAGAACTACAGTAAAAGGTTCACCTTTCTTAAATGCATTTATGGGGCAAAGGTATGTATATATTGTGATAAACCATACGAAAGTGCAGGGTATACATATTTTGCATACCAGTAGTCAGCTGGTGATTCTGAGAAGAATATATCAGCTTACGCTGACTAGAATTACGAACCAGGTTTCACGTGCGTTCGACTCTAATCAGTAATCACTCATTAATTATGTTATAGCTAATAAGGGGCGTAATTCTTTCAATAAATATAATCAATTATGTATATCTTCGTAAGGAACATCAAACAGCCAATCGGCTAACAGCCACGTCATTACGCCCCTTTTTAGCTGTAACATAGTAAAAATAGAAAATATAAAAAAATATAGAAACAAAAAAGTAAAAGTGAAGTTGTAAAAGCGAAAAATAAAGAAGTAAGAATATAGAACAGCAATGGGGAAATGTATATGAAAAGGGTGTATATGAGAAAGAAAGAGGGGTCACTTACGGTGGAAGCGTCCCTGGTAGTTCCATTATTTATCTTATGTATTGTAACACTTATAGGTATTGTTGTATGGTTTCAAAAAGCAGAGGTGATTCAGCTCAGATTATCAGAGACTGCAAGAATTGTAAGCATAGGAGGTTACATAAAGGATAAAAATGTAGATGCTCAAAATGAAAATGATGATATTGTACTTAAAATGCCGTATGTTATGTCCTCGACTATTATGATTCCCAGGGTTTTAAAACCAATTTTAATGCAGCAGTGTGTGACAAGAAAATTTATAGGTGTGGATAAACTTGAAGATGGAGATGAGGATGAGATAGTGTATATGACTCCTAATGGTAGTGTGGCCCATAAAAGTAGTGGATGCACTTATATAAAAAGCAGCATTATATCAGTTGAGGGTAATTCTATTGGGAGCAGGCGTAACACTTCTGGAGGAAAATATTATCCTTGCAGAAAATGTGTTAAAGAAGAACAAAACATGTATTACGTTACTGAATACGGAACAAGATATCACGCAGATTTAGCATGTAGTGTTATTGCAAAGAATGCCTATCCGATAAAATTATCGGTTCTTAAGAAGGTGAAAATGTGCAGTAAATGTGGAAGTGATGAATGATGAGGTGTGAGGAGGGATTAATTTGTCAGCAAATGCAACTATAGAGGCAACATATATAATACCTATTGTGATTGTTATTGTCTGTTCATTTGTATATATATTATTTTTTTCATATGACAGGGGAGTTATAAATATTATGTCAGATATGTCTTTGGAAGAATTAAGTGTATGTGATAACACAGAGGAATATGGTATATATGAAAATCTGAATTCAGATACCATAAGTTCAATTGAAAATAAAATAAGTGAAAAATTGCAAAAAAGAATGTTTTTGTATCGTGTCAGCAGGGTAAAGGTAGAAGAATGCAAAAGCAGGTACCGGATAATGGTGGAGGCTGAGCTTAAGGTGTCAATTCCGGTAGTGTCTGGCCTTGTAAAGGATTTCGAAAACTACAGTTACCAGGCGGATAGGATGAAATACAATCCCTGTAATCTTATAAGAACCATGGAAACAGTGAAAAGCAAGTAGGTCAGAGCCTACATGACTTTACCTTACCATATTCCCAATAAATATTTTTTCAAAGGTTTCTTCATTGGCAAGATGAATTTCCTGACAATTAGAAATGATATTTTGAAGCTTTGTGGCATCATTTTCAGAATCGTGAGACATGCTGTATTTTATTGCACCCTTTAAGGAGGTGTTACCGCTGAAACATATGTCTGTACCTTTAAGAAGCTCATCAGGAAACATATTAATATTACTTAGTATATCTGTATTCAGAGCCTTGCCAAAACTTCCGGAAATATATATTTTCTTTATGTTCCGGGGATTGCAGCCACTTTTTTCAAGAAGAATCTGCAGGCCGCTCTTTATGGCGGCAAGGGCAAGTATAAGCTGACGGATGTCATTCTGGGTAATAGTTAATTGTCCGACAGGAGTATTGGCAACCGGAAACCCAATGTCAATATAATTGTCACATAAGGTTCCGTAATTGTCTACGATTCCAAGCCTTATTAATTCAGAATAAAGCATAACAATTCCGCTTCCGCATATTCCTGTAGGGAGCTTATTGTCTATGGTATTATATGTGCATCTGAATGAGGAGGCTTTTGCGGGAGAAACTGAAATATTATTTATTGCTCCCGGGACATATGAACATCCACATGATATGGAGGTTCCTTCAAAGGCAGGACCCGCAGAGGCTGACGTCACATAATAGGTTCCTTTATTATATAGAGCCATTTCAGCATTGGTTCCAAGATCGAGAAGGATGTAGGGTTCATTATCATCAATATAGTACAGTCCAGACATTATATCGCCACCGACAAAGGCACTGAAATGTGGGAAAGTAACAACCTTCAAACCAAGAATGTAGAGATCTTTTTCGGCTTTTGAAAGAGTGAAAGGATATGAAGAAAGTCCTTTGCAGTCAAGACCATACAAAAGATGTTCCATTGTAGAATTACATGCAATATAAATATCGGTGAATTCTGTTATATTTAATCTGTTTTTTGAAGTTATGCGCTTAAGATTAGTGGTAAGACCATTAATAAGTGAAGCCTGCAGAGCTTCTTTTTTGCCATTTATGGAGGCCTGGATGCGGGAAACCACATCGGCTCCATATGAAGCTGTTGGATTCAAAAAAGTGAGTGTATCAATTACCTTGTTAGAATCTGTTATACACATTGTGATTGATGTTGAACCAATATCAACAGCTATTTTTTTTGAGTGACATTCAACATTTTTGGATATTTCCGAATTAAGCTCACTTGTTGATGAAAATGAATCTGAATCATTTATTGTATTGTCATATGATATAAGAGATTCTTCGGGAAGCTCAATACATATGTTATTGTCAGAATCGCAGGGAAAATAAGTGCAGGATTTAATGCTTGCACCATTTATAACTACATTACATTTGCCACAGAGACCATTGCCTCCACAGGGAGTATTAACAATAATATTGTTTTTAATAAGTATATCTGAAAGGGAGAGATTAAGACCTGTATCATACATAACAGAATGTTTCTCGGGTTCACAGTCGTGTTCGCAGCTTTTTCGAATTATTATGTTAATCTTAATAATAGCCATATAAAATCTCCTCTCGTACAGGCATTTGTTTTATAGTATGAATTGAATTTGATAGCATGTCAAGTTGCAAAATGTGGACAAAAATTGTATAATGTAATTTGATTTAGTGTAGTTTATGTGTATGAGGTGAAGTCTTGGGAATATATCTGTTTGATAAAATCAGAGATAATTTTATAGCAGCAGGTTTTGACGTTGATACATTTCAATTTAAGGGTGAGGATTCCGTTTTTTTTGCATGCAGAAGGTATGAAGGGATTCTTCATGTTATTGTTGCAAGTCAGAGAGTGGATGTTAAGGCACTTTCATATGATGAATATAAAAAAGTTGTAGATGACTTTGTGATGTGTTCGCTACCTGAAAGATATCCGGACATGCAGGTAAAACTACTGCAGATTGTGTATACTATTGATCCTAATCAGATCATTAATACAATAAGGGAGATACCTTGTTGGATATTTGATCCACGCAGTAATAATGTTATGAGAGTTGAGGGTTCTCCATCGCACTTTGCAGGCGCAGAGATTGTTATTATGTCCACAATTAGTCAGAACAGGATTGGTCTTGCCGAGAAAAAAGGGAAAGATCATGGCAGAACTCTGGTGCGTATGAAAAAGACAAATAATGTACCTTTAGTTACGATAATTTTGATAATAATTAATGTTGCTGTCTTTTTTTATCTTGAGATTGCTGGTTCTACTGAGGATACTATGTTTATGCTTCGACATGGTGCACTCAGTTATCATGAAACGGTTACACAGGGGCAGTATTACAGACTGATAACTCATTTTTTTATGCATTTTGGATATGATCATCTGTCAAGTAATATGGTTGCTTTGATTTTGGTGGGCTACTATATAGAAAACTATATAAAAAAGTGGCGCTTTGTAACAATATACATGGTGTCAGGTGTTTTGGCAGGATTTATTTCAATGAATGTATATAATTATCTTGGTGAACCCTGTGTTTCTGCCGGAGCCTCAGGAGCAATATTTGGACTTATTGGAGCACTGACAGTACTTTTAATATTGAACAGGGAAAGATTCAAGAATGTTGGATTTTTTCAGATAATTTTTTTCCTGCTTGTTACAATATTTAGTGGAAGTAAAAGTTACCAAGTTGATAATTATGCTCATATGGCTGGCTTTTTTGTTGGTCTGATTATTATGACAATTATGTATCTGCCATCGAAGGAACTTAAGAAGTGACAGATTTTAGGATAATGTACAATTGCACAAAGAGTGCATAAACATTCCAAATAATGTTGAAAGGATGGAAATGGATATGGAACATGTATTAAATGATGATTGCATTTTTTGCAAAATTATAAAAGGAGACATACCATCAAGAACAGTGTATGAAGATGATGATTACAAGGCAATTCTTGATGTTTCGCCTGCAAGCAGGGGACATGTGATAATATTACCTAAGCATCATGTGGCTAATGTATTTGAAGCTGACGAAGAGGTATATGCAGGGGCAATGAAAGTTGCCAAAAAGATTGCTACTGCCTTAAAGAAAGTATTTAACTGTGACGGAATTAACATATTGCAGAATAATGGTGAAGTGGCCGGACAGACTGTCTTTCATCTTCACGTTCATGTTATTCCAAGATATAAGGATGATACAGTTAATATAACATGGAAACAGCATGATGATTTTGATCTTGACAAGGTATTTGAAGAAATAAAGAAGGAATTATAATAATGAAAAAGATAATTTTAACAGGCGGAGGAACCGCCGGACATGTTACACCTAACATTGCACTTATACCTGAACTTAAGAAAAGAGGCTATGAGATACATTACATAGGTTCTAAGACAGGTATTGAAAAACAACTTATTGAAGAGGATAAGTCCATAAAATATTATGGTATTTCTTCAGGTAAACTCAGAAGATACTTTGACGTAAAGAATTTTACAGACCCTTTCAGGGTCCTCAAAGGATTTCAGGAGGCAAAGGCAATCATTAAGGATATAAAGCCTGATGTAGTTTTTTCTAAAGGTGGTTTCGTGACTGTGCCTGTTGTTATTGCTGCCGACAAATGTAAGGTTCCATGTATTATACATGAGTCTGATATGACACCGGGACTTGCCAATAAAATATGTATTCCACATGCGGTTAAGGTGTGTACTAATTTCCCTGAAGCAGCTAATGGAATTGGACATGACAAGGCTGTTGTTACAGGAACTCCAATACGTAAAGAGATGTTTAGCGGTAATAAGATTGCCGGACTTGATTTCCTTGGTTTCACTGCCAATAAGCCGGTACTTATGGTGGTAGGTGGAAGTCTTGGAGCAGCTGCAATTAATGTTCTCATAAGAGATGCTCTTCCTGATCTTTTGACTAAGTATCAGGTAGTACATCTTTGTGGTAAGGGAAAGGTGGATGAAAGCCTTAAAGATGTGGAAGGCTACAGACAGTTCGAATATATCAAAAAGGAAATGGCTGACCTTATGGCAGCGGCAGATCTGATTGTTTCAAGAGCTGGTGCTAATGCTATATGTGAAATACTTGCCCTTAATAAGCCAAATCTTCTTATACCACTTCCAGCTGCCTCAAGCAGAGGTGATCAGGAGCTTAATGCCGAGTCATTTGAGAGACAGGGCTTTAGCAGGGTTACTAAGGAAGAAGAACTGACTACATCAAGACTTATTGAGGAAATTGATGCTCTTTATGCTGAAAGAGATACTTATATTCAGAAAATGAAAGAAAACAGTCAGGCTGATTCAATCAGTATAATTACTAATCTTATTGATCAGTATGCTTAAGCTATATAGAATTAAATGATGATAATGACGGTATTTATGCCATGAACCACCTGGTTGTTGAACATTATAGGTGTTGAACGTTATAGTTGCAGAACAATATAGCTCCTGAACATTATAGATAGTCTCTATATGTCAGATACATGAGATTATGGGATATATTGTCGAAATTAATAGATGGAAATATATGGAAAACAATAGCTTTTTGTGATAATCTATAAGCCGAGAGGAGATGTAAGATCTCATAAAAAGCGGGAGGTGTTTTCCATGATTTTATATTTTATGCTAATATCAGGCTTGTTGATTTTATCAATAAAGAGTATAATAGCAATTAATTACAAAAGACTTGCTTATAGCTCATTTAACATGAGCAAGACTAAAGTAAGGACATTGAAGCGTATTAAGAATGCGTATGAGGAAGAGTTTTACAAAAGCCAGTGTATGAATGATACAGACATGTTTACCTGCAAGCATATTTTAAATATCAGGACCCTTGGTATGAGACTTGCCACATGGGAATCGATTTTAATGTTTTGCGTGCTGGCGGGACTTACTGCCTGTGCTTATAAAACATGGATAGTATATTCTGATGATGGCAAATTGGTTAGTGTGGCTACATATGTACTATATGGAATTGCTATAGCACTTGTTCCGGTTATAGTTGATATGGTTTTTAACATTAAAAAAAGCATTGAAATATTACATGTTAATTTGTGCGAATATTTTGAAAATAGTTTTAGGGTAAGACTTGAGACAAAGGGGAATGGCGCATCGGTTAATATGATTGAAACAGCGAATCGTATAGATGATGGACTGAAGGAACTTATGACGGCTATGCAAACTAAGCCGGATAGTAATATATGTGCAGAAAATGTAAGCAGTAATATTAATCTTAACAAAGACGAAGAGAAGGTGTTAAGTGATATACTTGAAGAGTATTTGGGATGATTAATGTACAATTTCCGTGTTTATACGCGGTGAATGGAGAAAGTGTTTATGAGAGAATTATTGTTTGATTATTCTCTGGCATCTGAATTTATAAGCGACAGCGAAATAGAAGAGATGAGAACCAGAGCAGAAAAAGCTAAGGAAACTTTACTTTCAAGAAGTGGGGAAGGCAATGGATTCCTTGGATGGATTGATCAGCCTATTAAGTTTGACAATAAGGAATTTGAATGTATAAGGGAAACTGCAAAAGAGATATGGTCTAAGTGTGATGTGTTTGTTGTAATTGGAATTGGTGGTTCATATCTTGGGGCAAGAGCAGCCATAGAATTTTTGAACCATACATTTTATAACAGCCTTCCTAAGGATAAGAGAAAGACTCCTGAGATATACTATGCAGGACATAATATGAGTGAGACATATCTTCATCATCTCATTGAGATTATTAAAGATAAAGAAATATGTCTTAACGTTATCAGTAAGTCAGGTACTACTACTGAACCTGCTATTTCTTTCCGTGTTCTTAGAAAGCTTATGGAAGAAAAGTACGGTAAGGAAGAAGCTGCTCGAAGAATATATGCGACTACAGATAAGCATAAGGGTGCTCTTAAGAGCCTTGCTGATAAAGAGGGTTATAAAACATTTGTTGTTCCGGATGATATAGGGGGAAGATTTTCTGTACTAAGTGCAGTTGGTTTGCTGCCAATAGCAGTAAGCGGAGCTAATATTGAAGAAATTATGCTTGGTGCTGCAGAGATGAGAGAACAGTGCTTATATAATTCATATCATCAGAACAGTGCAATGATGTATGCTGTTACAAGAAATATTTTATATAATAAGGGAAAAGTTATAGAAGTTCTTGCAAATTATGAACCTGCATTTCATTACATAGCTGAATGGTGGAAGCAGCTTTATGCAGAAAGTGAAGGAAAAGATGGCAAGGGGCTGTTCCCGGCTGCCATGGACTTTACAACAGACCTTCATTCACAGGGTCAGTTTGTACAGCAGGGACCAAGAATAATGTTTGAAACAGTTATAGAGATGCTTAATAATACATCAGATATTATAATTGAGGAAGAAGAGGGAGATATTGACGGACTTAATTATATTGGTGGAGAGGCTCTTGATTTCATTAATAAGAATGCTATGAAGGGTTCACAGTTGGCTCATACAGATGGTGGAGTTCCTAACCTTGTTATCAAGGTTCCTGACAGAACAGAGAGGTCACTTGGAAGATTATTCTATTTCTTTATGTTTGCATGTGGAGTCAGTGGTTATATGATAGGAGTTAATCCATTTAATCAGCCTGGAGTTGAGAATTATAAGACCAATATGTTTGCCCTTCTTGGAAAACCAGGTTATGAGAAACAAAGAGGGGAACTTATAGAGCGTCTTCTTAAATAGTATATTTAGGTGACTTATTTTATAAGAGATATATTTTATTAGATTAAAATATTTGAGATTAAAATAGTTTAGATTAAAATAGTTGAAAATAAAATGGCTAAAACAAAGGGGCTGTGAAATAAGTCCATAAAAGAAATAGGACCATTCGTTCATGCGAAAGGTCCTATTTTTGTGGTAAAATTAACTTGCGATGAAAACTTTACACAATAATTATTGTAATTCAAAACAAGGATATTTACCACTATTTCTTTCAGATTGTTTGGATCTGCTGGATCCTGTTTTAACATTTGACAGATTGATGGGAGGAATCGATTTAAACAAGTATCTGACGGATATTCCGGAGTACACAACCGGACGACTCAGATATAATCCAGTCAACATGTTAAAAACAGTACTTTTCGGATTTATGACTAGCGGCTACTGCTCTCTGAGAGAACTGGAAGACAACTGCAAAGTTAATATCAGGTTCATGTATCTCATGGATCACCAGACTCCGTCATACAGAACCTTTGGATATTTCATCAATGAAATA
The DNA here is from genome assembly GCA_002349525.1 of Lachnoclostridium sp. UBA2905. GTDB lineage: Bacteria > Bacillota > Clostridia > Lachnospirales > Lachnospiraceae > V9D3004. Next base: position 41,326 of record DEDL01000035.1, read on the forward strand.
CTTCAAGATAAGATTGAAAACATTTTTAACGACATCAATCATGCTATCTTTAACGATGAGCATGTAGATCTGCAACATCTCTACATCGACGGCTCCAAGTTTGAAGTAAACGCAAACAAGTATACCTGGGTATGGAAGAAGGCTACCGAAAAGTTCCGTTACAAGCTTTATGAAAAAATCACTGCGGAGATTGAGGAGATTAATGCAGAAATCGCATGGAGCGGGGTGCAGATCACAACAAATCCCGAGTATGTACCAGATTATCTGAATCAAATCGTTGAGCAGCTAGTACTTTTATGGGAATTGGATTCAAGTACATTTGTTTACGGAAGTGGAAAGCGAAAATCCAAAGAACAGCGTCATTATGAACACTTGACTACTTTCTGTCAGAAACTTCAAGAATACATACAAAAAATTGAAATCTGTGGTCCTAATCGAAACAGTTACTCTAAAACAGATAACTCAGCTACCTTTATGCGTATCAAAACGGATTACATGGGCAATGATCAGCTTCTGCCAGCATATAATGTACAGATTGGTGTAGCAGATGAATATATTGCAGTTGTTGACGTGAACCATTATCGTTCGGATATGGATTGTTTCGTTCCTTTGATGGAGCACTTCAAACAAACTTATGGATTCTATCCCAAATATCCTGTGGCAGATGCTGGATATGGCTCATACAACAATTATATTTTCTGTGAACAGAACGGAATTGAAAAGTATATGAAATTTCCAATGTTTAAAAAGGAAACCAAGGATCAGAAATATCATGAAGATCCATTTCGTGCAGTTAACTTCAGAATTGATGAGCAAGGTGTCATGAGATGTCCTAACGATAAAGCATTCCATTTTTTATACAGAAAAAATGTGAGGGGAAATCAATACGGACGTAAGGAAGAATTGTATGAATGCGAAGACTGTAGTGGATGTCCATATGCAGAGAAATGTAAGAAGACAGATAAGAATCGAACCGTTCGGATCAATCAGGAATTAACTTCCATGCATCAGGAAGTAATCGAAAACCTGGAAAGCATCCACGGTGCGTTATTACGAATGAACCGTTCGATACAAGCAGAAGGCACTTTCGGAATTATGAAAAACGACCGTTGGTACAAGAGAATTGTCCGAAGAGGTATTCATTCAGTCAAACTGGAAGTTTTACTCGTGGCGATAGGCCACAATCTATATAAATATCAGAAAAAAAAGATGAGAAACAGAACTGCCGCATAGATTCAAAAAAAGAATTTCTATGGGGTAGGGGAAGTGCGCTTTCTTTGCGCATGATTTCAGTCATTTATACACAACAGGTACAAAAAGGGAGATGCGAAAAAACTCAATCGAGTTTTTTCACATCCCCTTCTTATGTTCATTTTGAATCAAATGCTTACTAATTAGCCCTGGATAGCGCCTGTTGGACATGCATCAGCACAAGCTCCACATTCAAGACATTCTGATTCGTTGATAACGTACTGTGTATCTCCTTCTGTGATAGCGCCTACTGGACACTGATCAGCACAAGCTCCACAGCTTACACATGTATCTGTAATTTTGTATGCCATCTGAATAATCCTCCTTAATAAATATAGGTATATGATAATACACAACTTCATAAAAAACAAGTGCTTTCAATATAAAAAAATAAGGTAAAAAAGGAAAGTATTGTAAGAGTATTTTGAGCTGTAATCAAAGGAAAGTTTTGTGGACTTGACTGTTTTATAATGATAGGCTATACTTGTTTAAACCACAAAAAATAGGAGGACTATAGTTATGAATACAGTTAATGGCGATATGACAATGGGTGAAATTCTTGGAATTGATGCTACAATAGCTCCAATTCTTATGGCAGCAGGTATGCATTGCATCGGATGTCCATCAGCACAGGGAGAAACATTAGAGCAGGCAGCACTTGTTCATGGAATTGAGGTTGAGCCTCTTGTAGACCAGATTAATGAATATCTTGCTAATAAGGAAAAATAATTTTTGATGAGAATTGCTGATTAGTTAGTAATTAGTAATTATTAACATTAGTGATATATAGTCAGACATATAAAAGAAGCCGGTAGCACACAGTGTGCCACCAGCTTCTTTTATATTATATTATGCAAAATGAATAACTCAAAATAAATAACTTGAAATATCAAACACAAAATAACAAACACCTATAGATTAAAAGCCTTCAATCATATAATTAAAGGTTTGCAAGTACGTCAAGGGCATTGTCGGATATAATAACATCAAGATGCTCCTTGTAGTGGGTTGGTGTAGCATATGTTGTATTAATGGAAGAACCATATTCTGATGCAATATTGCATATCATATTGAATTCTTCATTCGTATGAGTATTATTCTTCATTACAAGAAGATATTCGGAAAAGTCCGTATCTTTGTAAAGTGTATTGCTACCGTGGTAAACGGATGCAATATTCTTTGCAAAACATATAGTCTCATCCAGTGATGAGAAACCAAAGATTTTTGTGATATTCATCTTTTTGTCTCCTGAAGCGACGGATGTATCTTTTTCAGAAGCTTTAACGTCTACTTTGTTATCTGAATGATCTTCAAAATCTGTATCAGGTATTATTGAAGGCTCATCTGAATCATCTTCGTCTGCAATTTGTGCTTCAAGCTGCTTTGATACATGGTCAAATAATGTATTGGCAAAACTCTCAGGTTCATCATCAGACTTGGACTCAACATCAGTCGAAAAGCTTGAAAAACGTGTATCCAATTCATCAGGATCCTCAATCTTAGTTATGATAAGGACAAGAGTTTCGGGTGAAGTAGGAATTGCCTCAACCATAATTGGAATGTCTCCTGCCTCAAAACCAAATTCAAAAGAAGCCTGCTGCATCATATCTCTGAACAAAGCCTTAGCTTTTTCTGTTCCATATGCAAGTTCACTAATCTTAAGTTGTCTGCTGGCCAGATCCTCGCGACTTAATGTGCAGCGAATCTGGTTTTCACTGATTTTTTCAATTTTCATGACAGCCACTCCTTTCAAATGATATTAGGACTCTCTTGGAGTCTGTGACTTGATATCATAATTTTTTCGTGCATGACAGTATAAAGTATTATGCCTATAAAGTCAATAGCGTTAAAGATGATTTGTGAAACATTTACAAAATAAAAAAATAATTTGATGCAATATTGCACTTGATAAGGATTATTTACAAAAAACAATATCTAAAATGCATAAAAAAACAAAAATTATTAGTCTATTAAGTCAATTGATAACACAAATCCAATCATGTATAATGAGTGACATCTTACAGAGGTGCCTCTTTAGAAAGGAGGCGTTATATTATATCTAATGGACTTTTTCTAAACCTGTTTAAGGGTTGTTCCAGAATTTTCGAAGTGAGTAATTCTATATAAAAGTCAAGCCATTATTTTAATCTAATCCCATAAAATGAAATGAACATAAAACGTATAAGCTATGAAATTATTTTTATGAGGCACGGCTGTATAGTAATATTATATGAAGGGAGATGAAATTTTGATTCCTATGGATTATATACACCACAATGCACTTTGCCGTAGGAAAAGAATGATTTTGTGAAATGTTTAGCTATATAAGTATTTTTTTAATAGTAATATAAGTAATATATTTTTTGTTGATGAACATGAAATTTGAAATTGCATTGCAAATGCGAAACACAGTAAATAAGGGATAAGTCCCACAATTACATTGATAAAGCTTTGTTCCCACAGCAATTTGTACTATTTGGGAATATCCCTTGTTTACAAGTATTATATACAGATATGTGATGATTTGAGCAGTATCCGTATGATGCGCATGATCAGGAATATGTAAAAAAATGTCGGCGTGTGGTTTTAATTTGCCGGCATGTATGATATAATCCGTTTAGTCATAGGTTGCAGTATGTGGCTATAGTCATATGAAAGCTTTTAGTATGTTACTGCAATCATAATATATATGTGGGAAGGAAGTATTGTTATGTCCAAACGGATTAAGTTAATTATTATAAGCGTGGCAGTAATTGCAGTCGCAGTTATATCTGCCCTGTTAGTCTATAAATTTTCGCCAAACAAGGAGAGAAAGCCTCTTGATGAGTGCTTTGACGTAAGTGGCGATGAGATGGCAATTCTTTTGCAGGATGAGTATTCAGAAGAGAAGGGATATTGTTATGATGGGGTGCCATATGTGAAGTACTCTCTTGTGAAGGAAAGATTTAATAAGAGATTTTACTGGGAGCAAAATCCTGGTGTGATGATATATACAACAACTGATGCAGTTATGAAGTTTACGCCTGATACGGCTGAATATCAGTCTAACAAGGCATCAAAAACAATGGACTATATTCCTGTCAGAATGATTAATGACCAACCATATGTCGCAGTGCCTTTTGTTAAGGAATACAGCAATATAACGTATTCATTTTATGAGAAACCTAACAGAGTCATTATTAATTACAAATGGGATGATAATGAGTTGACAACTACTGTCAAGAAGAAAACTGTAATAAGATATGAAGACAATATTAAGAGCCCGATTATTGCAGATGTTGCACAGGGAGATAAGTTAATCTGTGTTGGAATGGATGAGCAGATTAAAAATGGATTCAGCAAGGTTATAACAATTGATGGTGTTGTTGGTTATATAAGTAACAAAAAGATTGAAGAAAGTTCTTACGAAAAATTTGTGTCAGATTATACTGAACCTGAATATACACATAATCTGAAGGATTACAATATATGTCTTGCATGGCATCAGGTTACAAGCCAGGTTGCCAATGAGAGTGTTCTTAAGGTTCTGAATGAGACAAAGGGTGTTAATACCATATCTCCAACATGGTTTAAAATCACCGATAATAATGGAAGTGTGAAGTCTATTGCCAGTGAAAGATATGTGGAGAGAGCACATGCGGCAGGGGTTGAAGTCTGGGGACTTTGCGATGATTTTAGTGAAGAGGTAGATATGACCGTTCTTCTTGGAAATATGGAGACCAGGGAGAAACTTGAAAATAAATTATTGAGTCTTGCTATTGAATTTGAGCTTGACGGTATTAATCTTGATTTTGAGAAAATCAAACAGGATGGGGCTGAAAGTTTTATTCAGTTTGTACGTGAAATGTCTGTTAAGTGCAAGAATAATGGTATTGTTCTTTCAATAGATAACTATGTTCCTGTAAGCTACAGAGAATATTATAATTATGAGGAACAGGGAAAATATGCTGATTATATTATAATTATGGCATATGATGAACATTACTCAGGAAGTGATGAAGCCGGTTCAGTATCTTCAATTAACTATGTGGATAGTGCCTGCAAAAATATTGTGGAAAAGGTTGATGCAAAGCAGGTTGTTATGGCGCTTCCATTCTACACAAGACTTTGGACTGTTAAGAATGAGGGCACAGATAAACAGAGTTTAGAGTGTGCAACATATTCAATGGAGAATGCGGAAAAGCTTCTCAGGGACAGAGGTCTTACACCATCCTGGAATGACGAAACAGCTCAGTACTATGCTGAATATGATGAGGATGGTGCAAAGAATAAAATATGGCTTGAAGACGAAAAATCCCTGGGAGAAAAACTGAAGTCCATTACTTCTAATGGCTTGTCAAATGTTGCCTTCTGGAAACTTGGCCTTGAAAAGAGAGCAGTGTGGAATGAAGTATCAAAATATATTAAATGATTAATTGTACAGTATTAATCATAATTAATTACAATCAACTATATAATTGTTTATTCCTATGCAGATTGCTTTTGCAATCTGCATTTGATATTCTTTGGAGTTTAAAAGTGCACATTCGGAGGGACAGCTGAGAAAACCACATTCTATTATTACTGTTGGGCATGAAGTGTTTTTTAACATGTAATAGCTGTTATTTGCCTTTGCGGTTCGCTTGTTGCCATCATTTAGTCTGGCAACGAGTGCATTTTGAAGTGTATCTGCAAGCTTTTTTGACGGAGTATCGTCAGGGTAAGTGCTATTATAATAAAATACCTGGGAACCCCTTACTGTACTGTCAGGAAAACTGTTTTGATGAATACATATTGCTATATCCGCATTGCCGTCTTCAATGATTTTTATGCGGTTATTCAAATCGCTGGTTTTTTTGCTGTGACAGCCAGCATCGTAAAGTGCTGTATCTGTTTCACGGGTCATTATTGTATTAAAGCCTGATGATTCAAGACATTCCTTTAACAAAAGACTTATATTTAGATTAATATCTTTTTCAAGAATCTGATTTGCATTGATGTCTTTTCCAACTTTGCCTGGGTCATATCCACCATGTCCTGCATCAATAGCAACTGTAATGGTGGAATTTTTTGAAGGGTGGGTGTGATTGAATATAGCAATATTTGTCTGGAAAACAGACAAAATTCCAAGTATTATTACCATGAAAGTCATGAAAGGCAGAATAATGCAAAATCTACCATGCTTTAATGAATGTATTTTCAGAGTGAACATGATTATTTCCTTGAAGAAGTGCTTATTATAGAGTATTAGAAAAAATCGGATTTATTCGAATAAACTATGTAAAAATTAAGTCAATATGAATTCTATAAAGATATAACTGTGGACTATTTTATTGAAATAGTGTATTATGTATCGGATAGGAGAAAAATAATCTGAGGATAATTTTTAAAACAGTAATCCTAAGAAAAGAGATGCCAGTTATTTGACAGCTGATTGATAAACAGAGGTGATAATAATATGGATACAAAGCTTTTTGTTGTTAATGATATTAATGATGAAGGTGATATTAAAAAGATTGAAGAGTGTGCCGGAATTATAAAAAATGGTGGACTTGTTGCATTTCCTACGGAAACTGTTTATGGACTGGGGGGCAATGCCCTCGATGATAAGGCTTCCATGAAAATATATTCAGCAAAGGGAAGACCATCGGATAATCCCCTTATAGTGCATATAGCAGATATGAGCGAGCTTGAGCCACTTGTTAAGGAAATTCCGGATATAGCAAAAAAACTTGCAAAACTATATTGGCCAGGACCTCTTACCATGATATTTAAAAAGAGTGACCTTGTACCATATAAAACTACAGGAGGGCTTGATACAGTTGCTGTAAGAATGCCTTCGCATAAGGTGGCAAGAGAATTCATAAGGAAGTCCGGCTTGCCAATTGCAGCTCCAAGTGCTAATGTATCAGGAAGACCAAGTCCTACAACTGCCAAGCATGTTATGGATGATCTTGATGGAAGAATAGATGCTGTTATAGATGGTGGACAGGTAGATATTGGCCTTGAGTCTACGATTATTGATGTCAGTTCAGATGTGCCAATGCTTCTTAGACCAGGATTTATTACAATGGAGATGCTTGAGGAAGCTGCAGGAGATGTAGAGAGAGATCCTACACTTACAAAGGGAGTAAGCAAGGGACTTAAGCCTAAGGCACCGGGAATGATGTACAGACATTATGCTCCAAAGGGAGATATGGCAATCGTTGAAGGCGCCATGGAGGATGTAATTGCCAGAATTAATCATCTTGCAGGTGAGCATAATGCAAGTGAAACTGCTGTAATAACAACGACTGATAATAAGGACAAATATACAGGCTGTAGGGTATTCTGTATTGGGGACAGAAATGATGATGAGACAATAGCAAAGGAACTGTATGCTGTTCTTAGGGAGATGGATGATTACAGTATTAAGTATATTTATGTTGAAAGTTTTAAAAATGGAAAACATGGAGAAGCTATAATGAACAGACTTGTTAAAGCAGCGGGACATAAAATCATTCATGTGTAAATTCGGGCATGAGGATGAGATATAGCCTTTGGTGAATTGCAAGGATGCGAAGAGAAAATTGTCAGCAAAACTGATCCGCATCCGGTAGCAGATAAGCTAATAGCAGGTAAGCTGGTGGCAAGCAGGCCAGGGCGCAATTAGATGTCTGTGTGCTGTTTTAATGGTTTTCCAGGAGAGAGGATTTTGTATATGAAACATGACAAGGTAATGTTTGTTGGAGAAGATAATACATGCAGAAGTCCCATGGCAGAAACCATATTCAGGTATTTGTGCGGGGATGAGGTTAAGGGATGTGAGATTGTATCAAGAGGACTTGTTGTTTTATTTGAGGAACCATACAATCAGAAAGCTGAAATGATTTTATATAATCATGGAATGGAAACTGCCAATAAAACAGCAATTCAGTTAAATGAGGAAGAATTGCAGGGCAATCCACTTGTTCTTACAATGACATTTGCAGAAAAGCTTAAGATAATTGAGGACTTTGGATTTGAAGGAGATTTGTATACTCTTAAGGAGTATGTTGGAAATGATGATGAGTTCCTTGACCCATATGGCGAAGAAATTGATATATATGAAGCATGTTTTCAGGACATGTATGAAGTTATGAAACTTGTGAAAGAGCGTTTTATACGTGAAAATAATAATGAAAATGATAATGAAACGGAGGAGAAATTATGATAGCAATAGGATGTGATCATGGTGGATTTGAACTTAAACAGGAGATTATGAAACACCTTGAAGAAAATAATATTGAGTATAAGGACTTTGGTACATATACTAAGGATTCATGTGATTATCCGGTTTATGCAAAGAAGGTTGCAAAGGCAATATTAAGTGGAGAGTGTGAAAAAGGAATCCTTATATGTGGAACTGGAATCGGAATTGGCATTACAGCCAATAAATTTAAGGGAATCAGAGCAGCACTCTGTCATGATGTGTTTAGTGCACAGGCTACAAGAGAGCATAATGATGCCAATGTACTTACAATGGGAGAAAGAGTTGTAGGACCAGGCCTTGCACTTAAAATCGTCGATACATTCCTTACAACAGAATTCTCAAATGATGAAAGACACATCAACAGAATCAGACAGATTGAAGAGGACTAATTTGTATATATTATAAAAGTGCTAATTGCATTTAGATTGGAGATAATACTATGAAAATAGGATTTATAGGCTGTGGAAATATGGCAAGAGCAATAATATCAGGACTTATTGCAAGCAAAACATTTGCCCCTGAAGAGATTATTGCTTCTGATAAAAGTGAGGCGGCACTTAATGAAGCTGCTGAAAAATTTGGCATTAATACAACAACTAATAACTGTGCACTTGTACTTGAGTCAGAGATGCTTCTGCTTGCTGTAAAGCCACAGATTCTTCCAGCTGTTGCTGAGGAGATTGCTGATGTAGTTGATGAGAGTAAGCTTATAATATCCATTGTCGCAGGACAGGATATTAAGAAAATAACAGAATTATTTGGCAAAAAAATTAAGCTTGTAAGAACCATGCCTAATACACCAGCACTTGTTGGGGCCGGAATGACAGCAATGAGTCCAGGACCAGGTGTTACACCTGTTGAAGCGCAGTATGCACAGAAAATACTTGAAAGCTTTGGTGAGGTTGAGGTTGTACCGGAGCACCTTATGGACGCTGTTTGTGCAGTTTCAGGAAGCTCACCTGCATACGTTGCAATGTTTATTGAAGCAATGGCTGATGGAGCTGTTCTGGAAGGAATGCCAAGAGCACAGGCATATAAGTTTGCGACCCAGGCAGTAATCGGTACTGCAAAGCTTATAATGGAAACAGGAAAGCATCCGGGAGAGATAAAGGATATGGTTTGTTCACCTGCCGGAACTACAATTGAGGCTGTAAGACTTCTTGAAGAAAGAGGCTTCAGAAGTGCCGTTATAGAATGCATGGATGCATGTGCAGAAGTGTCAAAAAAACTTTGATAAAGTGATTGCTGTGTGTTATTATAATTTTATGTGTTAACTGGATGAATGAGGTGTGATTGCTATGGCATATAGGAAGAATAACAAGAGAAATGATTTGTTTCTTGTGGCAAAAGGCATATCTATGATTCTTCAGTTAGGAATCAGTATGATGGTTCCTGTTGCATTGTGCTTATTTGTGGGAATTAAGCTTGATAAGCATTTTGAAACATCATATATTACTGTTATTTTTCTTTTTCTTGGATTCGCAGCGGGTATAAGAAGTGTATATACCATCACGAAGGGCTTTTATGCTGAGTGTCTGAAGAAGGAGAATGAGGAACAGGAATATTTTAAAAGACTACATGATCCACAGGCGGGAGAAGCAGATGAAGGAAGTAAAACAGACCTACCATGAGATGGTTATATCTATTATATTATCAGGAATCCTGTTTGCCACTGTGGGAAGTATAATTGCCGGTAATTATCTTGGTTCCGGTGAATATATTAAGTTCCCGCTGGGAGTTCTGGCTGGCTGTATTGTTGCAGTGGGTCTGCTGTCACATATGATGAAAAGCATCAGTATGATAGTTGAACTTGATGAGCAGACGGCAAAAAGATATGGAGCCAGACAGTCATTTGTAAGAATATTTGTAATGGGTCTTATGATTTGTGTAGCATGCTATTACAGCGATTATATCAACCCCTGGGGAGTTTTGGCAGGGATGTTTACATTAAAGCTGTCAGCTCATTTGCAGAGACCTGTACATATATTTATGAAAAAATATATCAGACGAGGAAGGAGGAAGGCTAGATGAATGTACTACTTAGTGGGGATACTAATCTTGATTTCTTTATAGAAGGTTTTCATAAGTTTGAATTATTTGGACAGACATTGTATATTACTACGACTCATATTTGTCTGAGTATAGTATTTGTTATATTAATTGTATTTTCCATAATTGCAAACAGGGCAATTAAAAAGGCAGATCCGACGAAGCCTCCTAAAGGCTTTGTAAATGTGCTGGAGCTTCTTGTTGAAGCAGTCGATAATATGCTTGTAGATACAATGGGACCTAAGCATGGACCTAGATTTGCCAATTATATTGGATCATTGTTTGCTTTGTTACTGCTTTGTAACCTGTCGGGATTACTTGGTTTGAGACCACCAACAGCCGATTTTGGCGTAACATTCCCACTGGCGCTTATTTCATGGTTTATGATTCAGTACAATGGAATTAAACATCAGAAATTAGGAAAGTTAAAAAGCTTGTTTGAACCGGTATTTTTATTCTTTCCAATTAACGTAATCAGTGAGTTATCAACACCAATTTCAATGTCACTTCGTTTATTTGGTAATATGTTCTCAGGAACTATTATGATGTCATTGATATATGGACTGTTAAGAGTTGGAAGTGTCAGTCTTGCTGTTGCATGGCCTGCGGCACTGCATGCGTACCTTGATGTATTCGCAGGAGCATTACAGGCATATGTATTTGCTATGCTGACGATGGTATTTGTTTCAAACCAGATAGGTGATGAAACGTAGATAATTTTAAGCTTATAATTTAATTTAAAAATTTAATGACAAAACCTAAAGTAAAAACAAACAAATCTAAGGAGGATTTATATTATGAGTGGAATTTCAAGTGAAGCATTTGTATTAGGATGTTCAGCAATTGGAGCAGGTCTTGCTGTTATCGCAGGTATCGGACCTGGTGTTGGACAGGGAATCGCAGCTGGTTATGCTGCATCAGCAGTAGGACGTAATCCTGGTGCAAAGGGAAGTATCATGTCAACTATGCTTTTAGGACAGGCCGTAGCCGAGACAACAGGTCTTTATGGATTTACTGTTGCACTTCTTCTCATGTTCCTTAAACCATTAATGCCATAATGTTTAAAAAGGCTTTAATGATATGAAAGGAGGCTAATGACTTGAGTGGCATATTAGCTAGTAAAGCTGTAGCTGTGATGATTGCAGAGGAGAATGTCTGGAAAAGAATATTCGGCCTTGATGCACAGACACTTTTTGATACATGTATTGTACTTATTGCAATGCTGGTATTATTTGTATTTATGTCATACCTGTTATTTAACCCGGCAAGGGATCTTATCAACAAGCGTAAGGAGCTTATAGCCAAGGACATGGAAAGCGCCAAAAAGGATAAGGAAGAAGCAGGAAAATACAAAGAAGAATATGATAACAAATTAAAGAATGTAAAAGCTGAAACTGATGAGATAATGAGTGCGGCAAGAGTGAAAGCTAAAAAGCAGGAAGCTCAGATTGTTGATGAAGCAAAGGAGGAGGCTGCACGTATTATTAAGAGAGCAGAAAATGAGGCAGTTCTTGAAAAAGGAAAGGCTAAGGATGAGATGAAGCAGGAAATTATTGCTGTTGCATCTTTAATGGCTGAAAAAATTGTTGAATCTTCAATGACTGAAGAAGAACAGAATAAGATGTTAGAGGCTGCACTTAATGAAATGGGTGAAGAGACATGGCAAAATTAGTATCAAAAACATATGGTGATGCATTATTTGAACTTGCTGTCTCGGAGAATAACCTGGCAGCAATAACTGATGAGGTTCATTGTTTTCTTGATATACTGCACCAGAATGATGATATGAATACTATGTTGTCAGGTGATGGTGTAAGTAAGGAAGAAAAGTGGGAATTTATTAAAAACGTATTTGATGGACGCTTAAGTGATATTATGATGGGATTTTTAAATATTGCCATTGAAAAGGGACGTTCATCTGATATTGAAAGTATTCTTGATTATTTTTCTGACAGAGCCAGAGAATATAACAAAATAGGTGTAGCACATATTACATCTGCCGTTTCTCTTACAGATGCACAGAAGAAGCAGATTAAAGACAGGCTTCTTCAGGTTACTGATTTTGTAGATTATGAAACGGAATATGAGGTTGATGAAAAGCTTATTGGTGGACTTGTTATCCGTATTGGAGACAGAGTTTTTGACAGCAGTGTTAAAAACAGAATTGAGAAGATGCAGCGTTCACTTACAAAGATTCAGCTTAACTAAAATTATGAAAAGGAGGGCATACCGAAAACATGAATTTGAGACCGGAAGAAATAAGTTCTGTTATTAAAGAGCAGATTAAAAAATATCGTACTGGGTTTGAAGTTTCAGATGTTGGTACCGTAATTCAGGTTGCAGATGGTATTGCCAGAGTTCACGGACTTGAGAAAGCTATGCAGGGTGAGCTTCTTGAATTCCCTAACGAGATATATGGAATGGTTCTTAACCTTGAAGAAGACAACGTTGGTGTTGTTATGCTTGGTGATTCAACAAGTATCGGTGAAGGTGATATTGTTAAGACAACAGGCCGAGTTGTTGAGGTGCCGGTTGGCGATGCTATGCTTGGAAGAGTAGTTAATGCACTTGGACAGCCAATAGATGGAAAAGGACCTATTGAAACTGATAAATTCAGAAAAATCGAAAGAGTTGCATCAGGAGTTATTGCAAGAAAATCAGTTGATACTCCTTTGCAGACAGGTATTAAGGCTATCGATGCCATGGTTCCAATTGGACGTGGTCAGCGTGAGCTTATCATCGGTGACAGACAGACAGGAAAGACTGCTATTGCCATCGATACAATAATTAACCAGAAGGGTCAGAATGTAAAATGTATATATGTTGCAATTGGACAGAAGGCTTCTACTGTTGCAACAATAGTTAAGACTCTTGAAGAATATGGTGCTATGGATTATACAACAGTTGTTGTATCAACTGCCAGTGAGCAGGCACCACTTCAGTATATTGCACCTTATTCTGGATGTGCAATTGGAGAGGAATGGATGGAGAACGGAGAAGATGTTCTCGTTGTTTATGATGATTTGAGTAAGCATGCTGTTGCATATCGTACACTTGCATTACTCCTTCGTAGACCACCAGGACGTGAGGCATATCCTGGAGACGTATTCTACCTTCATTCAAGACTTCTTGAAAGAGCTGCTAAGCTTAGTGATAAGCTTGGAGGAGGATCGCTTACTGCTCTTCCAATTATTGAAACACAGGCAGGAGATGTTTCAGCATATATCCCAACCAATGTTATTTCTATAACAGATGGTCAGATATACCTTGAAACTGAGATGTTTAACTCAGGTTTCAGACCTGCTGTTAATGCTGGACTTTCAGTATCACGAGTTGGTGGTTCAGCCCAGATCAAGGCAATGAAGAAGATTGCCGGACCTATTCGTATTGAGCTTGCACAGTTCAGAGAGCTTGCAGCATTCTCACAGTTTGGTTCAGATCTTGATAATGATACAAAGCAGAAGCTCGCACAGGGTGAAAGAATCAGGGAGATCCTTAAACAGGATCAGTATAAACCATTACCTGTACAGTATCAGGTAATCATAATATATGCAGCAGTTAATAACTATCTTCTTGAACTTGAAACATCAGATATCGGAAGATTTGAAAAAGAACTGTTTGAGTTCATTGATACAAAATATCCTGAAATTCCAGCAGCAATCAAGGATGAAAAAGTAATAAGTGATGCTACTGAGGAAGTACTTAAAAAGGCTATTAAAGAATGTATCGAAGAATTTAAGGCATAGATTCTGATGAATTCTGATGAATTAGGACAGGAGGATGGCTTATGGCTACCATGAGAGATATTAAACGCCGTAAAGAGAGCGTTACAAGTACTGGCCAGATAACCAAGGCCATGAAGCTTGTTGCTACGGTTAAGATGCAAAAAGCCAAGACAAGGGCTGAGAATTCACAGCCTTATTTTAACAATATGTATAATACGGTTAAATCCATACTTGCTGGCTCAGAAAATATCTCACATCCATACCTTAATGGCAATGAATCAGATAAGAAGGCCGTTATAGTTATTACATCCAATAAGGGACTTGCCGGAGGTTACAATGCCAATGTAATTAAGCTCCTTACTAAGAATGATGATTTTACACCTGAAAACACAGAGATTTATGCTCTTGGTAGGAAGGGTGTAACAGGACTTCATAAGTATGGTTATGAGATAAAAGCTGATTATTCAGATGCTATAAATGAACCATTATTTTCAGATGTAGTTCAGATTGGCGAAGACGTTATAAATGCATATGTTAATGGTGAGATTGGCGAGATATATATCGCTTATACAGTATATAAGAATACGGTTACACAGATACCAACACTTCTTAAGCTTCTTCCAATAACAAAGGAGGAGAAAGAAGACGAAAAGGATGCTGGAACCGATATGCTTATGAACTATGAGCCAGAGGCTGAGGAAGCTCTTGAGATGATCGTGCCAAAATATATAAACAGTCTTATATTTGGTGCTATGATTGAATCTGTTGCCAGCGAAAACGGCTCCAGAATGCAGGCCATGGATTCTGCTACAAGCAATGCAGAAGAGATGATTGCAAGTCTGGAACTTAAGTATAACAGAGCACGACAGGGTGCTATTACCCAGGAGCTTACCGAGATTATTGCCGGATCAGCTGCGGTAGAATAGTAAAGTGAAATTATGAACCACGTATGTGGTTAAAGAGATAATGATTAACCACTACGGTGGTAGAATGGAGGAAATAATGGCAGAAAGTGTAGGAAAGATAACACAGATTGTCGGCGCAGTACTTGATATTAAATTTTCTGCAAATGAGCTTCCAGGAATATATGAAGCAATCAGAGTTGATACAAATGATGGTGGCAAGCTTATATTGGAAGTTGCTGCACATCTTGGTGATGATACAGTAAGATGTATTGCTATGGGCTCTACTGACGGACTTGTAAGAGGAATGCCTGCATACGCAACTGGTGGACCAATTACTGTACCTGTTGGAGAAAAGACTCTTGGAAGACTTTTCAATGTTCTTGGTGAGGCAATTGATGAAAAGCCAGCACCAGAAGCAGAGGAATACCTTCCTATCCACAGACCAGCACCTGCATTTGAAGAGCAGTCTACAGAGACTGAAATTCTTGAAACAGGTATTAAGGTCGTTGACTTACTTTGCCCTTACCAGAAGGGTGGTAAGATTGGATTGTTCGGTGGTGCCGGAGTTGGTAAAACTGTACTTATTCAGGAGCTTATAACAAATATTGCAACTGAGCACGGTGGATATTCAGTATTTACCGGAGTTGGTGAGCGAACAAGAGAAGGTAATGACCTTTATTATGAAATGATTGAATCAGGTGTTATTGATAAAACAACAATGGTGTTTGGTCAGATGAATGAGCCACCTGGAGCAAGAATGAGAGTTGGACTTACAGGACTTACTATGGCTGAGTATTTCAGAGACAAGGCTGGTAAGGATGTATTGTTATTCATTGATAATATTTTCAGATTTACACAGGCGGGTTCTGAGGTTTCAGCGCTTCTTGGACGTGTTCCAAGTGCCGTTGGTTATCAGCCAACACTTCAGACAGAGATGGGTGCTCTTCAGGAGCGAATCACTTCAACAAGAAATGGTTCTATTACATCAGTTCAGGCTGTATATGTACCGGCCGATGACCTTACAGACCCAGCTCCAGCTACAACATTTGCCCATCTGGATGCAACAACAGTTCTTTCACGTTCAATTGTTGAGCTTGGAATATATCCTGCAGTTGATCCTCTTGAGTCAACATCAAGAATACTTGATCCAAGAATTGTTGGTGAGGACCATTATGAGGTTGCCAGAGGAGTTCAGGAGATTCTTCAGAAGTATAAAGAGTTACAGGATATTATTGCAATTCTTGGTATGGATGAATTGTCAGAGGATGATAAGATTCTCGTATCAAGAGCAAGAAAGATTCAGAGATTCCTGTCACAGCCATTCCATGTTGCTGAACAGTTTACTGGTCTTTCAGGTAAGTATGTACCTCTTTCAGAGACAATAAGAAGTTTCAAAGAAATTCTTGATGGTAAACATGACGATATTCCAGAAAGTTATTTCCTCAATGCAGGAAGTATCGATGATGTTGTTGCAAGATATGACAATAAGTAATTCCGGAGGTACTTATTATGGCAGATGATAATACATTCCGACTTAAGATAATAGCACCGGAAAGAATATTCTTCGATGAAGATGTAAACATGGTGGAGCTTAATACATCAGAAGGAGAGATTGGAATTCTTCCAAAGCACATTGCCTTAACTACTATTGTTGCACCGGGAATTATGACAATAACAAAGGGTGATGAGGTTAAGGAGGCATCTCTTTTGAGTGGTTTTATAGAAGTTTTGCCAGATTCAGTTACAATTCTTGCAGAAGCCTGTGAGTGGCCTGATGAGATTGATGCCAACAGAGCAAATGAAGCTAAGATACGTGCAGAAAGAAGAATTAGCGGAGGCGATTCCTCAATCAACATGGACAGAGCAGAGATTTCTCTGAAGAGAGCACTTGTCAGACTTAATCTTGCCGGTAAGTATAAGTAAAACATAACATAAGTTATTTAATATGAGTTAGCCAATATGAGTTAGCCAATATAAGTTGGTCAATATAAGCTGCTCAATATAGTTAACAGTAGTAAATATAACTGACAGTATGTTTCAAACAATAAAAAACAGCGTCGCTTTATAAATGACTTACAGTTTATCTATAGAGCGGCGCTTTCTTTATTTCACTTGGGAAGACTTCCACTTTTGCAAGTGTTGAGTAATAACAAATCTATCTCAGTGGGAGTACAATCTCCGACTGAGAATAAACGTACTGTATCTATTCGGTTCGTTCGTCACCCCAGAAGAAAAGTGCTACTGTACCAGGGCCGGTATGACTTCCTATGGTTGTGCCAATGCTGTTAATAAGTACTTTGTCCTTCATCTCTGGGAAGGTGGCTTCAACAAGATCAGCAACCTTTCTTGCATCTTCATAACATGAAGAATGGGAGATATAAACCTTACGGTTGTACTTATGTCCCTTGTATGCGTGCTGTTCCATCATTTTGACAATCTCATGAATTACTTTATTCTTGGTACGGATCTTACTACGTGGTATGAGCTTTCCTTCGTTGTTCATGTTAAGAAGTGGACATATACCTAGTATTCCACCAATTGCACCTGAGGTTTTTGAAATTCGACCACCCTTTACATAAAATGTAAGGTCAGTGGAGAAAAACCAGTGATGAAGGTAGAGTCTATTGGTGATTGACCAGTTGTATAAATCTTCGATGGTCATCCCTGAATCTCTTAAATTAGCCATATTGTCAACTAAAAGTCCGTATCCGGAAGATGCTCCAAGAGAATCTACAATAAATATTTTCCTGTCAGGATACTTGTCTTCAAGAATATCCTTGGCAATATTAGCAGAATTAATAGCGCCTGACAAACCTGAAGACAGGCATACGTGAATAATATCTTTGCCGGCCTCAAGATAAGGTTCGAAGGACTCTATATAATCTTCAGTATTTGGCTGGGAAGTTTTCGTAACAGAACCATTTGCCATTTTCTCATAAAATTCATCAAAAGGTATTGTTTTTCCCAAATCATCAGTATATTCTGTGCCATCCAGGCTGAATTTGAAATAAACACAGTTAATATTGCGTTCTTTGAAATGCTCTTGTGAAATATCAGCTGTTGAACAGCAGCTTAAAATGTAATCGGACATAGTTAACTTCCTTTCTTTGGCTGTATTATGATTAGAAACAGATAAGGAAAAATAGCCTTTAATCATGTAAACATTTTAACACTTAATGATATTTCGGGCAATGGAAAAATGTATATATTTTCTTCGTTTGGTAATACTGATACTATAAATCTGGAAGAAGGTAATGAGTATGAAAAAGATAAAATTAGTAGCAGTAATATGCTGTATATTATGTATATATATTTTGGCGGAAAATGCCGGCAATTATTCTGGGAATGACACAAACGCCTGCTCAGAAGCATTTAATGTTAATGTGTACGAACCGGAATCATATTATATGATGAAGGGGAGTATTCCTGGTAATATGCTTGGTGGAGGCTATAAAAGGATAGCCGCTTCATTTGCAAAAATACTACAAAGTGATAAGCAGACAGTATATGAAAAGAATAATATCTACATAGATGGCTATTCGCCTTTGCTTGGAAAGGGCATTTTTACGGGAAATGAGCAGATTAATTATCAGGTGCTTTTTACCTTTAATGAGCTCAGGGGGGAAACTGAGGTGATCTTTGGAACACCTGTTATAGCAGATGAAAGATGAAAGCTGCAAGGCACCATAATAACAAAAGATGTTGTTGTAAAATCCAATAAGCACAAAAGATGTTGCCGTAAAATCCAATAAGCACAAAAGATGTTGCCGTAAAATCTAATAAGCACAATAGATGTTGTCACAAAATCCAATAAGCACAATAGGTGTTGTCACAAAATCCAATAAGCACAAAAGACATGCCATAAAACCACATAATAACAAAAGGTATTGTCATTTACTGCAAATGTCTGTAAAATAAAAAGATAAGCCTGAGGTAAATGAGTTTAGAAAGGAACAAAGAAATGTTAAAACATTTATATAGATTTCTTGGCCTTGTGATTATATTCGCGGGAGCATTATTTTTGTTTGGCCATAATATAGAAGTTATGCAGATGAATGTGTCCAATGAAAAGGTTGATAATACCGGAGAGACACTTCCTATAATCAGTCTGGCATCCTATGGAACATCGGCAAACAGACTGTTTGGATATACCAACAATGCACCTGCAGGCAGCGTCAGGGAGTCCATAACTGTTGTTGGAAAAGATAAAATAGTAGACGTTATTATAAATGAGTACCTTACCAAAGTGAACAGACTTAATTTTGAAATACGTGATGTAAGTGATGAGTCACTTCTTGATTCGGGCTCAATTACGGCTTTCTCTGACAGTGATGGTATGAAAAAAGCAAGAATTAAGCTTGAAACCAATTTTAATGCCAGTACAGAGTATGCCCTTAAGATAACACTTGTTACAGATGTAAGTAAAAAGATCAATTACTATACCAGAATTAAGTATTATGAGACTGAGTGCTATCTTAAGGAGAAGATTGATTTTGCCCTTGCAATCCATAATATGACTATGAAAAAGGATGAAGGGCTTGCATCTTATCTTGAGCCGGATGCTTCAGCAGATAATTCAAGCTATGCGCATGTAAATATTAATTCCAGTTTTGAAAACGTGACATGGGGCCAGTTAAAGCCAAAAGAGATAACAGCGGTGTTGCCTACTGTCAGGGAAATAAATGTTGAAACGGCTGCAATATCCCTTGATTATTACATTACAATGGACACGGATATTGGAACCGAAACCTATTATGTAAATGAATTTTACAGGGTCAAGCATACCGAGGACAGAATGTTTCTTTTGTGTTTTGAAAGAAATGTTGATGCCCAGTTTGATGCTGCTCTTGCAAGTGTGAACAAGAACGAACTTAAATTTGGTATTATGCCAGATTCGGAGGACGTTCAGCTTGTAGCAAATGATACAGCTGCCAAGGTCGCATTTTCACGAAATGGTAATGTGTATATGTATGATATGACTGAGAATAAAATATACACAATTTACGAGGAGTATGTTAATACCGATAATTATGATCACGAGCTCTACAGACAGCAGGATGCCCATATAATATCCGTTGACGAAGAAGGAAATGTGTGTTTTGTTGTCTATGGATATATTGCCCATGGAGATTATGAAGGCAAGGTGGCAGTTCTTTTATACAAATATGTAAAATCGGAAAATGCTGTTGATGAGCTTTTGTATGTACCATTCCAGAAAACCTATCAGGTGCTTAAGGAGAACTTTGAAGAATACAGTTATCTTAGTAGTGGAGATGTATATTACTTTGCAATAGATGATAAAATCTATTCATATAATCTGGTTTCCAAAAAGCTTGTTGAAATAGCTGATGAAATCGATGAGAATAATTTTACCATCATATCAGATGCCAATACTTATGTCTGGGAAAGTGACAGAGTTAATGGTGCTGCTACAAAGATATGTATAATGAATCTTGAAAGCGGAGATATAAAGACTGTTGAAGCAGGAGAGGGCAATTTTGTAAGGCTTTCCGGCGTTATGGGTACAAATGTTGTGTACGGTACAGGTAAAGTCAGCGATATAAACATAGGTGCTGATGGAAGTGTTATGTATCCTATGGTGAAGGTGGATGTCCTGAATAAGGATTTCCAGATCATCAAATCCTATCAAAAGAAGAAAATATATATTACAGATGCTATTGTTAATGGCAATTCCCTCTTACTAAAGCGTGTTAAAAAGCAGGGAGGTTCATTTGTTAAAAAGTCAGATGATAATATACTTAACAGAATGAATGAAGTGAAATTAAGTGCACAGATAACAACAAGAGTAACTGACAAGATGCTTACAGAAAAATATCTGTCACTTCCACAGGGCTTTAATATGCAGGCTGCACCGGCACTTTTAGAGGCGAAAATATTTGTGCTTAAGGAAGAAAAGGCCTTGTATATTGATGACAGTGTTAATTCACTGAAGTTCTATGTATTCGCAAAGGGGCAGATAAAGAATTCATTTAAAGATCCTGCCAGGGCTGTTGTATATGCAGACAGTGAACAGGGAGTTGTTATTGATAGTGAAAACCAGGTGGTATGGGAACGTGGAGGAAGATTTTTAAGTAGTGCCGTTGCAGGACTTGATACTGTAAAGGTTAAGAAAAATGAGTCCTCTGTCTACACCTGTGCATATATGATGCTGAAGACCGCAGGGGCTAATGTTGATATGAAGGATATCACAAAAAGCAGTGAACCGGTTATGAATCTGCTTGGACAATATATTGCAGAGCCGGTTAACCTTTCAGGCTGTACATTTGATGAGGTGCTTTATTTTGTAAGTGGTAAGAAGCCGGTTGTAGGAATGAAGGATGCATACAACGCTGTTGTAATAGTATCCTATACAACAACATCTGTCACAATATATGACCCTTCTACAGGAAAGTACAGCACAATTTCTCATAGTGCAGCCGACAGTATGTTTAGCAGTGCGGGCAATATATTTTTCAGTTACGTGAAATAGGGAAGCTAAAAGAGGAACATTTAAAATAAATGGAGGATATTTATGGACTTACCTAAAAGTTTTTGCGATAAAATGGAAAATCTCTTAGGAGACGAATTTGAGGATTTTCTTGCAAGCTACGATAATGTGAGAATGTATGGATTACGTGTCAATACTTCGAAAATTTCAAATGAGGAATTTGAAAAAATTGTACCTTTTGAGGTGAAGAAGATTCCATGGATTCCAAATGGTTATTTTTATGATGGGGCAAAGGTCTCACCGGCCAAGCATCCTTTTTATCATGCAGGCCTGTATTATCTTCAGGAGCCAAGTGCCATGACACCGGCAAGCAGGCTGGAGATAAATCCTGATGATGCAGTTCTTGATTTGTGTGCTGCACCTGGAGGAAAAGCCACAGAACTGGGAGTAAAATTAGATGGAACCGGGGTCCTGGTAGCTAATGATATTAGTAATTCAAGGGCAAAAGCTCTTCTTAAAAACATAGAATTATTTGGAATAAGAAATCCTTTTATAGTAAATGAGCCACCTGCAAGACTGGCAGATTATTTTGAAAACTTTTTTGACAAAATTCTTATGGATGCACCCTGTTCAGGAGAAGGAATGTTCAGAAAAGAGCCGGCAGTTATGAAAAGTTATCTTTCTAATGGCGTATCATTTTACGCAAAACTCCAGAAAGAAATTTTAGTTCCTGCAATTAAGATGTTAAAACCGGGTGGAAAGCTTTTGTATTCCACATGTACATTTTCA
The DNA here is from genome assembly GCA_002349525.1 of Lachnoclostridium sp. UBA2905. Lineage (GTDB taxonomy): Bacteria > Bacillota > Clostridia > Lachnospirales > Lachnospiraceae > V9D3004. Next base: position 63,703 of record DEDL01000035.1, read on the forward strand.
CCAGAGGAGGATGAGCAGGCTATAGATTTTGCCATTAGTGAGTGTCCTGAGCTTAAGATTATTGATATAGAATGGTATGACAAATTTGAACATGGACGTCCGGAGTGGGGCTCAGGCAATCCTGATCTTGCAAAATGTGTAAGAATATGGCCACACAAAATGAACGGTGAAGGACATTTTGTGGCTCTTATGCAAAAAGAAGGGGTTTCGGATGCAGGTAAAGAGCTTTCCTATAAGAGCAAAAAGCAGAGTAAGTCTTTACATAAGCAGCTTGAGTATTTTTATGAGTTTGCAAAGGATCTTTCATGGGAGCTTGATGAAACAAGACTTGAACTTCAGGGTGAAAGATTATTTTATATGCCTGAAAAAATATCAGGTTTAAAGGGAATGAGATTTTTGAGAAATGGTCTTTATCTTGGAGACTGTCTCAATAAAAGATTCGAACCAAGCCAGGCACTTGCAATGGCAATAAAGAAAGGCGAATATAAAAAGGTCATTTCTCTTTCAAAGGATGATGAAAGAATAATCAGATATCTTAAGGGAGAAACCATAATATTTGAAGCAGGAGAGGTTTCAGGTAAAGGCTTTATGCTTTTGTGTGTTGAGGGCTATCCTCTTGGCTGGGGTAAACTTAATAACGGCACATTTAAGAACAAATATCATCCGGGATGGCGCCTTATGTAAGTAACTGAATAATTAAATATATTAATACACATACTTTTCATAGTAATCTTAATCAGACTGTATCAGAATGAGGGAGGGTTATTATGGAAAGTATTTTTTATAGGGATATCGAACAAAATATTATGATGATACAGAAGGCGCTTCCTGTTGGAAAGAGCTTTGATATTATAACGAGAGAAATATATATTGGTGGAACAAAGGCTTATTTTATAAGCATCAATGGAATGTATAACAATGAAGTGATGCAGCTTATTTTGTCTGATCTTCAAAGAGAGGCAGTGGGTAATGATGAAAATAAGTCGTCCGCCAATTCATTTGGAATAGAGGATTTACAGGCCTATCTTAAAAACAGGGTGAGCTTTGGACAGGTTTTGCTGACAAAGAGTTTAGAGGAGGTAGTTAAAAATGTTGTAAGCGGTCCATCAGCAATTATAGTAGATGGTTTCAGGGAGGCAGTTGTTCTTGATCTTAGAAAGTACCCGGGAAGAAGTATCAGCGAGCCTGAAAATGAGAAGGTTCTTAAGGGTGCAAAGGATGGTTTTGTGGAAACCATGCTCTTTAATGCCAATATGATAAGACGTCGCATTCGTAATCCGAGGCTTACATTTGAGATGATGTCAGTGGGAGAGGACAGCAAAACAGATGTTGCCCTTGCGTATATTGGGGGTATTGCAAAAAATGAACTGGTGGATACCATAAGGACTAAAATTGCAGATATAAAAGCAGACAGTCTGACGCTTGGATCAAAAAGTCTTGAAGAACTGCTGGTTAAAAAGAGACTATGGAATCCAATGCCATCATTTCGCGTAACAGAGAGACCGGACGTGGCCTGCAGTTATCTTTTTGAGGGCTATGTGATAATAATTGTGGATAATACTCCATCTGTAATAGTACTGCCGGGCAATGTTTTCCAGTTTTCACAGAGCCCGGAGGATTATTACAGAAATCCCATTACAGGCAATCTATTTAGAATGCTGCGTTTCGCAAGTATTTTAATAAGTGTTTACCTTCTGCCGGTTTATATGCTGCTTAATGCCTACATGCCGGACATTATGGAAAAATTAAATTTTTTATCAGGCAATGCAGGAAGGGAGCCGTTTGAAAGTGTGGTAAGACTTATTTGCTATGTTTTGTTTGCTGAATTTGGACTTGATATGCTTGAATACAGTGCATCACATATTCCTGAAAATCTTGTAACCCCTGTATCTATTGTAGGTGGTGTTGTAATAGGAGAGATGGCTGTTAATATGAAGTGGTTTTCTGAGGAGGTTCTTTTTTATGCGGCAATAACCCTGCTTACAACCTTTGTTATAAGTAACAGTGAATTCAGTGATGCGTTAAGAATATTCCGCATTCTGCTTATATTAATGACAGGATTCTTCGGAATATGGGGACTGGTATTTGGTACTGCACTGATAATCCTTTCTGTTGTGACGACACCTACAATTGGATCAAAAAGTTATATCTGGCCCCTTGTTCCACTGGATATACAGTCCCTGTATGCGCTTATATTCAGAAAAACGATGTCAAATTCCCAACCGGATACCAGAAAGGGGAATAAGACACCGTAAGTGTATGATAATTCAAATAGTAGGACTTATGACTGGGTATTTCTCATATTCATAAGTTCATCAAGAATGATATCTGCTGCCTTTGTTTTGCTCATAAGAGGCAGGGATTTTTCGGATTCACTTGTAATGAGGGTGATACGGTTTGTTTCATGACCAAAACCTGCGCCCTCATCTTTTATACTGTTGGCAGCTATCATATCTGCATTCTTTTTTGTAAGCTTTGCTCTGGAATTTTCAATAACATTTTCCGTCTCCATTGAAAATCCACATATAAGCTGACCATCTTTTTTATGCTCACCAAGATATTTTAATATATCATTAGTCCTTTCAAGCATAAGAGATGCTTCACCTTCAGATTTCTTGATTTTTTCGGATTGGATAACTGCAGGTCTGTAGTCAGCAACAGCGGCACATTTAATGATTATGTCGCATGCATCGCTGATTTTTGTGACTTCCCTATACATATCATTTGCAGATTCAATATTAACTACATTGCAGTGGGAAGGTGGAGCAATATTTACAGGACCACTTACAAGTGTGACATTTGCACCACGAAGTGTAGCCATGCGGGCAATTGCATAGCCCATTTTTCCAGTAGAATGATTGGTGATAAAGCGCACCGGATCAATGGCTTCTCTTGTCGGACCGGCTGTAACAAGTACATTTATTCCAACCATGTCTTTCTCCTTTGCTATGTGGTAAATGATGTTATCCACAAGTACATCCTCTGAAGGAAGTTTTCCTGCTCCACTTGTACCACAGGCAAGGCGGCCACAGTCTGGCTCAATAATGTGATAACCATATTCCTTCAGGGTGTTTAGATTTCTCTGCACAATAGGGTTTTCATACATGTTTGTATTCATTGCAGGAGATAGGAGAACAGGACATTTTGCGGCCATAACTGTTGTAGAAAGCATATCATCGGCTATTCCACAGGCAATTTTCCCGATAATGTTAGCTGAAGCCGGTGCAATTAAAAATAAGTCAGCTTTAGCAGCAAGAGATACGTGCTCAACATTAAATTCAAAATTTCTGTCAAATGTATCTACCAGACATTTGTGACCTGTTAAGGTTTCAAATGCAATAGGGTTTATAAAATTAGTTGCATTTTTGGTCATTATGACATGTACGTCGGCATTAAGCTTAACTAACATGCTGGCAACATTGGCCATTTTATAGGCAGCTATACTTCCTGTTACTCCAAGGACAAGGGTTTTTTCCGTTAACATAGGCTCCTCCAATCTAGATATCCCCAAGTGCGCCATGTTTTTCATAAGAGGCAATACTTGTTATATGATTATTTTCATCAACAAATACAACCTTTGGCTTATGACTGTCTGCTTCTTCAGGTGTAAGATTACAATAGCTCATAATTATTACGTGATCTCCAGGAAGAACACATCTTGCGGCGGCACCATTAAGGCAGATCATTCCTGAATGTGGTTCTCCGGCTATTGTATAGGTTTCAAGGCGATTTCCATTCTCTACGTCTACAACCTGAACATATTCGTATTCGCGTATACCTGCTGCCTCCATAAGAACTGGATCAACAGTTATGCTTCCTACGTAATTAACTTTAGCTTCTACTACAAGGGCGCGGTGAATTTTTCCGCTTAACATTGTTATTGTCATGTGTCTTTCCTTTCAAATTTATTTGTAAACATTTAAGTCAAACGCACGCAAGATCTGGTGAGTGATTTTTGTCGGCGTGATTTTTGACAGCGTGATTTTTGGCAGTGTGATTTTTGTTAGCGTAAGCTGACATATTCTTCTTGGAATCACTGCACCATACACTCCGTTTCAGTGGCTGCAAAACAATTGTCTGCCAGATAATGTGCACTCTCCCAGAGCGTTTATCTCAGTGGGAGAGTGTACTTCCACTGAGAAAGATTTGTTATTACTCACCACTTGTAGAAGCGGGAGTATTCTCGATTGAGATAAAGTTATCAATAAGACGTGTTTTACCAATCTTTACTGCTATGGCACAAAGAACTGAGCCCTCTATCGTATCAATATTTTTCATTGTATCCATATTAACCATTTCAACGTAATCAATTACAGCAAGAGGTTCGCTGTTAATAATTTCTTTCATGCGGGCAACTACTGCATTGGCATCAGTTTCACCATTTTCAACCATTTCTTTTCCGGCGAATATTGATTTTGAAAGAATAAGGGCTGCTTTTCTTTCCTCTGTATTAAGATAAGTGTTTCTTGAGCTTTTTGCAAGTCCGTCCTCTTCCCTTATAATAGGACAGCCTACTATTTCCAATGGGAAATTCAAATCCTTAACCATTCTTCTTATTATGGCTAACTGCTGGGCATCTTTTTCACCAAAATAAGCCCTGTCAGGTGTAACAATATTGAAAAGCTTACTTACAACAGTGCAGACTCCCTTAAAGTGAATTGGTCTTGATTTGCCACAAAGGGCATCGCTAAGGCCTGTTATATTAACGTAAGAGCAGAATCTATCTGGATACATCTCTTCAGGTTCAGGGTTAAATATGAGGTCAGCACCAGTAGCTTCGCAGAGTGCGGCATCCTTTTTTAAATCACGTGGGTATGAAGCATAGTCTTCGTTTGGACCAAACTGAGTTGGGTTAACGAAAACACTTACTACGGTTTTGTCATTGCCTGCAACAGAGGCTTTTATAAGACTCTGGTGTCCTTCGTGCAGGTAGCCCATTGTAGGGACAAGGCCTATGGTTTTGCCTTCTTTTTTCCAGTTGTTTATGGTTTCTCTTACTTCTTTTACTGTATGTACTATTTTCATGGTTGCTCTCCTTTTTTTGTGTATGTTGTACAAAGACCTATAGCCATAGCAGGCGCGCTCTCGCTCCGGCTCATCGCAGTGGTTCTAAATTCACAGCTTCGATTCACTCGCTGTTCATTAAGAACCAGCGATTTCACAGGGCCTGCATATGGCAATAGTGTCTTCTGTACAACAAAATTTCAAAAACTGTTTCGCCTGGGGTTTGTATTTTGCAGTTGTACAAGGACCCATAGCCGTAGCAGGCGCGCGTTAATATAATTTTTCCAGTACGTCGTCGCTTGCCTTGTATGATCTTGTTTCGTCTGGGAATGCGCCGCTATTTACTTCATTAATGTAGTCTGTAACGGCGTCTTTTATTATTGTGCCTACATTAGCATATTGTTTTACAAATTTTGGAGTGTAGTCTGAGAACATTCCAAGCATATCCTGATATACAAGTACCTGACCGTCGCATCCGTTGCCAGCTCCAATTCCGATTGTAGGAATTGTAAGTTTTTCAGTGATTTTTGTGGCAATTTCTGTTGGGACACATTCAAGTACAAGGGCAAATGCTCCTGCTTTTTCAACAGCGACTGCGTCATCTATAAGTTTCTTTGCTGCTTCAAGATCCCTGCCCTGAACCTTGTAGCCACCAAATGCATTGATTGACTGTGGTGTAAGGCCAAGGTGGGCAACTACAGGTATTCCGCATTCAGTAATTGCCTTAATCTGTGGACATACCTCTTCGCCGCCTTCAAGCTTAACTGCATTTGCACGGCCTTCCTTCATAAGGCGGCCTGCATTGGTTACTGCATCATATACGGAAGCCTGATATGACATAAATGGCATATCGCATACAACCAGAGCATTTTTTGCTCCTCTTGCTACAGCAGCACTGTGATGTATCATATCTTCCATTGTTACTGACAGTGTGTCTTCATAACCAAGTATCACATTGCCAAGGGAATCGCCTACAAGTATGCTGTTGATGCCTGCTTCGTCAAAGAGTCGGGCAGTTGAGTAATCATATGCTGTAAGCATAGTCAATTTTTCTTTATTTTCTTTGGCTTTTTTAAAAGTGGAAACTGTGTTTTTCATTTTTATACCTGCCTTTCATCTGAAAATTATAAGATCTATAAATGGAAGATGGCGGAAAACACCTGTAACGAAAACAAAAAAGAAAAATCCAGCGCAGGGATGTAATGATCAGTACAAAGTATAATATGAGCAAAATAGTCTCATTTATGGTACAATATCCGTGGTGGATTAAACACTGTAAAAGTGTGAAATTATTAATGTTTAAGCGGTACAGCTTCTTTCGAATACCATCCACACGTTAATATAGCACTATACTTTGTGGGATGCAAGCAGAAAATTTTCCTCAGTAGAGAAGACTCCACTTTCTGCAAGTGGTGAGTAATAACAAAGCTTTCCTGGTGGGAGCAATCTTACGCTTGAACTGATCCCATAGTGACAATATGAAATGAAAGGGTTAATGTTTATGAAAAATGAGAATACAATCCATGCATACAGATATGGATTTTTGAAAATTGGGCTTCCATATATTGAAGGAGAAAATGAGCCATGGCTTATATTTACCCATGAAGACGGCGAGAGTATTAAGGTAAGAGCATACAGGTCTTCTGATAATGAATGCAGTGTTAATTTTTATCCGGAAAAAACCGGTATGTATACATACACTACATGTGAAAATAAGGTACTTGGGAAAATAGAAGTTTCTGTTGATGAAAATCATATTCGACACGGAATAGTGAAGGCATATAAGACTCATTTCAGGTACCAGGACGGAACATGGTTTTATCCTTTTGGAACTACAGTTTATGCTCTGGTTCACCAGCAAAATGAGCTTGTTGATACAACTATGGAGACACTTGCAGCGGCTCCATTTAATAAGGTAAGAATGTGCCTTTTTCCGAAACATTACGATTTTAATCACAATGAGCCTGAATTTTTTGCATTTGAAAAGGATGAAAATGGCAGATTTGACTTTACAAAACCATGCTTTGCCTTCTGGAACCAGCTTGAAAGAAGGATTGACCAGCTTGATGGCATGGGAATACAGTGTGATCTTATATTATTTCATCCATATGACAGATGGGGCTTTGCGGATATGACTCTTAATGAGGCGAAGACCTACCTGGATTATGCCATAAGAAGACTTGCTGCACATCCTAATATATGGTGGAGTATTGCAAATGAATTTGATCTTATGAAATATTCATTTGAGGAATGGGAGGAAATCGCATCATTTACTGCTAAAATGGACCCATATGGACATCTTCTAAGCAATCACAACTGCATAGGTTTCTGGGATTTTGACAATAAGGATACCACTCATGTGTGCCTGCAGATTAAAGGCTGTGAAGAGGTTAGCGGTTTTATTCGCAAATATAGGAAGCCGCTTATGGTAGATGAGTGCTGCTATGAAGGAAACATTGCCTATGAATGGGGGAATATATCCCCATTTGAAATGGTGAACAAATTCTGGATGACTATTGTGCAGGGGGGTTATTGTACCCACGGTGAGACATATCTTAGTGATGAAACAATTGCAGCAATGACTTCCGGAAAAAAGGATGTGGATGATACGTTGTGGTGGTCAAAGGGTGGCAGCCTAAAAGGAGAAAGCCCTAAGCGCATTGCATTTTTAAAGAGTATAATTGATAGTCTGCCGGAGCCGTTAACATATTGCGGCTATGAATTTTCAAGGGAAAGGTATGATGAGATAAATGAGGATCCGTCCAGGGCGGAAAATGATTTCTGGCTTGCAGTTGCAAGTGTTCCATGGGAAAGAGCCAGAGGAGCCATGCTTACAGGCAAGGAGTATGTGGCTTGTGCAGGCAATGATGTGTTTCTGAAGTATACTGAACGAAAGTGTGCTGCAATTACTGATTTTAATCTGCCTGATGAGTATCTGTATGATGTATATCTTATTGATGTCTGGAATATGACGAAAGAAAGGATTCTTTCTAAGGTTGGGGGAAGCCTGAAGGTGAAATTGCCAGGCAAAGAGGGGATGGCTCTTATGGCTGTTAAAAGAGAAAATGACCAGGTGAAACACCATTAAAAGTTTACTGAATTGTGCCTATTTCCTTGACTTTTTAATTTTGGATGTGTAAAGTGATTTTTGCATTTGTAAAATAAGTATCCAGGGACGTAACTTAAAGAATCGGAGATTACAGGCATGATTAACAAAATATTATGCATGATTAAGAAGGCATGCATTATTAAGTCACATTTTGTAAACAGAATACAGGCTTACATTACAAAAAGCTTTAGAGTAGATGTTTTGAACAAGACAGGAAAAAATGTAGTCAGGGTGTTTGGAGTTTCTCTTTCATTTTGCATTATTTTATGTATAAGCGGATTATTTTTGACGGGATGTTCAGTGTCAGAAAATGAGGGTGCGGATGATGGTAAGCAAAAGATAGTAACAACCCTTTATGCACCGTATGATTTTGCAAAGAATGTTGGTGGGGACAGGGTGAATGTTAAGATGCTTTTGGCACCGGGAGAAGAAAGCCATTCCTATGACCCTACTCCACAGGACATAATGGCGATTGAACACTGCGACCTTTTCATCTATAACGGTGGCGAGAACGAAAGCTGGGTGGAGGATATTCTTTCATCCCTTGACAGAGATATATCTGTAATAAAAATGATGGATCTTATTGATACTGTTTATGAGGAAGAAACTGTAGAGGGAATGCAGGCAGAAAAAGGGCATGAACATAAGGATGAGGATGCGCATGAAGATGCAGACAGCCATGATAAGGAGGATGCTCACGAAGAATATGATGAGCATGTGTGGACTTCAATAGACAACGCAGTATCCATATCAGAGGCCATATGTAAAACTCTTGCGGACAGACAGCCTGGAGACCATGATTATTTTGAAAAGAATTATGAAGAATACAGGAATGAACTTATTCAGGTTAAAAATGATATAAAAAATGTTGTGGATAATGGGTGCAGAAAAACTATTGTATTAGGTGACAGGTTTCCGATGAGATATTTTGTGGAGGAATTCGGTCTTGATTACTGCGCAGCATTTCCTGGCTGTTCAGCAGATACAGAAGCTAATGCATCAACTATAAAATTCCTTATTGATAAGGTTAGAACTGAAAAAATACCAGTGGTTTTCAAAATGGAACTTAGTAATGGAAATATCGCTAAAACCATAGCCGGGGAAACACAGGCGAAAACCACAACATTGTACGCCTGCCATAATATATCAGCAGATGATTTTAAGGCTGGGACAGGCTATATTGATTTAATGCGGCGAAATGAGCAGGCACTTAAGGAGGCGTTGTATTAATGGCACTTATTACATGCGAAAATGTTGTTCTTGGATATGATGGCGAGAAAGTATTGTCAGATATTAATTTTGCCATAAACAGCGGTGATTACCTGTGCGTGGTTGGTGAAAACGGCGCAGGAAAAAGTACCCTTATAAAGGGACTTCTTAAGCTTATTAATCCAATGGAAGGAAAAATAATTCTGTCAGACGGTTTGAAACCGTCAGAGATAGGTTACCTTCCCCAGCAGACTGCCATACAGAAAAATTTCCCGGCAAGTATATTTGAGGTTGTTATATCCGGCAAATTAAACAGTATGGGCTTTAGAACATTTTATTCTTCAAAAGAAAAGAAGGATGCAATGGACAAAATTGAAATGATGGGTCTTAAGGGGCTTGAAAAAAGATGCTATCAGGATCTTTCGGGAGGGCAGCAGCAAAGAGTGCTGCTTGCAAGGGCACTCCTTGCAACAAGTAGAATGATACTTCTTGATGAACCGGTGGCAGGACTTGATCCGGTTGTAACAGCTGAGCTTTATGAGCTTATTAACAAAATAAACAAAGAAATGGGCATAACTGTCATAATGGTTTCACACGACATACACGCAGCCTTAAAGTATTCAACTCATATACTTCATTTGTCACACAGACAGCTGTTTTTTGGTGAAACCGGAAAATATATACACAGTGAAGCAGCTAAGGAATTTCTTGCAGTAGAATAGAAAAACAGAAGCTGGTGCGGAGGTGGAAAAGTAATATGTTACAGGCAATTGCAGATATATTCTCATATTCATTTTTAATGAGGGCGCTTATTGTAGGAGTGCTTGTGTCATTGTGTGCAAGTCTTTTAGGGGTAAGTCTGGTATTAAAGAGATATTCAATGATTGGTGATGGGCTTTCACATGTTGGATTTGGAGCCATGGCCGTTGCAACAGTATTAAATGCAGCACCTCTTGCTGTGGCAATTCCGGTGTGTGTTATTACTGCATTTTTGCTTCTTCGAATAAATGAAAAGAGCAGTATGGGTGGCGATGCCGGAATTGCAGTGACTTCAAGCGGGGCACTTGCAATAGGTATTATGGTCATATCCATGACAACCGGTGTTAATACGGATATATACAATTATATGTTTGGAAGTATTTTAGCCCTTGATAATACCGATATGATTTTATGTATTGTATTATCTGTTATTGTTATAACTATTTATTTTCTGTTTTATAACAGAATATTTGCAGTTACATTTGACGAAACATTTTCAAAAGCCACTGGAATTCATACCGGAATATACAATATGATTCTTGCTGTCCTTACAGCGGTGACTGTAGTTCTCGGAATGCGTATGATGGGAGCACTTCTAATATCGAGTCTTATAATATTCCCGTCCATGACTTCCATGAAGCTTTGCAAAACCTATAAAAGTGTAATTGTCGTGGCTGCAATAGTATCAGTTGTATGCTTTATAGCAGGTCTTTTAATATCTTATCTTTACGCTGCACCAACAGGTGCCAGTATTGTAGTGGTAAATATTGTAGTCCTTATAATAGCAGGAATAATTAAAAGAGGTAGAAGCAAATGAATCCATTAACGAAAAATGATGCTTTATCATACAGAATTATCCTGGCATCAAAGTCTCCACGCAGAAAGGAATTATTGGCTAAAACAGGACTTCCTTTTGAAATCTGTCCATCTGTGGGAGAGGAGATTAAACGAGGCCAAAACTGTCAGCAGATAGTTATGAATCTTGCCCATGATAAGGCGAAGGAAGTGTATGACTTAACTGCAGATAATGGGCACAGCTTATGTAATACTCCGCTTCTTGTGATTGGCGCTGACACCATTGTTGTATATAAAGATGAAATACTTGGAAAACCAAAGGATAAGGATGATGCCCGACGTATGATTTCTATGCTGTCAGGTAATTCCCATGATGTTTATACAGGGGTATGTCTTTATTATAGTGATGGGAAGACTAATGAAAACGTAAAGGTACATACCTTTTTTGAGGGTACTAAGGTGGAGTTTTATAGTCTTTCAGAAGAGGAGATAGAGGCATATATTAGCTGTCCGGACCCATATGATAAGGCAGGTTCCTACGGAATACAGGGCGATTTTGCCATCTACGTAAAAGGAATAAGAGGAGATTACAACAATGTTGTGGGACTTCCCCTTGCAAGACTTTATCACGAAATGAAGGAACTGGGAATTATATTCTAATATTAGTTTTGCAAGGTCACACTGCCAGTCTGCAGGGTGGCCTTTTTAAGTGCTCCGGCGCATTACTGCAATCCGCCGGAGCCTTGAGCTTGGTTGAGATATGCTACAGCATTATATTTTACAGCATTATTTTGTGCAATTTCCCTTCCTTTTGCATTTATCAAAATCAGGATTGAAGGCATAGAAATTCTTAAAGTTAAGTTCATCCTGAATTATTCTAAGTCCCTCGCCAAAACGCTGAAAATGAACAACTTCACGTTCTCTGAGAAAACGGATTGGGTCACATACTTCCGGATCCTTTACAAGTCTAAGGATATTATCGTAGGTGGTTCGTGCCTTTTGCTCAGCTGCCATATCCTCAACCAGGTCAGTTACAGGGTCCCCCTTTGACTGGAATTCACAGGCATTAAAAGGTATACCGCCAGCTGCCTGAGGCCAGATTCCAAGGGTATGATCAACGTAATATTTATCAAAACCGGATGCAGCTATCTGCTCTGGAGTGAGGTCTTTTGTTAGCTGGTGAACGATGGCTGCTACTATTTCGAGATGGGAAATCTCCTCGGTAGCTATGTCCGTCATCAGCCCTGCGACCTTTCTGTTTTTGCAGGAATAACGCTGGGAAAGATAACGCATGGATGCACCCATTTCACCATCCGGGCCCCCGTACTGACTAATAATAATCTGTGCTATTTTTGGGTCACACTTTGTAATCTTAACAGGATACTGGAGTCTTCTTTCATAAGTCCACATATAATCACTCTCCTTCCCATGGCCATGGTGAAGAAACCCAGGTCCAGTCTGGTGTATTGACATTGTAGCGTGTCAATGGTCCATAGATATTTTCATATTCCTTTATGGCCTCATTTCGTATTTTTTTGTATTTGTTATAGTAGGCCATGGCTGATTTGTCATGAGGGTGGGTATCTAAAAATAAAGAAACATCATCAAGTACGAAGCTTACTTCATTTATAAAATGAAGCATATTTTCTTTACCCTTATTCATAGGCACCTCTCTTTCCAATGCAGGCAGCCTTGTCGCCATAAAATGGGAGAACCAGCTCTGCAAATATTGTTCCATGATTAAGTCCGTGTTCAGCATCTAAGACCTGGTCAAATCTTTGCCAGGGCACATAAGCCATGGCTAGTGAGAAGCCGTTAAGACGGTCATAAGACTGGGTTTCATAAGGCTCTTGCTTACAATCCATGTTCAGCCTGCCAGCATACATGTTGCTCATATTCATGTTATTCATATTTGTGTTGTTTACATTCATGTTGCCCATGTTGTTCATGTTCATGTTTCTCATGTTCATGTCATTTAAGTCCATCTAATTTACCTCCGGGTTAATTTAATATTATGATATGAGAAAGGACACAATTTGACACAGATGTTCCTTAATCGATGGAAAATTTTTAAAATTATAATTTAGGGATTGACATTTTGAAATCATGAAAATATAATGTTAGTAACATTTTGATATAAACCTATGAAAAAGAAGAGTACCATGTTGTATATTCTATAGAGAGCTCCTGATGGTGGAATTGGAGTGATGAGCATTATGGGAATGGACTTTTGAGGGTGACTTGAACGGCATAGCATAGAGAATATAAACAGATGATTATCTGATATGTGTATATTTTGGATGCCCAGTAGACGTCAACGGGAGAACCTATCCGTTATCAACAGGTGATGTGTGATGGCACATGATTTGAGTGGACTTTTTAAGTCAATTTGGGTGGTACCGCAGGAATTATACTCTTGTCCCATGTTTTACATGGGATGAGAGTTTTTTTATTTCAGTCGATAAGACTCCCACTTCTACAGGTGGTGAGTAATAACAAATATTACGCACCAAGTCCCACGTGCGTTCGACTTGACTTGCAAAACTCAGTATGTTATCAAAAATGACGCTCATTCTCCATCAGAAAACAAAAATATTTAGTTTAATTCAGGAGGAATTTATTATGACAAAGAAGAGTTTATTGAAGAAAATGGTAGCAGGAGTTTTAATGTGTGGTATGGCAGCAGGTCTTACTGCATGTGGAGCAGGTACAGGAGAAAGTGCAAGTGCAGACAAAACATTTAAAATCGGAATCTGTAATTATGTTGATGATGCTTCACTTAATCAGATTGTTGATAACATAAAGGGACAGCTTGAAACACTTGGCAATGAAAAGAATGTTAAATTTGATATTGATTATGAAAACTGTAATGCAGATCCAACAGTTCTTACACAGATAATTGATAACTTTATAGCAGATGATGTTAAGTTAATGGTTGGTGTTGCAACACCTGTTGCAGTTGCAATGCAGACAGCAACAGAAGACAATAAGATTCCGGTTGTATTTTCAGCCGTTTCAGATCCTGAAGGATCTGAGCTTGTTGCATCAAATGATGCGCCAGGGGCTAACATAACAGGTACATCAGACTACCTTGATACTAATGCAATTATGGATCTTATATTTACAGCAAATCCTGATGCTAAGAAAATTGGTCTTTTATATGACCAGGGACAGGATTCATCAACAACCCCAATTGCCAATGCAAAGGAATATCTTGATGCAAAGGAAATTGAGTATGTAGAAAAAACAGGAACAACAACTGATGAAGTAATGCTTGCAGCAGATGCACTTGTTGCAGCCGGAGTAGATGCAGTATTTACACCAACGGACAATACAATTATGACAGCTGAACTTTCAATATATGAAAAATTTGCTGATGCATCAATTCCACATTATACTGGAGCAGATTCATTTGCCCTTAATGGAGCATTTTTAGGATACGGTGTTGATTATGCTAATCTTGGTGTTGAAACAGCTAATATGATATCAAAGATACTTGTGGATGGCGAGGATCCTGCAACACTTCCGGTTATGACATTTGATAACGGAACAGCAACAATCAATACAGAAACATGTGGAAAGCTTGGACTTGACTTTGCTGATATTTCAAAGAAATTCCAGCCAATGTGTACAAAGGTAAATGAGATTAAAACAGCTGAAAGCTTTGATGAGCAGTAATTCTGAGAATAATAAGTCAGCCTTCGCTGACCAAAATCACGCACCAAATCCCGCGTGAGTTCGACTTGAATTAGTACTATAACAGGAGGTATGAATTATGTCCTTACCTATTATATTAAACCTTGGACAGACAGCACTTGAACTTGGACTTATATGTTCACTTACAGTTCTTGCATTGTTTCTTAGTTATTCAATGTTAAATGTGTGCGATTTATCAACGGACGGGTGTTTCACTCTTGGAGCATCTGTAGGGGCTGTTGTTGCAATAGCAGGTCATCCCTTGTTGTCAATACCGGCAGCAATGGCAGCAGGAGTTGTGTCTGGATTTGTTACAGCATTTCTGCAGACCAGGATGGGTGTTGACAGTCTGTTGGCAGGAATAATTGTTAATACAGGTCTTTATTCAGTAAATATTGCAATTATGGGTGGGTCTTCACTCCTTAATATGAATAAAACGGATACAATATTCACCATGGCTGAGGATATGCTTACAGGTACGGTTTTTGCAGGGCAGAATGTTCTTTTGGTAGTGCTTGTTGTTGTGGCTGTGGCAGTTGCCATAATCACCTTATTTTTAAAGACAAGACTTGGACTTGCCATAAGGGCAACAGGCAATAATCCGGATATGGTTCGTTCATCCTCAATTAATCCTGTGTTTACAACAATTGTAGGACTTTGTGTGGCTAATGCATTTACCGGACTTGCAGGATGCCTTCTTGCACAGTCACAGAAGTCAGTTAATATTGATATTGGTACCGGAATGGTAACAATGGCGTTGGCTTCACTTCTTATTGGCGGAACATTTATGGGTAATGGTGGAATACTTAAACGTGCAATAGGCGTTGTGCTTGGTTCCATCATTTTCAGAATCGTCTACACAGTTGCCTTAAGGTTAAATATGCCGGCATTTATGCTTAAGCTTGTATCCTCAGCAATTGTTATTATCGCAATATCAGGGCCTTACCTTAAAAAGCAGTGGCCGGTATATAAGAGAAGATATTTTGCCAAAAAAGGAGGTTCCGGGAATGCTTAAAATAAATGGAATATCCAAAACATTCAATCCTGGCACGGTAAATGAGAAGGTGGCATTAAATAATCTGTCACTTCATCTTAAAGCCGGTGATTTTGTTACAATAATAGGTTCAAATGGTGCAGGCAAGTCTACATTATTTAATGCAATTTGTGGAGATTTTATAACAGACCAGGGTAGTATTTTGTTAGATGGGCAAGACATTACCTTTACTCCAAATCATGTCAGGGCCAAACGAATAGGAAGACTTTTTCAGGACCCTATGCGAGGCAGTGCTCCGGGTATGAGCATTGAGGAAAATCTTGTACTTGCAGCAGGACATGGAGGATGGTTTTCAAGAATAAGCAGTGCCGATAAGAAGAGATTCAGGGAAAAGCTTTCTCTTCTTGGAATGGGTCTTGAGGACAGAATGAAGCAGCCGGTAGGACTTTTGTCTGGTGGACAAAGACAGGCGCTTACTCTTCTTATGGCTACAATAGAGCCACCTAAGCTTTTGCTTTTGGATGAGCATACCGCGGCTCTTGATCCGGGAACGGCCAGGAAGGTTTTACAGATAACAGATGATGTAATAAAAAGTAATAATATTACAACACTTATGGTTACACATAATATGCAGAATGCACTTGAAATGGGTAATCGTACTATAATGATGGATTCAGGAAGAATAGTTCTTGACCTTAATGAAGATGAAAAGAAGGGCCTTACTGTAAAGGATCTTATAGAGAAATTTAAGGAAGGCGCCGGAAAAGAAATGGATAATGACAGAATTCTTTTGTCATAAAAATGATTACCAATATAAGTGAAATCTACCCCCATGCGGGGAAAGAGTGAATAGTGATGTATACTCTTTCCCTGCATGGGGATTTTTTTCAGGTCTCATTTGTGTTCGACTTGAATTTTAATTGCTTAAGATTATAAACAAAAGCTATAACAAATCATATAATATATGGAATTTACATTTTCAAATATAAGTAGTAGAATCATTTGCAGATAAAAACCTAGCAACAGACTAGGAAAATATAAAAATGATTTGCTAATGATATTAGAAAATGGAAGGGGCTGATGAATAGCCAGAAAGAAATATAAACTTTGATGAAATAGTTGAAAGAAAAGGAACTGACTGCCTGAAATATGATTTTGCAGTAGAAAGAGGACTTCCAGCAGATGTGCTTCCTTTATGGGTAGCCGACATGGATTTCAAAACTTCATCATATGTTGAAGATGCAATTGTTGAAAGAGCACTTCATGGAATATTTGGCTATAGTGATTCAAAGAAAGAATACTTTGACGCGGTGGCAGGCTGGATGAAAAGACATCATTCATTTGATGTAAAACCACAGTGGCTTGTGAAAACACCAGGAGTTGTATTTGCCCTTGCCATGGCTGTAAAGGCTTTCACTGATGAAGGAGATGCAGTACTTTTACAGCAGCCGGTTTATTATCCATTTTCAGAGGTTATAACAGATAACAAAAGAGTTGTTGTAAGTAATGATCTTTATCTCGGAAGGGATAACAGATACCATATAGATTTTGAGGATTTTGAAAGGAAAATTGTTGATAACAAAATTAAGCTTTTCTTCCTTTGTAACCCGCATAATCCTACAGGAAGGGTATTTAGTAAGGAAGAGCTGACAAGGCTTGGTGACATATGTCTTAAGTATGGGGTAATTGTTGTAAGCGATGAGATACATGGTGATTTTGTTTTCAGGGGAAAGCACAATGTCTTTGCCACGGTTAAAAAGGAATTTGAAGACATTTGCGTAATATGTACTTCACCTAGTAAAACATTTAATCTTGCAAGTATGCTTGTTTCAAACATTTTTATACCAAATGAGCAGCTAAGAAAAAGATTCTGCCATGAAATCGATGCTGCAGGAATCAGCCAGTTAAGTGCCATTGGACTTGTTGCAGCAAAGGCAGCATATGAAAAAGGCGAGGAATGGTATGAAAAGATGCATGAATATGTCAGCGAAAACATATCATTTGCCAAAAATTATATAAAACAAAATCTTCCGGGAGTAAATGTTATAGACAGTGAAGGAACTTATCTTTTGTGGCTTGATTTTAGGAACACCGGAATTGATGCAACAGAGCTTGACCGAAGAATCATATATGACGGAAAACTCTGGCTTGATAGTGGAAAGGTTTTCGGAAAAGAAGGAGCAGGCTTTGAACGAATAAATGTGGCAGCACCGCGAAAGGTCATCAAAGAATGTCTGGACAGAATAAAAACTGCTGTTTTAAAGGCTGATGGCAATTATATTGAGTTCAAATACGCCTTAGCATACCTCTTGCAGGATACGAAAACAGGTCACAAAAATAGAATATGAAAAGTTAGAGAAAGCCAGAATATGAAAGAGTGATTATTGAATTTGGAACTGCAGGAGCCGGATACCTATTCACAAAGGCATATGAGTTTACAGGCAATGAAAAGTATATTGAGGCGGCAAAGGAGACTGTCAAATATCTTCTTGACATTGCTGTAAAACAGAAGAAAGGATATTTCATATGACCGCACAAACCCTGGGCTGATAACGGCTCCAATAGGTTATTTTGATGGTGCAGCAGGTATAATAACGGCGCTTTTGCAGCTGTATATATTTGAAAATCCTGAAAACAATGAAGAGCCTCATATATATGCAATGATTGATGACCCTTATAATGATGTAAAAAATATGTAAAGTACAATGAATTGCCATATTATTTTCTTTAAATTAATCCGGCGGGAATGCATCCTGCCGGATTTTTTTGTGGGATTATTCTGCCTGAAATTAGTAACAAATAAAGACAAAAAAACTCTTGTTAAAAAGTTATCAATGTGTTATAGTTTAGATTATGATAGAAAACTAATAATATGCCATCAGTGCGTCATTTTGTTTTCTGTTTTTGAATGATTCTATAAAACAGTGTTTGAAGAAAGGAGTTTTTATGAGCAGTAAGATTACCATTATTGGAGCTGGAAGCGTAGGAGCTACAATAGCCTACAATTTATCATTAGGTGATATTGCATCAGAGATTGTTCTTATCGACATTAACAAACAGAAGGTTCAGGGCGAGGTTATGGATATCGCTCAGGGAACATGTTTCCGTGATCCTTTATCAATTGTTGCAGGGGAATATGAGGATGCTAAGGGATCTGACATCGTTATTATCACATCAGGTATGGCACGTAAACCGGGTCAGACACGTTTAGAGCTTACACAGACTAACGTTAATATTATTAAATCAATTACACCTGAGATTGTTAAAGCAGCACCGGATGCGTTATATATTATCGTAAGTAATCCGGTTGACGTATTAACATATGTATTTACTAAGATTTCAGGACTTCCTGAGAAGCAGATCATTGGTTCAGGTACAATTCTTGATACTGCACGTCTTAAATATGGTATTTCAGAGCATTTTGGAGTTGCTCAGAGAAATATTCATGCATATGTATTCGGTGAGCATGGAGATTCATCATATGTACCTTGGAGCAATGCTTATGTATCAGGCGTACATGTAGATGAGTATTATGAGATCATGAAGAAGCTTGGAAAAGATGTTAAGGCAATCGATAAAGATGCAATGGAAGAGTATGTTCACAAATCAGGCGGACAGATCATCGCTAATAAGGGAGCTACATTCTATGCAGTTGCAACATCAGTTTGTGAGCTTTGTTCAAGACTTGCATCAGCTTACGATTCAATCGTAACAGTTTCATCAATGATGCATGGAGAATATGGTATTGACGATGTATGTCTTAGTACACTTTCACTTGTAGGACCTAACGGAATCCAGGGTAAGGTACCTACACGTCTTACAGAGGATGAAATCGCAAAACTTCAGAAGAGTGCACAGACACTTAAGGACGTTATTGCACAGGTAGAAATCTGATAAAACATAATGTATAATACATGAGCATATAAAGTGTATATACAATAATGTCAAATTGAATATAACATGTAACAAATTTAAGAAAGGATAAATGTCATGAAGTACAGCTACTATCCGGGGTGTACCCTGAAAAACAAGGCAAAAGATCTGGATGCATATGCCAGAGCTAGTGCCAGGGCATTGGGATTTGAACTGGAAGAGATTGAAAACTGGCAGTGCTGCGGTGGTGTATATCCACTTGGCAGTGATGAGATTGCCAGCAAGCTTTCTTCAGTACGTGCCCTTAATGAGGCCAAAGAAAAAGGCCAGGATCTGGTTACTTTATGTTCAGCATGTCATCACGTTATCAAACGTGTCAATGATGATATGAAGAATGTAGAGGATATCCGCACCAAAGCTAACAATTATATGCAGCTTGATGAGCCATATGCAGGCGAAACAAAAGTACTTCATTTTCTTGAAGTGCTTCGTGATGAGATTGGTTTCGACAAGCTTAAAGAGAAGGTTGTTAATCCACTTACAGGCAAGAAGATTGGAGCATATTATGGATGTCTCTTACTTCGTCCTGGAAAAATTCTTGAGTTTGATAACCCAGAGAATCCAAAGATTCTTGAGGATTTCATTCGTGCAATAGGTGCTGAACCTGTTATATATCCATACAGAAATGAGTGCTGTGGAGGATATATCTCACTTAAAGAAAAGGATATGGCTAAGAACATGTGCAACAATATTGTTGACAGTGCAGACGGATTTGGTGCCGAGATGCTTATTACAGCCTGTCCACTTTGCATGTATAACCTCAAGAAGAGTACAGATGAGAAGCTTCCTGTTAAGTACTTTACAGAACTTCTTGCTGAGGCTCTTGGTGTTAAAGAGGAGGTGGATAAGGCATGAGTATAGTTAACAGTCAGGCTGATAAGATTAAAGAGATAAGTGGATCTAATCCATTAAAGTGTATGAAATGTGGAAAATGCTCAGCGTCATGTCCATCTTTTAATGAAATGGATATTAAACCACACCAGTTTGTATCCTACGTACAGAATGAAGATATTCAGTCACTGGTTGAGTCAAAGTCACTTTGGAAATGTCTTTCATGCTTTGCATGTATTGAACGTTGCCCAAGAAATGTACAGCCAGGTAAGCTGATTGATGCCGCAAGACAGATTGTTGTTCGTCAGAAGGGTCAGGATTACCTGAAAGCTGACGAGATTCCGGAACTCATTGATCCGGAGACACCACAGCAGTTACTTGTTAGTGCATTTAGAAGATACAGGAGGTAAGCCGGATGCAAAGGATAGGAGTATTTGTCTGCCATTGTGGTTCAAATATCGCTGCAACAGTAGACGTTAAAAAAGTTGCCGAGTGGGCCCTTAAGGAGCCGGGCGTTGTCCATGCTGAAGATTACCCTTATATGTGTTCAGAAGCAGGACAGTCAAAAATTCAGGCAGCAATCAAAGAAAAGAATCTTACAGGTGTTGTTGTCTGTTCATGTTCACCACGTATGCATGAGACCACATTCAGAGAAGCAGCTGAGCGTGCTGGAATCAACCCATACATGGTAGAGATAGCAAACATTCGTGAGCATTGTTCATGGATTCATAAAGATATGGAAGAAGCAACAAAGAAGGCAGTTATCCTTATGAGAGCTGCAGTTGCTAAAGTTAATCTTAATACACCACTTAAGCCAGGTGAGAGCCGTGTTACAAAGCGTGCCCTTGTTATTGGTGGTGGTATTGCAGGTATCCAGACAGCACTTGATATCGCTGAAGCAGGATACAAGGTAGATATCGTTGAGAAGACACCTAGTATCGGTGGAAGAATGTCACAGCTTGACAAGACATTCCCTACTCTCGACTGTTCAGCATGTATCCTTACACCTAAGATGGTTGAGGTTAACAAGCATGAGAACGTTAATATCTACACATACAGTGAAGTTGAAAAGGTATCAGGTTTCGTTGGAGACTTTACAGTAGATATTCGTAAGAAAGCAAGAAGCGTTGATATGGATAAGTGTACAGGTTGTGGAGTATGCCAGGAAAAATGTCCTTCAAAGAAGACTCCAAGTGAATTCAACCGTGCACTCAATACAAGAACAGCTATTTACACACCATTTGCACAGGCTATTCCTAATGTACCTGTTATTGACCGTGAAGCATGTATCAAGTTCAAAACAGGAAAATGTGGAATCTGTGAAAAGGTTTGTCAGGCTGGTGCTATTAAGTACGATCAGGAAGATGAGATCATTACAGAGAAGTATGGTGCAATCGTAGTTGCAACAGGATTTGATATGATCAAACTTGATAACTATGATGAGTATGCATACTCACAGAGTAAGGATGTTATTACATCACTTGAGCTTGAGCGTATTATGAATGCCGCAGGACCTACAAAGGGACATCTTGAGAGACTTTCTGATGGAAAAGCTCCTAAAGAGATGGTATTTATCCAGTGTGTAGGAAGCCGTTGCTCAGATGACAGAGGAAAGAGCTACTGCTCAAAGATCTGTTGTATGTATACTGCAAAACATGCAATGCTTATTCGTGATAAGTATCCGGATGTTAACGTTACAGTATTCTATATAGATGTTCGTACTCCAGGTAAAAACTTTGATGAGTTCTACCGCAGAGCTGTTGAAGATTACGGAGTTAATTATATCAAGGGTCAGGTAGGAAAGGTTATACCTCAGCCAGACGGAAAACTTCTGGTTCGTGGTGTGGATCTTATTGATAACAAGCAGATTCTTAAAGAGGCTGATATGGTTGTTCTTGCAGCTGCAATTGAGCCTAATAAGGATGTAAGAAAGATCGCTACTATGCTGACTGCAAGTATTGATACTAACAATTTCCTGACAGAGGCTCATGCAAAGCTTCGTCCTGTAGAGTCACCTACAGCAGGTATTTTCCTGTCAGGAGTATGCCAGGGACCAAAAGATATTCCGGAAACTGTTTCACAGGCCGGTGCTGCTGCTGTTAAAGCAATTGGACTTTTGGCAAAAGATAAACTGATGACTAATCCTTGTACAGCAAAACCTGATGAACTTATGTGTAATGGATGTTCACAGTGTGCTAATGTCTGCCCATATGGAGCTATATCATATGAGGTTAAAGAGATTAATGATCATGGTGTACGTGAGACACGTCGTGTTGCAAGTGTAAACAGCGCATTGTGTCAGGGATGTGGAGCTTGTACAGTAACATGTCCATCAGGTGCTATGGACCTGCAGGGATTCTCAAACAGACAGATTCTGGCGGAGGTAGATGCAATATGTCGATAGAAGCAAATGAAGAATTCAAACCGAAGATTGTAGCATTCTGCTGTAACTGGTGCAGCTACGCAGGTGCTGACCTTGCAGGAAGCAGCCGTCTTGGCTATCCTGCAGACGTAAAAATTATCCGTGTGCCATGCTCCTGTCGTGTTAATCCAATGTTTATTCTTCGTGCATTTGAAAAGGGTGCAGATGGAGTAATCTTATGTGGATGCCATCCTGGAGACTGTCACTATAGTACAGGTAATTTCTACGCAAGAAGACGTATGACAATGCTGTTCTCAATGCTTGATTATATAGGTGTTGAAAATGGACGTACCCGTGTTGAATGGGTATCAGCAGCTGAGGGTGTTAAGTTCTCAACAACAATGAACGAGTTTGTTGAGAAAATCCACTCACTTGGTAAAAATGTAAGATTGGGGGATTTAAGATGCAGGAATTAATCGCAAGAGCAAAAGAATTGCTGGCTGATGGAACTGTAGCCCGTGTAATCGGATGGAAAGCCGGGGACCTGCCTTATAATCCTGAACCAGCTTATTTTGAAAAAGAAGAAGATTTTGATGATTTCGTATACAACAGCTTTTGTGGAGCTAACTTAAGTAAGCTTATGATCGAAGCATGCAAGCTTGAAGGAAAGACACTTGTA
Organism: Lachnoclostridium sp. UBA2905; assembly: GCA_002349525.1. Classification (GTDB taxonomy): domain Bacteria; phylum Bacillota; class Clostridia; order Lachnospirales; family Lachnospiraceae; genus V9D3004. Next base: position 87,074 of record DEDL01000035.1, read on the forward strand.
TGTCTTAAGCCATGTGACACATACAGCTTTAACCAGCTTCTCACAGAGCATCGTGTTGACCGTGATAAAGCATATATCATCGGTGTAGGATGTAAGGGTAAGCTTGATATAGAAAGAATCAAAAAACAGGGTATCAAGGGAATTAAGTCAATCAAAGGCGCTGAGATAACAGATGATGCCGAGACACTTACAATTGATACACTTTATGGTGAAAAGACATGTGCATTTAAGGATGCTATGCTTGAAAGATGCCATGTTTGTAAAGGAAAAGAACACAAAATCTACGATGAGATAATCGGAGAGTCAAAGGATACTAAAGATGCTGAGCGTTTTGCTGAGGTTGAGAAAATTGAAGCAATGTCTCCAGAAGAAAAATTCGCTTTCTTCCAGAAAGAGCTTAGCAAATGTATCAGATGTAATGCCTGTAGAAATGCATGTCCTGCATGTAGCTGCCGTAAGTGCGTATTTGACAGCACTAAGTTTGACAGCCAGCAGAAGGCTAATGTGGATTCATTTGAAGAGAAGATGTTCCATATTATAAGAGCTTTCCACGTAGCAGGAAGATGTACAGACTGTGGCGAGTGCAGCCGTGTATGTCCACAGGGTATACCACTTCATCTGTTTAACCGTAAGTTCATTAAGGATATTGATGAATTATATGGAGAATATCAGGCAGGAGAAGAAGTTGTTGAAAGAGGACCACTTACAAGCTATACATTTGAAGATGCTGAGCCTGGTATTGTGGCAGAAAGGGGATAATGTATGTATAAGATAGCTATGGACAATCTTTCGGCATTATTCCAGAAGATAGCCGAAAGCAATGAACTTTACCTTCCAATCGAAAACTGCGGACAGGTAAATTATGGAGTATGGTCAGAGGATGCTGATGTTAACATTGAAGCTCTTAAGACAGTTAAATCTCCAAAAGATGCTTTCTTCCCACAGAGTGAAAACCTTTACAGATGTGATAAGGAAGAGAAGAAAATCTCAATTACTCCTGCACAGTTAAAGGATCAGAACTTTGTTGTATTTGGTATGAAGGCATGTGATATTCAGGGTGTTGAAGTACTTGATAAGGTATTCCTCTCAGATCCTGTTGATACATTCTATGCTGCAAGAAGAGAGCATGGAACAATAGTTGCACTTGCATGTAATGAGCCTGAAGAAACATGCTTCTGTAAGGTATTTGGCATTGACTGTTCAGATCCTAAGGCAGATGTTGCTACATGGATTGTTGATGGAGAACTTTGCTGGAAGGCGCTTACTGAGAAGGGTGAAGCTCTTACAGATGCAGTTAAGGACCTCCTTACAGATGATTCGGCCGCAGATGCAAAGGTTGAAGAGAAGAAAGCCGAGATAAAAGATATAGTAGAAAAACTTCCATATATGGGTCTTTCATTAGAAGGATGGGGAAGTGAAGTAGTTGATGAAAAATTCGACGAAAGATTCAATTCTCCTGTATGGAATGATCTTTATAAGCCATGTCTTGCATGTGGTACATGTACATTTGTATGTCCAACATGTCAGTGCTATGATATCAAAGATTATGACACAGGACATGGTGTAGAACGTTATCGTTGCTGGGATTCATGTATGTACTCTGATTTCACAATGATGGCTCATGGTAACAACCGTAACAGCCAGATGCAGAGATTCCGTCAGAGATTCATGCATAAGCTTGTTTATTATCCAATTAATAACGATGGAATGTATTCATGTGTTGGATGTGGACGTTGCGTAGAGAAATGTCCTCAGTCACTTAACATCGTTAAGGTTATAAAAGCATTTGAGAATCAGGGAGGTGAAAAGTAATGGGTGAATGTACTTGTCACGAGAATTATAATTTGGATACTTTGATTCCAAAGGTAGGAATTATTACAGACATTCGTGAAGAAACACCTGACGTTAAGACATTTCGTGTAAATGCTCCTGAAGGTGGAAAGCTTTTCGAGCATATGCCAGGTCAGTGTGCAATGATTTGTGCACCTGGTATCAGTGAAGGAATGTTCTCAATTACTTCATCACCTACTAACAAAGAATTCCAGGAATTCAGTATTAAGAGATGTGGAATGCTTACTGAGTATTTACACAGCCTTGAAGTAGGAGATGAGATTACAGTTCGTGGACCTTATGGAAATCATTTCCCGGTAGAAAGCGAACTTAAGGGAAAAGACCTTTTATTCATCGCCGGTGGAATTGGTCTTGCACCACTTCGTTCTGTTATTAACTATGTATTAGATAACAGAGATGATTATGGAACAGTTGACATCGTATATGGTTCACGTTCAGCTGATGATCTCGTACAGCTTAAAGAGATCCAGGAAGTATGGATGAATGCCAAAGATGTTAATGTATATCTTACAATCGACCGTGAACAGGAAGGTTGGGACGGACATGTAGGATTCGTACCTAACTACGTTAAGGAAATCGGTTTTGATACAAACAAGACAGCTCTTCTTTGTGGACCTCCAATCATGATCAAGTTCGTACTTGCAGGTCTTAAGGAATTAGGATTTGGTGATGAGCAGATCTACACAACATTAGAGCTTAGAATGAAATGTGGCATTGGAAAATGTGGACGTTGTAATGTTGGTTCAAAATATGTTTGCAAGGATGGCCCTGTATTCCGTTTTGACCAATTAGACAAACTTCCTAGCGAATACTAAAGGAAAGGATATGGTACCAAACATGGAAAATATGGTAAACGTATATTTTTACGGTAAGAAGTACACTGTACCTGCAGAGCTTACAATCATGACAGCTATGGAATATGCCGGATACACTCTCAAAAGAGGTTGTGGATGCCGTCATGGTTTCTGTGGAGCATGTGCTACAATTTATAGAATTAAGGGTGATAACGAACTTAAGACATGTCTTGCATGTCAGACTCAGGTTCAGGAAGGTATGTATGTAGCAAGCATTCCATTCTACCCAACAGATAAGAGAATCTATGATATCAATGAACTTAAACCATCACAGCAGGTTATGATGGAACTTTATCCAGAAATTTACAGCTGTATTGGATGTAATGCCTGTACAAAATCATGTACACAGAGCCTTAATGTTATGCAGTATATTGCATATGCACAGAGAGGTGAATTTGAGAAGTGTGCTGAGGAATCATTTGACTGCGTAAGCTGTGGAGTATGTTCAACAAGATGTCCTGCTGGAATTTCACATCCAATGGTTGGATTACTTGCAAGACGTCTCACAGGTAAGTATATTGCTCCAGAAGCTAAGCATCTTACAGAGCGTGTAGCAGAGATTAATGAAGGAAAATTCGACGATCTTATCGAGCAGGTTATGCAGAAGCCAATCGCAGAGATGCAGGAACTTTACAATGCGAGAGAGATTGAGAAATAGGAGGGAAGATTTTATGTATACACCATATCCAGAGAATATGATGGAATCTATCAAAAAGGTAGAAGCTACAAGAGCTGAGCGTATGAGTAACGAGCCAAGACGTCTCACAGCTGATGAAAAAGACGCCCTCTTAGCTGCATTCCATCCAGATTATAATAAAGATGCTTTCGACGAGATTAAGGTTGGAGCTAATAAGGGAGAGAAGGCTCCTAAGCAGTTAGCAACAATGCTTCATTCAACAAGCCGTATCCTTAATGAGAAAATTGACATCAGTAAAGTAGATTATGATGTTGATGTTCTTGTAATCGGTGGTGGTGGGGCTGGTTCATCATGTGCTATCGAGGCTCACAATGCCGGTGCTAATGTTATGATCGTAACAAAGCTTCGTATCGGTGATGCTAACACAATGATGGCTGAAGGTGGAATCCAGGCTGCTGATAAAGAGAATGACTCACCTGTACAGCATTACCTTGACTGCTTCGGAGGCGGACACTTCGCTGCTAAACCTGAACTTGTTAAGAGACTTGTTATGGAAGCACCAGATGCAATCAAGTGGTTAAATGAACTTGGTGTTGAATTCGATAAAGAAGATGACGGAAGAATGATCACTACTCATGGTGGTGGAACTTCAAGAAAGAGAATGCATGCTGCTAAGGATTATTCTGGAGCAGAGATCATGCGTACAATCAGAGATGAAGTTATCAACCTTGGTATTCCTGTAGTAGAGTTTACTTCAGCTGTTGAACTTATTAAAGATGATAAGGGACAGGTTGCAGGAGCTGTATTACTTAACATGGAAACAGGTGATTATTCAGTTGCCAAGGCTAAGACAGTTGTAATCGCTACAGGTGGTGCAGGAAGAATGCATTATCAGGGGTTCCCAACATCTAACCACTATGGAGCAACAGCTGATGGACTTGTACTTGGATACAGAGCTGGAGCTAAGCTTCGTAACCAGGATTCAATCCAGTATCATCCAACAGGAGCTATATATCCATCACAGATTTTAGGAGCTCTTGTTACTGAAAAAGTACGTTCAGTAGGGGCTCAGCTTGTTAACGCAAACGGTGAAGCTTACATTCACCCACTTGAAACTCGTGACGTTAACGCTTCAGGTGTTATCCGTGAGTGTCGTGAGGGACGTGGAGTTGAAGTTCCTGGTGGATTACAGGGTGTATGGCTTGACACACCAATGATCGAGATCCTTGGTGGAGAGGGAACTATCGAAAAGAGAATCCCAGCTATGTTCCGTATGTATATGAACTATGGAATCGATATGAGAAAGGTTCCAATCGTTATATATCCAACACTTCATTACCAGAATGGTGGTCTTGAGATTAATGGTGACGGATTTACAACAGAGATCCCTAACCTTTTAGTTGCAGGAGAAGCTGCCGGTGGTATTCATGGAACAAACAGACTTATGGGTAACTCACTTCTTGACGTTATCGTATTTGGTAGAAATGCTGGTAAGAAAGCAGCTGCTAAGTGCAAAGACGTTGAACTTGGTGCAATGAACCTTGATCATGTAAAAGCATATGATGATGAGTTAAAAGCAAATCATCTTGAAACAGGAGAAGTTTCACCACTTCTTTTACCAAAATATGCTCGTCATGAGAGATAAGATTAACTGATTTTCAATTGACTCAGTGGGAGTTTACTATGTTAAATGATTAATTTAACAATAATATTCTTCCGCTGAGTTGTTGACTGTATAATAGAGATTTAAAAAATGTAGGAGGAAAGAACATTGCGTGAAATAGAAGTAAGTAAAATAACTGACGTTGTTGAAAAGCTTTGTATTGATGCAAATGAACATCTTCCAGAGGATGTTAAATGTGCAATTAAAGATTGCCGTGCATGTGAAGATGGAGAGATAGCAAAGGGAATTCTTGATAACATTATTGAGAATTTTGAAATTGCTGACAGAGAGTGCGTGCCAATTTGCCAGGATACAGGTATGGCATGTGTATTCCTTGAGATTGGACAGGATGTACATTTTGTAGGTGGAGATCTTAGTGATGCCATCAACGAAGGTGTTCGTCGTGGATATGACAAGGGATATCTTAGAAAATCTGTTGTTAAAGATCCTGTACGTCGTGGAAATACAGGTGACAACACACCTGCTATGATATATACAGAAATCGTTCCTGGTGACAGTGTTAAAATAACTGTTGGACCTAAGGGATTTGGTAGTGAGAACATGAGTGCTATCCGTATGTTTAAGCCATCACATGGTCTTCAGGGAATTAAAGATTTCATCATTGAGACAGTTGAAACAGCAGGTCCTAACCCATGCCCACCAATGGTAGTTGGTGTTGGCATAGGTGGAACATTTGATAAGGCTGCTTTACTTGCTAAGAAAGCTCTTATGAGACCACTTGATTCGTCTAACCCAGATCCTTTTTATGCAGATCTTGAGAAGGAAATGCTTGAAAAGATCAATGAACTTGGTATCGGACCACAGGGATTTGGTGGAAAGACTACAGCTATCGGACTTAATATTGAGACATTACCAACACATATTGCCGGTATGCCATGTGCAATTAATATTAACTGCCATGTAACTCGTCATAAAACGGAGGTGATATAAATGGCAGAGAGAAAAATAACATTACCACTTACAGAGAAACTTGCAAAGACACTTCATGCAGGTGACAGAGTATTACTTACAGGAACCATTTATACATCCCGTGATGCAGGACATAAGAGAATGTGTGAATCACTTGCTAAGGGTGAAGAAATTCCTTTTGATCCTAAGGATGCAACAATTTATTATGTTGGACCAACACCAGCAAAACCAGGTCAGGTAATCGGTTCAGCAGGTCCTACAACAAGTGGACGTATGGATGCTTATGCACCAACAATGATGTCAGTAGGTGCACGTGGAATGATAGGTAAGGGTGCCCGTCTTCCAGAAGTAATCGATGCAATGAAGAAATACAGCGGAGTCTATTTTGGAGCAATCGGTGGAGCAGGAGCTCTTCTTGCAAAATGTATCAAAAAAGCTGAACTTATTGCATTTGAAGATCTTGGAGCAGAAGCTCTTCGTAAGCTTTACGTTGAGGACATGCCTCTTGTAGTTATTATTGACAGTGAAGGAAATAACCTTTACGAAGAAGGTCGTGCAGAATATCTTAAAGAGCATAACAAATAATTGAAAAAATATTGATATACTATAATTAATGTAAACAGATGTGTCGCTCCAATAAAATATGGAGCGACATATCTATAGGTTAAGAAAATAGGAGTTGAAAAAATGGCTTTATTAGGTGGATTATTATCAGTTAAGGGCGTTGCATACCTTTCCTTTTCAGTATTTTTAGTAGCTGCAATTGGTTATGCACTTGGAAAGATTACAATAAAGGGAGTCAATCTCGGAACTGCAGGCGTATTTATTATTGCTCTTTTATTTGGTTGTTTTTTCTATGATTCTCTTGATGCACAACTTGTTATTAAGGGAACAGAAACAACGTATACTGGCGATGCGCTGAAAGTTGTTGAAAATCTTGGACTTATATTCTTTGTTACTTCAGTTGGTTTTATTGCCGGACCTAACTTTTTTGGAAATTTGAAGAAGAACTTCAAATCATACGTTTTACTTGGATTAGTTATAATTGCTGCAGCATCACTTACATGTGTAGCTTGTATTTTTGTAGGAAAATCTTTGAGCCCATCAGTAAGTGCCAATGAAATGAAGGCAATGCTTGTTGGACTTATGTCAGGAGCACTTACAAGTACACCGGCTTTCGCTTCAGCAAAAGCAACAATTGCTTCATTAGCAACTAACGTGGATGAAGCAGTTACACTTGAATCAGTTGTAACAGTAGGTTATGGCATTGCATATCTTTTCGGAGTAGTTGGAGTTGTATTATTTGTTCAGATAATTCCAAAAATTCTTAAAGCAGATATGACAGAAGAAGTTAAAAAGATTTCTATAAATAAAAATGAAACAAAAGCGAGAAAGCATGTGAAACTTGTTGATATGGATGAGTTTGGACTTATGGTATTTTCACTTGCTGTTATTCTTGGAATTATGTTTGGAGCAATCAGTTACAATAACTTTTCACTTACAACCACTGGTGGATGTCTTCTCGTAGCCCTTGTATTTGGACACTTTGGTAATATCGGAAGACTGAATATTATACCTAAGACATCAACACTTAAGATACTTCGTGAGCTTGGACTTATGTTCTTCCTTATTGGAGCAGGTATTCCTGGTGGGGCCAAGTTCGTTGAGTACTTTGAATTAAGTTATTTTGTATATGGAGTTGTTATGACAACCATACCAATGGTAATTGGTTATTTTGTTGCAAAACACCTTCTCAAGCTTCCGCTTCTTAATACACTTGGTTCTATTACAGGTGGTATGACAAGTACTCCTGCACTTGGAACACTTATTAATACATCTGGAACAGAAGATGTTGCAACAGCATATGCAGCAACATATCCAATAGCACTTGTTGCCATTGTAGTTGCTTCACAGCTCATTCTCCTTGTTTGTTAATATATGATATATGAGCAAGAGAACAAACAAAAGAATGAAAGTATTTAACTAAATAATATAAGTAATATTCTATTTCTATGTTACTAACACTTGGGATGCACATGTTTCTACGGATTAGACTAATCATTTGATTCGGCAGTTTGAAACTGTGCATCCTGTTTTACATCCATAATATATCAGTAATGGGGGAGAAATATTGTTTATGAAAGTGCGTGACTGCCGGCAAGTGTTGGATTAGTCATACTATTATTGTTATCAAAGAATACGTTGTTTCCTGCTTCCATAGCATCTGCGAAATTAAGAGGATGTGTACGCAGATAAGCCTTAAGGAGCTCAAATGTTCTGAGAACAGGGCGCTCTGATGTAAGAGCAGGTATTGTATCTATATATTTACATCCATATTTGTTTGCAAGCTCTTCAAGGGCTGTGTTAAGTGCTGAAGCCATTGGAGATGATGACATTACTGGAAGAATGTAAATAGTAGCTTTTGTCTTTGTATGTATTGTATAAAGAAGCCATTCATATTTTGAAATGAAGTTGTCCATATTGAACCTACCAATTTTGATGTCTTCTTCACCAAGGTTAAGAAATACCTTTCCAGGCATGAAATCAAGAACACAGAGATTAAGATAAGACTGTACCTGATCCATCGTCAGATTAGCAATACTTCTATTGTATATTTCTTCGTCAAGCCCATACATCTTTGCAAGCTCTGCAACAGGAAAACCTGCAAGGTAGCTTGAGCCAAAAAATACGATGTTTCCGTTTTTAACTTTGCTATTAAGCTGTTTGAACGTCATAATAATCATTCCCCTCTTTTGTACTGCTTTTAGCAGCAGTATTCATGTCAGCGACTTTGTCACGATGTCTGTTAATAAAATAAACAACAAGATTTGCACCTACAACTGCAAGGTTAAGAAGATACACAATTAAAACGTAATTGATTGTGTGTGAATAAAGCTTAGCGCCGATTCCTGCAAGATATCCTACGATGATAAGAAGGATAAACTGTAAGCTCATTGATTTAGCTGTTCCTGCCTTGTAGTTTTTAATAAGATTGATTGGCCATGATAATCCAAAGCATGTAAGCATGGCAGCTTCGAGTAACTGTGTCATTGTAATGACCTCCTGCTTGTTATTTTTTGTCATTCTTTTTTCCGAAAACTAATATACCATTGAAATATCCTTTAGTCTAATTTATAATTGTTATTAAATCGATAAATAATATTTATGAATTATCATTTGGATAAAAATAATTAATATTTAGAACAGGAGGATAGCCTATGGATATAACTCAGATAAAATACTTTCTTGAGGTAGCAAAAAATCAGCATATTACAAGAAGCGCAAAAAATCTTCATGTAACCCAGCCTACTCTTACCCAGTCCATTCACAAGTTAGAAGCGGATCTTGGCGTACCCCTATTTGTTCCAAAGGGAAGAAATATTATACTTACACCTTATGGAAAATATCTACAGAAGAAAATCGAACCGGTAATAGAACAGTGGGACAAAATTCCTGAGGAATTAGCAACAATGGCCAAGCTTGAAACTGAAACTATACATATGAATGTGTTGGCAGCTTCTTCTATAGTTATTGAAGGAATAATTGATTATAAGCAAAAGAAGGATATGCACTTTCAGATACTTCAGAATCCGCAAAATGAGCTGTTTGATATTACGATTACTACAAAGCTTTTTTATCAGCAGAGTCTTAATTCCAACAATAGTTATGTGTGTGGTGAGAAAATATATCTGGCGGTGCCCAATAATGAAAAATACAGAGGACGAAAATCCATATGCCTGAATGAGGTAAGTGAGGAAGGCTTTGTAAGCCTATTTGGTTCAAAACAGTTCAGATATATATGCGACCAGTTTTGTAAGTTTTCAGGCTTTGAACCTAAAATAATATTTGAAAGTGATAATCCTGCTGCGGTTAAGAATATGATTGCAGCAAACCTTGGAATAGGATTCTGGCCGGAATTCACATGGGGAGCCGTTGATAAAAAGAACATTATCCTCCTTGAAATAGAGGAACCTATATGTCAGCGAGACATTATTATTTCTTATAATAGAAACAAGATGGATAATACAAATGTGGAGGAATTTTATAAATTTCTGGTGGATTATTTTGAGTGTAAAAAGTCAGAATACAGGTAAGTGGTGACAATATTTTTGTTGAAAATTAAGAGGATATAAGAGATAATAAAGACATGATTATTATCATAAAAAGAAAAGGGGTAAGAAGAATGAAACATAGTAAAAAATTAGGTGTGATTATACCGGCAATATGTCTTATTGCGGGCTCATTTATTATGTCAGACAATGCTTTTGCATTGGAAGACATCAATATAAGCTTTCCTGCTGACAGAGGCGTATTCCAGAGAGGGGCAGATAATACTGCTGATATTACTGTAAAGGCAAGTGTTGATACAACACAGACAGTAAAAGCTGAGCTTGAAGGAGAAGGAATCGCATCAAAGTGGGTTGAGCTTACTAAAACAGAAAATGGTTATGAGGGAACAATTGAAGATGTAGCAGCAGGAGGATGGTATTCACTTGTTGTTGCAACATTTGATTCATCAGGCAATGAAACCGGTAGAAGTACAGTGGACCATGTAGGTGTAGGTGAAGTATTTATTACTGGTGGACAGTCAAACTCCTGTAATTTTGGTGGGGAGAAGACTGAGGCGGAATCTGATCTTGTATCAGCCTTTGATCCTAAAAATTATACATGGCAGCATTGTGAAGACAGCCAGCCTAATAACAGTGGATTCGGAACAGGTAATGAGGGTGGTTCACCATGGCCAACCTTTGGAGATAAGCTTGTAGAGAAGATTGATGTTCCTGTAGGTTTATACTCAACTGGACGTGGAAGTGCCAAGATTAGCGAGCTTAAGGGTACTTTCTATGGAACTATTAAGGAGGCAATTGATAAAATAGCTCCTTACGGATGCAGAGCATTTCTTCTTCATCAGGGAGAGGCAGATACCAACGATACACCTAATGATGAGTATCTTGCTGATTTGAAGGATCTTATCCAGATGACAAGAGATGATGCAGGGTACGATATTAACTGGTTTGTAGCACAGGTATCTTATGCATGGAGTAATTATAATAACAAAGAAAAAATGGATGCTCAGACAGCAACACAGAGAGCAGCCTGCAACAATTATGATATTTTCGTAGGACCAACCACAGATGATTTGCTTGGCGATTACAGACGTAAGCAGGATAATCTTCATCTTAGCAAGGCAGGACTTATTGAGCATGGAACAAGATGGGCAGATGTTGTATACAACAAGTTATTTACAGAATATAAGCTTGAAGCTGAAACTGTAGGTGGAAGCATCAAGGAGTGTGATAAAGGACAGTATGCAGGCAATAAGGTTATCTTAACACCTCAGGCTGACCCGGGTTACTATTATGTGGAGAATTCACTTAAAGTAACAGGAAGTGAAGGGGATATTGAGCTTGATAACAATTCATTTGTTATGAGAGCAGAGGACCTTAAGGTAAGCGCCGAATTTGCAAAATTGCCAGCTCATTTTGACACACTTTATGCTGCTATAGACCAGGCGGAGAAAATTGATGCAAACGCATATGAAAAAGCTGGCATAGATGCTCTTAATGCAGCAGTTAGTGCAGCAAAGACAGTATATGCAAACCCTAAGTCTACTGAAGCGGATACAACTAAGGCGAAAAATGATCTTGAAAATGCAATAAAGGCTCTTGTAAAAAAACAGTCCCAGGCTGCAGGAACAGGTGCTAATACATCGCAGACAGCTAATACAGATAATATACAGAAGGTAACACCTGCTACCAATAATACACAGAATAAAGCCGGTGTTGGCACAGTAATTACTGTAGGAAACCTTAAATATACAATCACTTCATCAGACAAATTAACTGTATCTGTTAAAACAATTGTTAAGAACAAGGCTTCAGTTACAATACCAAAGTCTGTTAAATATGATGGAAAGAAATATAAGGTAACCGGAATAGAGAAGAATGCATTTGCAAAGGCATCAAAGCTTAAAAAGGTTACTATAAAATCCACTACAATAACTTCAATTGGCAAGAATGCATTTAAGAAACTGAATAAGGCGGCTAAGATAAAGGTGCCTAAGAAAAAACTTAAGGCATACAAAAAGCTTCTTAAGAAGGCGGGAGTTAAAAAACAGAAAATAAGCTGTTAGAAATATTTGTAGTAATTATAGAAAAACTATAGAGGAATGCCTATAGATGAATATCTGTAAATGAATATCTGTAGATGAATATTTGGAACAGGTACAAAAATATCTGTAGTAAATGTAAAAATATCTATAGTAATTATAGAAAATAGCTATAGTAAGTACGGACTTGACTTTGGCAAAAAAGAATGATATATTAATAACAGTAATCATTGCTAATATTGTGAAGGATAAGATAATGTCTTAAAGACTATGTAAATTCCTCATGCAGATATGACAGGAAGCTTATCCGGTTAGGAGTAATATGGCAAATCTGAAATATAGTAAACAGAGAGAAACTATAAAAGAATACCTTCGCTCCACAACAGAACATCCCACAGCGGATATGGTATATGATAAGGTTCGTGAAACATTTCCTAATATCAGTCTTGGAACTGTTTACAGAAATCTTAACCTTCTGGTTAATGAAGGGGAGGCAATACGTATCAGCTGTGGCGATTCTTCAGAGAGATTTGACGGAAATACAAGCAATCATTATCACTTTATGTGTACTAAGTGTCACAGGGTGTCGGATTTGTTTAATATCGAATCACTAGACCATATTAATGCTCTTGCTGCCAATAATTTTAATGGAGTTATTGAAGGGCATGTTGCATATTTTTATGGAATATGTGAAGAATGTAAAGGTAAGTAAAAAAAGGTATTGACATTATAGAAAGGTAATGTTAGTATAATATCAGTAATGATTACTGATATTGATTTTGTAAAAATTTATTTAAGAGAAGGAGAAAAAAGTATGGCAAAGTATGTTTGTTCAGTATGTGGTTATGTTCACGAAGGAGATGAAGCACCAGAGAAGTGCCCAGTCTGTAACGCACCTAAAGAGAAGTTTGTAAAACAGTCAGATGATATGACATGGGCTTCAGAGCATGTAGTAGGAGTTGCTCAGGGATCATCAGAGGATATCATGGAGGACTTAAGAGCTAACTTCAACGGAGAGTGTACAGAAGTTGGTATGTATCTTGCAATGTCAAGAGTAGCATACAGAGAAGGATACCCAGAGATCGGAGCTTACTGGGAGAAGGCTGCCTGGGAAGAGGCAGAGCATGCTGCTAAATTTGCAGAGCTTCTCGGAGAGGTTATCACAGATTCAACTAAGAAGAACCTTGAGATGAGAATTGAAGCAGAGAACGGAGCAACAGCAGGTAAAACAGATCTTGCAAAGCGTGCTAAGGCTGCTAACCTCGATGCAATCCATGACACAGTACATGAGATGGCAAGAGATGAGGCAAGACACGGAAAGGCATTCCAGGGTCTTTACAACAGATATTTCAAATAATAGTACGGAAAAGCAATTAAGTGACTAAGTGATTAGGTAACTAGTTAATAATTTAATTAAGCAACTAATTGATTAAGTAATTAGGTAACTTTTTAACCAGTATGTTTTATATATCGCAATAAAGAGGCTTCAAAGCCAGTGTCATCAGGTTAGTGGTGATATAGCTTTAAAGCCTCTTTTTGTATGCTTGTATGTTTATGTGACTTACTGTGATAAAGCAGTTGTTGATTATCTATATTTGTTTTATCGTATCAAATAATGCTTTATCGTATATCAATTATTGATTATCGATGCTTGCCTTAACATTCTTGTTTCGCCATTCAATAGGACTTATTCCGTAATAGTTCTTGAAGGCTTTAGAAAATGTAAGAGAATTAGTATAACCCACGGACTCACTAGTTTCTGTAATATTAAGATTAGTAGTCTTTAAGAGTTCGCAGGCCTTCTCCATACGGAATTTGATAATATATTGCTTAGGTGACATTTTAATAGTGTTATTGAAACACTTGGCAAGGTATGAACGTGTTATGCCGATTTTGTCTGCAATATCCACAACTGATATGTCATACATATATTCCTTGGATATATAGTGCATTGCCTCTTCGGTGTAAACCATCTGAGGATAGCAGTAAATGTTCTCATCATCATTGGAAGGTTCATCGTTATAGGAAATGAGCGTTGCAAGTAAGGCTAAGAGGTAAGATTGTCTAAGCAGCTCATTTGGGTAAGTAAGTTCCTTGGCATTAAGTATTCTTCTGATGATAGATGGAATAACCGAGTCTTCAGGAATATCTATGACACCTGTATTAATGTCAATGCCTGCGCTTTCAAGGTAGGAATCTACAAGTGTTCCGTGAAAACCAACCCATATGTATTCCCAAGGGTCTTCTTCGTCTGCCTTGTAGCTTATCTCCTGACCAGGATATATGATAAAGGCCTGGTTGCTATGAAGCTGCCAGGTTCTTCCGCCTGTGCTGAAGGTTCCTTTGCCGGATAAGATAAAATGAATCAGGTACTTATCTCTGGAACCAGGACCATATGAATGACCCGGCTCACAGGGCTCGTCTCCGCAGGAAATAAGATATAATTCGATATTTTTATGATTCAGATGGCGCAATGCCCTGAAATCCGCATATTCAATGTATACTGAATCTTTTTTCAAGCTTGATCCCTCCATATCAATATTGTCAGGTGATGTAAATTAAAAATAAAATTCATCTAAGCATATTATAAATGATTTGTTTACATTAGGCAATAAAAAGTGTCATTTATGTCTTATTCACTGACAGGAGAATTTGTTTCTGTGGCGCTATTAGTACCCTCAGAAATATCCACCGAAGGAGAAGGGTTAACTGGTTCCTGTGAAGAAGCCGCAACATTATCTGTTGATTCCAAAACAGGAGTTTTTGCTGCTATATTATGGGAAGGAACAGTTGCAGTAAGGGAAACTTTTTTCTGCATTGTTCCTGCACTTGATTTTACTGTAACTGCATATGTTACAGTATATACTTTGCCAGTTTCAGTAGTATTGATCTTTTTATGTCTTATTTTTACTGAATACTTAATGTTTTTTCCGCTTGCTTCTGATGTAACAGAAAGGTACTTTTTAAGTGTCTTTTCTGAATCAATATTATCTAATGTGATGTTTTTTTCTGTAACAGCGACTACTGGTTTTTCATAAGTAAGCTTCTCAGTTACAGAGCTTGTAAGTCCTACGTGATCCTTGAGACTGTATTTGACGGTAAGTCCCCAGCCAGAAGGCTTTATGGCTACAGTAAGGTCAGCAGGCTTGTATTTGGCAGCATCGTCTGTTACTGATTCGACTCGTTTAAGGGCCTCTGCCTTGGTAAACTTATATGAAACAGGGAAACTTGTTTCCAAACCATCCTTAAGCTTTATTACAGGAGGCTCTTTATCTTCGATTACTGTTATTGTGTAAGTTGTCTTGTGGTTAAAATCATCATTTGCAACAAGAGTATACACATTTCCTGTAGCACTTATTGTCATATGTGTGGATTTGTCAAGTTCTATGCTGTTATCAGTAAGTGTAACAGTGTTAAACACATAATCAGATGTAATCTTTGTGGCATCCTTTACGTAATGTTTTGTTGGAATTCCGGCAATAACAGGTGCTTTTGTGTCTTTTACTGTAATTACTGCTTTCTTTTTAACCTTTTTACCGTCGGAAGCTTTAAATGAATAGGTTATTTTGTAGGTGCCGGGAACCATTGTGTCTACACTGCCGTCAACCTTAACCTTGTCAGTAACAAATGCTTTTTTGCCGGCGTCGTAGGCAGTGATTCCTGATAAAGGATGAAATGAGTCACCTCTTTCAAGAGTCTGGTTCATAATACCTGAAATTCCGGTCTTTACCATATTATATGGATTTCTATCATCAGGGTCAGTAGGATCCCATCTGCAGGTTGCTGCAATTCGAATAGGCTTTGGCTTTCCTAAAGGACCCGGATTAGAGTCATTATATATTTCTACTGTTGTTCCTGCAGGGCAGTTTTCTATTATCCATTTTGCGTCAGTAACGCATAATCTTACACAACCTGCTGAAGCTGTTCCTCCCAACTGATTGTAATACCTTGTAATAAGAGTGTCTTTTCTGTGAGTATCATATGGAACAGAGTGGAAGAGTATGTCCTTGGTAATTCTTGTTGCATACTGTGCCCAAACGTTATGTATCATTGCCTTCCAGTAGTATTTATTGGTGGTTTTAAATGTTCCGAGAGGTGTTTTTCTGCCGGCAGAACATACCATGGCACGTACAGGCTTTGTGTATTTACCTTTTTTGTCAGGCTTATATGCTGTTACAGTGTTCATGGCCTTATTCACTCGAAGAAGATATGGCATGACCTTTGGCGCAGGCTCCTTATCCGTATATATCATGTTGCTGTCACCATCAATTTTATAATCCCAGGTGTCAGGATCCATATCCGGCTCTGCTGTTGCTTCCGGTAATATTGGCTCATTATTTTCATCAAGGGCGGGAGATGAGGAAGGAGCCTCATTGTTATCAGAGCTGTCCTGGACGCCTTCTTCTGAAATAATATTGTCATCATCTGAGGTTTCTGTATCTGAAGATGTATTGTCAGAATTATTTTCTTTGTCAGTACCATTATTATTGTCAGAATTCTGACCTGCATCAGCAACATTATTTCCATTTGTGTTTGCTGCCTTGTTACCCCTTATTGCCTGTGCTCCCAAAAATGAGCCACAGATAATAAGTGCAGCTGCAAATGATATGATTAGTATTCGTAGTGTCTTTTTGTTCATTATGTATTGCCTCCGATTATATTAAGTAAAAACCCGTAACGTGATTCGCAAATATAACAGTAGTTAACTGTATAGAAAATGATACAGGCTTACATATACATTTATATGCGTACTTATATAAAATAGTATAATTGAACTGTGTAGTCAAGGCGTTTGAAATGGAGTTTTTTTCCTTCAAAATGGGGCAAAAAATAATTAAAGTTTTTTTGAAAAAAGTGTTGACAAGGTTATTCTTCTCTGATATACTATGTCTTGCGTCAAGGAAACGGAACAAAATACTTCAAGAAAGTACAGTGTTTCAGGACTTTGAGGTGGTAAGCGGAAGTGTCGGAACTGGCAGACGAGCAAGACTAAGGATCTTGTGGGCATTGCGCTCGTGTGGGTTCAAGTCCCATCTTCCGCATTGGTTAACGAAAAAAGACAGGACATTATGTCCTGTCTTTTTTTTCGTTGACCGAAGCGGGAGCAAACTTGAACCCAAGGGTTCAATCTTCGCTCC
>DEDL01000035.1:104510-121933 GCA_002349525.1 Lachnoclostridium sp. UBA2905
TCACTCCGCTCCGGTCGGCTCAAGGCACTCGTCCCATCTTCATTTCATCTATAATTCTCGACAAAATTCACCTACTATGCTATATTAATAAGTGATTTGTTATATTGATTTAATCACTACGACACAAAAAATTAATTTATTATATCTAAACAGTTTATATGAGCAAGAAGAAAAACGGATTGCGAATATCATTGACTTTTATTTCGCTAGAACCAGGTAATTTTTCAATGAGATAAAAGAGTAAAAATTTAAACCTGACAATAAAGGCATAGGAGAGAGGATATATGACACATAGATCAGATAAAAGTGATAATCCGATGCAGAGAAAAACAGTTTATTGCATGGCCTAAAAACAGAAGTTCTTCTTCTTGGTATTATTTTGGCTATAATTTTTGTGGTAATTATATATACATTTGCATTGCAAAGGTCATACACAAATATTGCACTTGAAACAGAAATAGCCCGTGATATTGCAAGCTCTGATGCTGTGCATAAGTTGGTGAATGACAGACTTGACAGGGATGATTTTACCGAAATAACTAATGAGGCGGACATGACGTCGGATTTATATAAGGACATCTCCAATTATCTTAATAAAATACGTACCCTTAATTCAATCAGATATATATATACTGCAACTAAAAATGAGGAGGGAAGGTTCGTTTATGTTGTGGATGGGCTGGACCCTGATGCAGATGATGTGCGCCATCCGGGAGATTATATTGAGGGAGAAATGATTCCTTATATTACAAGAGCATTTTCAGGTGAAACGGTATATTCACAGGATATAGTTGATACTACCTGGGGGCCTATATTTACTGCCTGCTATCCTATAACAAGCAGCGATGGCCATAATGAAATTGTCGGTGCCTTTTGTATTGAGATGGACATGCAGTCGGCTTACGGAATGGTCGAAAGGACAAATAGAACATCTCTCTTACTTGGAGGTATTGCAGGATGTATACTGATGTTTTTGTGTGCGTTGGGTCATTTTACATACAAAAAGCAAAAAGAAGTGGAATTTGAAAAGAATCGTATACTAAAAGAGGCGGCAGAGGCAGCAGATGTGGCGAACAAAGCCAAATCGACTTTTTTATTTAACATGTCCCATGATATCAGAACCCCTATGAATGCGGTAATTGGATATGCAGAACTGTCAGAAAAGCACTTAGATGAACCGAAGATTTTGAAGGAATATATCGATAAGATAATTTTGTGTGGACAGAGGATGCTTGGACTTATTGATAATATACTCGAGCTTGCACGCATTGAAAATGATAATACTTGTTTGGAAGAGACAGTAATAGATGTTTCCAAATCATTTGATAATGTTGTGGATATGTTCCATGAAAATCTTGCAGTAAAGCACCTGCATCTGGTTGTTAATAAGGATATTAAATATCCTTACGTGTATATGGACGAATCAAGAGTTTCTGAAATTGCCATAAATATTTTAAGTAATGCAATAAAATATACAGGTGAAGGCGGTACGATTACGAAATCACTTACCCAGTACCCTGGTGAAAAAGATGGCTGGTGTTTATTAGAAATAATTATAGCGGATACGGGTATAGGCATGTCAGAGGAGTTTAAGGAACACATATTTGAATCATTTTCACGTGAACGTACTTCTACAGAAAGTGGTGTAGAAGGAAGTGGTCTTGGAATGGGAATTGTGAAGAAGCTTGTGGATATCATGGAGGGTTCCATAGAGATTGAGAGTAAGCTTGGTGAAGGTTCCAGGTTTATTGTCAAGATTCCTACAAGAATTGCAAATGAAGAGGATATGAAACCAAAACGTGCAAGGAACAAGGTGGACAGATCCTCACTTTGCGGTAAGAGAATTCTTCTGGCAGAAGACAATGATCTTAATGCGGAAATTGCTATAGAGCTTCTAAGGGAGGAAGGTCTTATCATTGAAAGAGCTGATAATGGTGTTACCTGTATTGACATGCTTAAAAAGGCATCAGTGGATTATTACAGCATGATTCTCATGGATATACAGATGCCGGATCTTGATGGATATGGTGCAACAGTCAGAATACGTAATCTGCCGGATGTGAAAAAATCCCAGATTCCTATTGTTGCCATGACTGCCAACGCATTTGCAGAAGATAGAAAGAAGGCATTAGACAGTGGTATGAATGAACATGTTGCAAAGCCAATTGATATGAATATATTGATACCTGTAATTTTGAAATATGTAAACTGATGTAGTGCAACCAAGCACCAAATCTAACGTGCGTTCGGTTTGAAAAGGGGAAGAAATGAGATTATGAAAAATGATTGCGATACAAGATTTAAGGTGTCAGGCAGGGGTGAAACTCTATCTGCAAGATATATCCTCTCAGGAACAGATAAAATAGGAAGTTGTTCCCAGTGATACTTACAGATAATGGTCGATGCTTTAAGAAACAGATGAAAAAATATAAAATACACTTAAAACAACGAAAAACAGCCATTTCTTTTATACATTGAAATGACTGTTTTTTAATTTAGCGCTGTGTTTTTATCCCGCTTTCTGTTCGTAAGTGGTCAACAAATGGTCGTGAAAAGCACTGAAAAGACAAGCTGCCATGGCACGATAATTTTTTGTCTGCTGTTTTTACTTTGTTCAATGTTTTTTTAATCTTTTATAGTATAATTAAAATAATCGGAGGTGTATTTATGAGACTTTTACTCGTTGAGGATGAAAAAAGAATGGCGCAAGCTCTGTGTGAAATTTTGCGGCTTGAAAAATACGAGGTTGACCATTTCGATAACGGGCTTAACGGCTTGGCGGCAATCGAAAGCGGTATTTACGATATTGCAATTCTTGACGTTATGCTTCCCGATATGAACGGCTTTGAAATTGCAAAGCAAGCTCGCATTAAGGGAATTGTTACGCCTATATTGATGCTGACCGCAAAATCGGAGCTTGACGATAAGGTTATAGGTCTTGACAGCGGTGCCGATGATTATTTGACAAAGCCCTTTATGACAAAGGAGCTTCTTGCCCGACTTCGTGCGCTCGGCAGAAGGACTCTCGGCAAAGCCGACGGGATATTATCCTTTGGCGATATTACACTTGATATAAATACGCTTACCTTAACCTGTATTACTAACTCTCAGAGCGTCAGGCTCAGCGAAAAGGAATATCATATACTTGAATATTTAATTGCAAACAGCGGTCAGATATTGACCCGTGAGCAGCTGGCAATGAAAATTTGGGGATTTGACAGTGACTCGGAATACAATAATGTCGAAGTGTATATGTCTTTCACCCGTAAGAAGCTTGCGTTTGTGGAAGCGAAAACCGAGATCAAGGCGGTGCGTGGAATCGGATATGAAATGAGGTTCGAAAATGTTTAAGAAATCAAGAAGAAAAATCGTTGCAGCCATTATGTCCGTGCTTGTAACGCTGTGGGTTGGTACGCTCGGCGTTATTTATACATCAAGCTATTTTGAAATGTCAAAACAAAATCAAGAAATGTTGCATGCACACACTCAAATGTACACACTTTCACAAAAGTTTGGGAAAAACACACCGCCCAAAAAGCCACGCCCTGATGACGATAGAGGCTTCAAGCACGATTTTGACCCGCAATCGCCAAAGTTTCAATTATCCACTTTTTATACGGTGGCAGTATCTAATGATGGAGAAATTCTTGAAATAAAGAACGAGCAGCCGGCGGTACATTCAAATACCGATTTGGAAAAATTGGCACAGGAATTAATCGGCGGAAATAAACAGTACGGCACAAACAAAAATCTTGCTTTTTATAAAGTCGATAAAGGCGGATACACGCTTGTAGCTTTTATGGACAACACCGTTATCAATGAAAGTGCAATGACACTGTTCCGATATACTCTTATTTTCGGCGGAGTGGTGATCGTGTTGTTTTTCTTCCTGTCGCTGTTTTTAGCGAAAAAAATCGTAACTCCGTTGGAGGAAAGTTATCAGAAACAAAAGCAGTTTATTTCGGACGCGGGACATGAACTTAAAACACCCGTTTCAGTTGTCAGCGCCAACGCAGAGATTTTGTCCCGTGAAATAGGGGGTAATCAATGGCTTCAAAATATTCAGTATGAAAACGAGCGTATGGGAACGTTGGTTTGTCAGCTTCTTGACCTTGCAAAGACGGAGAATGTCACGCCTCAAACGGAGCGTATCGATTTCAGCCGTTTGGCAGTCAGCGAAGCTCTTGCGTTTGAGAGCATTGCCTTTGAAAAAGGTTTTGTGCTAAATCAAAATATTGAAAACAGCATTTATGTTGACGGTAACGGCATCCAACTGAAGCAAATTATTTCCATATTGCTAGATAATGCTATTCGGCACAGTAAGGAAAGGGGCGAGGTTCGGCTGACCTTAATGAAGGAGCACGGCTTTGCCAAGCTGTCCGTAATCAACAAGGCGGATGAAATACCTGAAGAAGAACAAACAAAGATTTTTGAACGCTTTTACCGTGTGGATACCGCCCGTAACGGCGAGGATAAGCATTACGGTCTCGGACTTGCCATTGCAAAGGCGATAGTAATAACTCATAAAGGTAAAATTTCAGTGCGATGTTATGACGGATTGGTTGAGTTTTCCGTCTTAATTCCATCCCTATAATTTATAAAATATTCATCAGCTTCAATAAAACTTCAATATTCCTCCTGTACAATGATGTCATCAAAGTACAGGAGGTCTTTTTTAGGCCGAATGAGAAAGGAGAGCAAAAATGAATTACCGACACGAATGGAAGCACGAAATCAGCTACGGCGATGTGCTTGTTCTTCGCAGGCGGTTATCCGTAATAATGAAACGGGACGAGCACGCCGTTGACGGCAGGTATTTTGTTCGCAGCTTGTATTTTGATAATGCGTCTGATAAGGCGTTGAGAGAAAAGCTTGAAGGCGTAAATATCCGTGAGAAGTTCCGTATACGCTGCTACAACAATGATATATCCTTTGTCTGTTTGGAGAAAAAAAGTAAGATAAACGGACTTTGCTCAAAAGAAAGCGTAAGCCTTTCGACACAGCAGGCACAAGCGATTGCAAATGGAGATTACAGTAGGATAGCGGATAGCGAAGTACCGTTAATTCAAGAGCTGTACAGTAAGATGATAAGTCAGGGCTTGAGACCTAAAACCATTGTTGATTACGAAAGAGAGCCTTTTGTGTTCCGCCCCGGTAATGTCAGAGTAACGCTTGATTACAATATCAGAACGGGAATGAATTGCACAGATTTCTTAAATCCCGATTGCGTTACAGTCCCCATAGTCAATGCGCCGATTATTCTTGAAGTTAAGTGGGATGAATATCTTCCCGACATTATCAGAGCCGCCGTTCAGCTTCCGAATTGCCGAACAGAAGCGTTTTCAAAATATGCCGTATGCAGAATTTACGGTTAACAATTATTAAAATTTAAAGGAGTATGTTTTATGAGCTTTAATGACATTTTCAAATCAAAGTTTTTGGAGAATATAGAAAGCGTGAGTATTCTTGATATGGCAATAGCCTTAGCGCTTGCCTTCGGATTAGGAATGTTTATTTTTCTTGTGTATAAAAAGACCTATCAGGGCGTTATGTATTCGTCAAGCTTCGGCACAACGCTTGTTGCCCTCACAATGATTACCACCATGGTTATTTTGGCAGTAACATCTAATGTTGTGCTTTCTCTCGGTATGGTCGGTGCACTTTCCATTGTCCGTTTTCGTACCGCTATTAAAGAACCGCTTGACATTGCCTTTTTGTTTTGGTCAATCGCCGTCGGTATTGTGCTTGCGGCAGGAATGATTCCTCTTGCGGTTGCAGGAAGCGTTATTATAGGTATAATTCTCCTCGTATTTGTAAATAAAAAATCGCATTGCAACCCTTATATCGTTGTTCTTTCCTGCACCGACAGTATTACCGAAAAGAAAGCGGTTGATTTTCTCAATGACAATGTTAAAAAATGCGTTGTTAAGAGTAAGACCGCAGCAAACGGCAGCGTTGAATTAAACCTTGAAATTCGTATGGCAAGCGACAACACCGATTTTATCAACAATTTAAGCACTATGCCCGGAGTGAACAGCGCAGCCCTTGTAAGCTACAACGGAGAGTACATGGGATAAGGAGGTGCTTTGATGTCAACACACAAAAGCTTTGATAAAATATGTTGTGTTGTTCTTGTGCTTGCACTTGCTTTGACCGTGCTTTTCATAAATGCGGAACAGTTCGGAGTTCAAAAGGCATCGACCGTAATGGGCTACGAAAAAAAGCTGTTTGATACCTCGAAAGTCCATACAATAAATATTATTATGGATGATTGGGACGAGTTTACCGCCAACTGTAAAAGTGAAGAATATTACAGCTGTACCGTTGTAATCGATAACGAAGCATATAAAAATGTCGCAATTCGAGGAAAAGGCAATACTTCGTTAAGACAGGTAACCAATGACCGATATAGCTATAAAATTGAATTTGACCACTATGACAGCATCAATACCTATTACGGACTTGATAAGCTTTGCTTGAATAATATCATACAGGACAATACCTATATGAAGGATTATTTGACTTACTGGATGATGAACGAAATCGGCGTTGCTTCTCCGCTTTGCAGTTATGCGTATATCACAGTAAACGGCGAGGATTGGGGTTTGTATCTTGCGATAGAGGGCGTGGAGGAGTCCTTTCTTCAGCGTAACTACGGCAAGGATTACGGCGAGCTTTACAAGCCTGACAGTATGGATATGGGAGGCGGTCGCGGTAAAGGAGAAAAATTTGATAAGAATGAGTTTGTCGGCGATTCCGAATCAAACAGTAAAGCAAAAACAGACATTCAAACGCAAAACGACAATAACTCCAATCAAAACAGACATCCGCAAATGCCGAACGGTAATGACAGCAATTTGGACAAGGGGCAGGCACCGAGAGATAATCCAAACGGCAGCCAAAATGAAATGCCTGACAATATAGGCGGTAAAGGTATGCAAAACGGCAGCGATGATGTCCTTTTGAAATATATCGATGACAATGCCGAAAGCTATTCAAATATTTTTGAAAATGCAAAGACCGATATTACCGAAGCGGATAAGACTCGTTTGATAAATGCGCTTAAAAATCTTTCCGACGGAGAGGATTTGGAAAATACGGTTGATATTGAATCTGTAGTTCGATATTTTGTTGTTCACAACTTCGTTTTGAATTTCGACAGTTACACAGGCTCTATTATTCACAACTACTATCTTTACGAAAAAGACGGACAAATGCAGATGATACCGTGGGATTATAACCTTGCCTTCGGCGGCTTTAAGTCAATGGGAGATGCGACAACCCTTGTGAATTATCCGATTGACTCTCCCGTATCGGGCGGAGACGTGTCCGACAGACCTATGCTTGCTTGGATATTTAGCAATGATGAATATACCGGGCTTTATCATAAGTATTTTTCCGAGTTTATTACAAGCTATTTTGACAGCGGATTTTTTACAAAGATGATTGACAGCGTTGAAAAAATGATTTCTCCGTATGTTGAAAAGGATTCCACCAAATTCTGTACTTACGAGGAATTTGAAAACGGCGTTGCAACGCTCAGAGAGTTATGTTTGCTTCGTGCCGAGAGCATCAGCGGTCAGCTCGACGGTACAATAGGCTCAACCTCCGATACTCAAAACAGCGAAAGCTTGATTGATGCCGACGATTTGCAGATAAGCGATATGGGCTCAATGAATAATACGATGGGCGATAACAAGAATAAGGAAAACGGTAATATGAGCAAACAGCAACCGGAAAATCAAGATAGCAGTTCAGAGGGCAATTCGTCCGATAGCTTCGGCGGAGCCGACAAGAATTTTTCAAACAGCGAGACACTGCCGCAGGCTCCGCAGAAAGACGGACAGAACACTCAAAAATCCGACGCCGACGGCTTTGCCGACAACAAGAAAAAATCGCAACCGAATGAACAAAGCAGCATATCTGCTTCCTCATATATAACCGTCGGAGCAAGCGTATTTGTTCTTGTTTTGGGACTTGCGTTTGCTGTGCTTTTCAAAAGGAGAAAGCGATAATCAAGGTGGTACGAATGAAATAGGTGAGGCAACCGCAGAAAAGATGAAAGAGTTTAGACTTGACATCTGGGGTATTGATGGTTTCGGTGAGGGGATGCTGCCATAGAGCGAGATTATTTTGATGTCATTTCTTTCCAAATACATAAATTAACCTGAAACAAAATTTTTTTAAAAAACCTCTTGCTTTTCCCACCATAATATGTAAATATATTTACATATTATGGTGGGAAATTAAAGGGAACAAAGGTATTTCAATAATATATCAATAATATATCAGGCTTCTTCTTCCACATAAAAAATTATTTGTCTATACAATAATTGCATCTTTATTAATAACCTTATTAGGTATTGTGTCATCAATATTCAATAACATTATTTATGATGAAATTCTTCCGTATCAGCAAAAAGATGTTTTAAAAATAATGCTGTTTGTTTTTCTGGGAATTTCGTTGACATCGACGATTGTAAGTTTTGTAAGACAATGGATATTAATTCATTTGTCTATGAAGATAGATATTCCATTGATGCTAGGATATTTTGAGCATATATACAAATTGCCGATGAAGTTTTTTGCATCCCGTAGGACGGGAGATATAACAACTCGTTTTTCTGATGCATTCACAATTAAAGATATATTTACCAATATTGCGCTGTCTCTGATTATGGATATATCGATGGCAGTTATTACAGGCGTAATTCTGTTTCAAATGAATCCAAAACTATTTGCCATAATTCTTTTTATGACAGTAATAAGTATTTTATTAGTATTTATATTCAAACAGCCGTATAAAAAGATAAATGAAGAGCAGATGCAACAGGCTTCAATACTTAACTCAGAGATAATTGAAGGTCTTCGAAGTGTGGAGACGATTAAAGGAAATGCAAATGAAGATGTGACACTTGAAGGGATTGAAAAAGAGTATATTAAATCACTGCGTATCAGCTACAAAGAAGGAATGCTTTCGAATATACAAAGCACCATATCAAGTGTTATATCCGGATTAGGTAATCTTGTACTGTTATATACTGGAATCAGTCAGGCTATAAACGCTGATTTGACATTGGGAAGCTACATGGCATTTACGACACTTGCAGGATATTTTATGGAGCCTGTCAGTAATCTTGTGAGTTTGCAGTTATCAATTCAGGAAGCGAACATTTCCATGAGACGTATTTCAGAGATACTTGATTACGAGAGAGAGATAGGAATGGATGAGGGAAGCGATGAAAATAATCTGTATCAGGAAATTGATAAAATCGATGGAGAGATAAACGTTTCAAATGTAACGTTTGCATACGGAAATCGTAAACCTGCATTAAAGAATGTAAGTTTCACAATTCCAAAAGGAAAAAAGGTGGCACTGGTTGGTTCAAGCGGAAGCGGAAAGTCTACCATGGCAAAGCTTTTGCTGAAATATTATGAACCGCAGGAGGGTGAAATTACTATTGACGGCGTGGATATACAGGAATATAGAAATGATTCACTAAGAAGAGCCATATCGTATGTTCCGCAGAATATAGAGCTTTTCTCAAAAAGCATATACGATAATATCCGCATCAGCAGACAGAGTGCAACGCTTGAAGAAGTAAAAGAGGCTGCAAAGGCCGCTGATGCACATGAGTTTATTAAGCGTCTTCCAATGCAGTATTATACATATCTTGAGGAAGCAGGAAACGGTCTGAGTGGTGGTGAAAAACAAAGAATTGCTCTTGCAAGGGCATTTCTTAAAGAAAATGAGTTTTACATTATGGACGAGAGTACAAGTAATCTTGATTTTGCCACGGAAAATATCATATTCGATATGATATACAACAAGTTTAGGAATAAATCCATGCTCATCATTGCGCATCGCCTTGCAACTGTTAAAAACTGCGATGTTATCATTGTGCTTGATAAAGGGGAAATAGTTGAACAGGGAACCCATGAGGAACTGCTAGAGAAGCAGGGAGAGTACTATCGTCTGTGGGAAATGCAGCAAGGGAATATTGTTGTGAAGAATGATTCCGTAGAGAAAGAAGCAGAGGTTGACATTGTGGAAGAAGATTCAGATGAGGTAATAAGTTATTCTTAATTGAAAGTTTTAATCATATGTGATGTAAAAAGCTTTTACATATATACCATAACCGGTTGCAAACGGTGTGGAAAAAAACAAAAAAACGAAGGAGGTAACACGAATATGGAAATGTGTTATGACGGAACATTAGTAATGCCAAGTAGCTATGCTGTGATGGACGAAGAAGAAATGACTTATGTGGAAGGAGGTTGGTGTATTGAAAACAAATTGTGGGGATACAATATATATTTGACACATAAAGAGCGTCAGCTTTTAAGTGAAGGACAGACAATTGCAGGATTAGCATCAGCTGGTGTTGGAACTGCTATTCTTGGAGCTTTTGCAAACATAGTAGCTAATTATGATAATGGTTATGGTGTTAAGATTAGAATGTTTGGACCACTTAAAATAGGTGCTTATTGTGCTGGTATAGTTCCTTTAACTAAATCTCAACAAAAATCTTTTGCGAAAAGAAATGGTGTGATTTTTTAAAAGGATAGGTGAATTAGAAATATGAAAAATGAAAAATATAGTTATTAACATTTTTTTGACAGTGTTGTGCATTTGTGCTTTAGTTCTAAATTTTATGGATGTATATAAAGAAGTTCTATCAGTTTGTCTAATATTATTAGGTGTTATACCTTTATTAAAAGATAAAAAAAGCAAGGATAAAAAGAGATAATATTTTGAATATGATTAACAAGAATATATTTTAAATTTACTCTTGTGACACTATTGCGGACTATATTATTATTGATAATCCGGTATAGTCAGGTATATTTGACTATACCGGAAATTACTCTTTAATTTTACTACTACATTTTTCAGTAACAAAGTGTTGATAGGCGGAATGACCGCCAGAATTTACAGGTAACATAAAATCGCCTCCATATTGAAAAATGATTGCCGCCGCAAGCGACATATTCTTAATCAATAGGCGCGAAGCACCGCATTTCTTGATGTGTTTGTCAAGTGTTTTTGATAAAAAAGTGGGGGATTTTAATAAAAAAGGAATCTGAAGGCCTTGATTTTACTGGCTTAGGGATTCCGAGAGATTATTGTTAAAAAAGGGAGGGATAATATGGACAAGTGTAGGAATATTATTGCAATAAAAGAGAAAAACTGCAGAGTAGTAAAATGGTCAGGAATCTTAATTGCAGTAGCTTCAGGAGTTAGTATGTTTGCATTATCTTTTAATGAAAAAAAGTTCCAGATATTGTTATGTATATGATGATAATTGGAATTGTAATGTCTTTTGTAGCTACCTACATTGGAAATATTGAGAAAAAAACATCAAGGGTTAAAACATTAGTTTTTTGTATTATTTTTATCATTATTGCTGTTAGCATTTCATTTATAGCAAGTTTTTTTCTAAATAATTAAATGAAAAGTTTAAAAAACAAAAGAATAATTGAAGTATTTTAAAGTTCAAATCTGATAAACGAAATCTGAGGGGAGAATTTTCCCCTTAGGTTTCTATATAATGACAGATAGAATATTGATATAATAGTATTTTTTGTATAGTGAGTTTTTTATGAATTATATATCTTTGAAAAAACAGGAGAAAGTAATCTATGAACAAACTACAATTTCACAACAACAAAGTTTTAAAACTAACTAATGTATTAAAATACAAAATTCTCATAGACGAGGAAAGCTTCGACTTAAATGTAGCAATTGAGCAGATGCAGTCCTACATAAAGATAAAAGGAGCCATGCAGATAGGTCCTTTAATTCAATACACAAGAACCTTCATCAATGATGCAGGCGAACTTGATATGGAGATAATTATGATGCTGCAATGCAACAACTACATCAATTCTGTGGAACAGCCGTATATAATGGAATCAGTTGTCCGAGTACCGAATGCAATGTATTGTCGTTATAACGGACCTGAGGAAAAACTCAAATTTGCTTATGACAAAATACAGCTTGAAGCTTTTGAAAACGATATCCCATTAAAAGGTGACAGTTACACTATTTTTGTTGACAGGGATGAAGAAAATGAAACTATTACAGCTGATGTATTTATGGAGCGGTCAGATAAATGAAAAGGATAGCAAAATCACTGGACAGTCTTAAGGACAGCCGCATAATGTTTGAAAAACAGCCACCTGCATTTGGATATGTTTTGATATTCATTGTAAGTATATTTTTTACATGTGCAATTGTCTGGAGTATGAAGACACCAAAGATGTATATGATACAGGCACAGGGAACTGTTACTAACACGGAATCCAATTATGTTATGTGCTCCTATACAGGAGAGATAGAGAACTGCAATATGCAGGAGGGTACTTTGGTAAATGAGGGAGATACTTTATTTACTGTTAAGAGTACCGATTATAACCTGCAGCAGAAGCAGTTAACAGAAAGCAGAAAGATATACAAAAAACAGATTGAAAAATACAAACTTCTGGTACAGGCAATAAAGGGTGACACCAATTATTTTGATGCATCCAATCCGGATGATGAATTGTATTACAATACATTTGAAAAATATAAGGCTCAGGTTTCTCAAAATACATTAGATACAAGTACATATCAGTCATATGGTTATTCAGAGGAACAGATAGAGGCGGAGCTCGTTAAGAACCAGGGTAAAATATCAGAGATTTATTATTCTGCAATAGAAAATGCAGAAAATTCGATTAAGGAAGCTAAGCTACAGATTGCTTCCATAGATTCACAATTATCAGCTATAAAAAGAGGACAGAAAGCATATGAAGTTAAGGCAACATCATCAGGAGTGTTACATTTGCTTGAAAATTATAAGGATGGAATGGTAGTACAGACAACTACAACCGTGGCAACCATTACTCCGGAGAATTCTAAACGTGTTATAGAGGCATATGTGTCAACGGCAGATATGGCACGCATGAATGAGGGCGATGAAGTTCAGATAGTCATAGACGGTCTTTCTCAGGCAGTATATGGAACAGTTAGTGGCACTGTCAGACAGATTGACAGTAATGTTACTGCAAAAGAAGGCGAAAATGGTGTAAATCAGGTATTTAAAATATTAGTTGATATGAATACAGATTATGTTATAAGTCAGTCAGGAGATAAAGTTGACATTGTAAATGGAATGACGGCGACTGCACGTATCTGCTACGACAAAGTTACATATTTTAACTATGTTTTAGAGAAACTTGGATTTAAAGCGAAATAAAAAGGAAACGAAGGCAAATAAAATTGAAAAAGATTTTTAGTTTATTATTAATTATATACTGCATGTACGCGTGGTTACATGTCTCATTTGACGTAAAAGCTTCAGGCAATACTGATACAATTGATATACAGACAAGTGATACTCAGGAAACTGGTCAGAAGGACATTCCGGTAACAGAACTTGATCTTGGTGAGTTTTCTGATGTAATGATCGTAGGAGAAAAGCAATTACTAGCTGTAACGGTGTTACCATTAGATTCTACAGAGTCTAATATAATCTACGCATCATCAAATACATCAGTTGCAACTATAGGTGGTTTGGGACGTATTACTGCTGTTTCAGCCGGAGTGACAACGATAACAGCAAGCTGTGGCGGAAAAAGCGCATCATTTACACTTACGGTAGAAGAAAAGAAGAGTGACCATATAGCAGTAACTGAACTTGATATGGGAGATTACCAAAGTAAAATGGAGACAGGCAGTACCCAGCTGCTTTCAGTAACCGTTTTGCCACTAAATGCAACAGAAAATACTATTACATATGTGTCATCAGCTCCCAAAACGGCATCGGTTAATTCAATGGGGAGAATAAGTGCTTTGTCTGTCGGAAAGGCAACAATAACAGCAAGCTGTGGCGGAAAAAGTGTATCATTTTCATTAAAGGTAATAAAAAAAAAGGATGATAAAATACCTGTAACTGATATAGAAATAGCTGAGCATGAAGATGAACTTGCTGTAGATAAAACGTTAACGCTTACTGCAACAGTCATTCCATCAGATGCAACTGACAGCAAAGTAACATTTCGTTCATCCAATGAAACGATTGCAACAGTAAATTCATCAGGTGAGGTAAAGGGAATATCTAAAGGAAAAGTTACTATATATGCATCAGCCGGAAAGATAACTAAAAAAATTCCTTTAAATATAAAAGTAGAAACAGCTGCAATTAATATTAATAATACATATCTGGTTATGAAACCTAAGGATACATATAAGTTAAATGCAAATGTTACACCAAGTGAAGCCAATCAAAGCATTACATACAGATCGGTTGATGAAGAGATTGCAACTGTTAATCAGAATGGAGCGGTTACTGCACATTCACTTGGAAGTACAACAATTATTGTATCAAATGGTGATACATCAGCTGCCGTATCAGTAATAGTGAATCAGTCTAATGAGCATATAAATGATACGCAACAGAAAAATGAAAATAAGGAAGTAATAAAAGAATTTAGCAATACGATAGAAGCAAGTACTGTAAGCGTAGTTGATAGAGATACGTTAAACTATTTATATACGAATAAAAAATCTTTGAATATTGTAGGAGAAGGTTATCAGATAGAGATTGACGGTAATGACATTGTAAATTATGAAAATGAATTATATACTGATATTCAGCTTTCAAAAGACAACGAAGGAACACGTTTTGTAATTAACAAAAAAGAATATATTTGTGGAGAAATTACATTGTTATTAGACAATCCTGAAGGGAAGTATTTGTATCTTTACAATGATGCGAAGAAGAAGTATGAGTCAGTTGGTGCGACTGATATAAAACGATTGTTGATAACAATACCCGGAGAATATTTAATTACAGATAAAAAAATTAACGGCAATGCAGATATTATCAGATACATATTTATTGCTGGCGGAGTGCTGGTGCTTGTCGGAGCCGGAGTGTACATTTTTTTAAAGAAAGGATATTGGTTTTGGTAGGGGTGATTTCAAATAATGACAGATAAAATATTTGTAAAACAGTAATTTATTGGCTGCATTATATGGTATAAGTTCTTTTATAAATTATACATGATATAAACTTTTGAGTAATTGTGATGTAAAAAGCTTTTGCATATATACCCAAACCGGTTGCAAACGGGGAGGGAGAATAAAAAACAAAAGGAGGTAACACAGAATGGAAATGTGTTATGACGGTGCGTTAGTGATGCCAAGTAGCTATGCTGTGATGGACGAAGAAGAAATGACTTATGTGGAAGGAGGTATTAAATTCTCAAAAACATTAACTGGATATAAAATTACACTTAGTGCACGAAATTGTGGAGATTTGGCAGCATTAGCAGCGGCAGGAAGTGTTAGTATGTCTACGGTTTCCGCTGTTTTGGGATTATCTGGTGTTGGAATTACAGGTGCAATAGCTCTCGCGATTGCAGGAGGAGTTGTTGGAGTGGGGTCAGCATATATGTGGCTATGTTCTAATCATAATGGAGCAACTATGAGAGTGATTATGGTTAAAAATGTTTATTTGGGTCATATCCCACCTATTATTAGATGGTAAAGGAGTAAAAATGATAAATGCGTTCAGAAATTATATGGTGTGGCAGTGTAGAAATTATTTGCATGGTCATTTTGTTATTTGTAATGAGTTATAAAGAAAAAATTCCAAAACAAGTATTGGACATTTTGATTATTGTTTTAGGAATTGCAATGGCAGTAGTTTCCTGTATATTAATAGCATTTGCCATAAAAAATGGAGTGAAAAAACGATGATCTTTGCAAAGTGTATATGGCATTATTACGAAAAGCAGTGATTAAACAGGAGGTAGAAATTATCGTAAGTATTGTATTTGATGTAATGTTGGACAGTGAAATATTTTATAACTATTTATCATTTTTCTTATTGTTTAAATATTTATATTAATTGTACCATATATTAAGGTAAATAAAAGGTGTTATTTTTTCATGTTTAAAATACAGATAATAAGGCATTGCATCGTGCGCAGAATCTAACAATACTTTTGCAACCTTATAATCAGAAAGGAATGCTCTCATTCTAAAAAATGTCTGTAAAAAACTATGGGAATCATGCGTTGAGGCACAAGAAAATGAGGGAACACAGGAAGGTCACTTTGTGAATCAACAAGCATATACAGATCATAACCGTGATTCCAGCAGGAACGAGAAGAATCCCAGTCGGGCTGTGAAAAATAGCGGTTGCATTTGCAGTTTGTAATTCCATTTTCCTTGCAGTCACAGATTCGTTTTTTTCGTTCTCTGTGTGAAGTGACAACAGGAGTGCCGTCACCGGCTAATGCAAGAGAGTCCGGATGAATAAGATTTTTTGAAACAGAGACATCCAGGAATTCTTTTTTGTAAATTTTAAATAGTGAAGCATAAGGTTGCTCGTCCAAATGAAACTGTGTATTTTCTAATTGAGGAATAAGTTCTGCAACAGTAACTTTTTCAATGGAATCGGCTTTGGCCCCTTTTGCTTTAGGTTTTTTGACTTTTTTTGTTTTAAGAGGATGTTTCATGTGGTAAAAGATTGTCATTATCTGAATCCCAGAGTCTATTAAAAAAGTCATAGAAAGTACCGATGCCGGGAGTATTACCGAACTCAAAACCGCTGAGAATGGCATAGAGAGGGTTTGTTTTCATTGCAGCAACCCAGTCTGTAATGGAATTGATTTTGAAATCAACTGATAATAGATAGGAACGTTGCATACAGGAAGGTGTTCTTGGTTTTGAGCCAAGAACAGAATATTTACAGCGAAGAAGCTCATCTGTATAAGAAAGGTCCAGATTCTAAAAACGTTCAATGATATCTCAGGTGGAACAGAAAATAGAATCCGGATTCGGATAATATTTACGAAGATTTTCAGCAACAAAGTGTTGATAGGCGGAATGACCGCCAGAATTTACAAGTAACATAAAATCGCCTCCATATTGAAAAATGATTGCCGCCACAAGCGACATATTCTTAATCAATAGGCGCGAAGCACCGCAATTTTTGATGTGTTTGTCAAGTGTTTTTGATAAAAAAATGGGGGATTTTAATAAAAAAGGAATCTGAAGGCCTTGGTTTTACTGGCTTAGAGATTCCGAGAGATTATATAATATGGATAGGAGGTGTTGTTACTGGATGTATTGGTATTGTTGGAAGTGTTAAAGAAGTCCTAAGGCGGAATGCAAGAGGTCTTGTTGTGCAAAGTACGAATGCATTATTAAAAAAAATTGGTCTATCAGCGATTGGATTTTTGGCATCAACTATTGTATCAGGTCTTTTGCTATTTCTTGATTTATCTATGGGAGAGGCAATTGCTAGAGTATGTGATAGAATTGACAAAAGACCAGGTGATAAATTGATTGCATTTTAGAGAGGAAATTACATGGAATTATTGGGAGTAGCTTTTACAATTTCAATTATTATTGCAATGTTATTAAT
>DEDL01000017.1:0-675 GCA_002349525.1 Lachnoclostridium sp. UBA2905
AAAGTAAGCTTGTATGGAGCAGCTGGTGCACCCATAGGTGGAGCTGTTGGTTCTGGTGATGGTGTAGCTTTTGGTCTTGGTGATCTAGTTGGCTTTGGTGTACCTGTTGCTGCTGCCTCTGTCTGCTGTGGCTGATCTGTTGGTTTAACAGCCTGTGTTGGTGTTGCTGACTTATTTGGAGCAGCTGAAGGTGCTACAGATGGTGCTATTGAAGGTGCTGCTGATGTCTTAACGTCTACAGCTGGAGTAACCTTAACCTTAACAGTAGTCTTAACCTTCTTGTTCTTCTTAGCTGTAACAGTAATCTTAGTCTTTCCTTCCTTAACTCCTTTTACAACACCCTTCTTGGTAACTTTGGCAATTTTCTTGTTCTTTGATTTGTATGTAACTGCCTTGCTCGCTTTTGAAGGAGATACTTTCTTAACCTTAAGAGTATACTTTCCTCCAACGCTGACTGTTATGCTTTTCTTTTTCATAACAATCTTTTTTGGTTTTGCTGCTGCATCTGCTGATGTAGTGTTAAAGCCTGTTCCTGTTAAAACAAGAGCTCCTGCAAGAGCAAAGCAAGCAGCTTTTTTCATAATACTTCTCATGCTTTTTTCCTCCTTAATTGGATTGTACAATTTAATCTATGACTAAAATGCCATTAATCACATTATATATCAATTATTTTAT
>DEDL01000017.1:847-62269 GCA_002349525.1 Lachnoclostridium sp. UBA2905
CGGGAATCGAACCCGCGTCCAAAGCACCTTCCATCGTCCTTCTACAAGCTTAGCTGATCAATTGACATTCCCTCCACCATACCCGGAACCAGCACGGTTATGATTTCAGTAGCTTCATAATACGCCCAATGCCTCAAAGCTTTGACATTGTCGTTTCTCACATGTTTGAAGCCGGGAGTCTAAAGTGTGAGTGCTCTAGAGCCGACTGCTGCCATTAGGCAGCGTATGCTAATTTTTCGTCAGCGTTTAATTTTAATTTGAGATTTAACGCATCATCCTGCGGCTTGCTTCTCCGACTTCTAATACCCTGTCGAAACCTTTACTACCCCTTAAAGGTAAATGTATTATACAACTGCAAAAATATGCTGTCAAGGCTGTTTTACCATCATTTTGCCATTAGCTGTACAGATTACTTATCTTATAATTTCTTTCAGCTTCTCTTCTCTGGTCCTTCTTGGCAATATCCTGTCTCTTATCATAAAGCTTTTTACCTCTGGCAAGACCTATTTCGACCTTAACCAGACTTCCCTTAAGATAAACCTTTAGAGGAACAATTGTATAACCTTTTTGGGCTATTGCCCCTGTCATTTTCCTTATTTCACTCTTATGAAGAAGAAGCTTTCTTGTTCTCAATGGATCCTTATTAAATATATTGCCCTTTTCATATGGACTTATGTGCATATTATACACATAAACTTCTCCCTTTTCAATTCTGACAAATGATTCCTTTACGCTACACTTACCCATTCTCAAAGACTTTACTTCTGTACCATGAAGTGCAATTCCGGCTTCAAATGTTTCTTCTATAAAATAATCGTGATAAGCTTTTTTGTTATTAGCTATAAGCTTTACTGCTTCTTTTCCCACGTTCTTCCATTCCTTTCACTAATTAATCATTATTATCTTCTTCATTATATATTTCAAAATCAACTGTTCTTGTAGTCATATCCACTCTCAAAACGGTTACCTTCACCTTCTGTCCAAGAGCATATATTTTTCTGTTAAATCTTCCTACCATTCTGAATTTTTCTTCTTCATATCTGTAATCGTCGTCAATCATATCATCAACTCTGACCATACCCTCAACTGTATTAGGAAGTTCGACATAGATTCCCCAGCTTGTAACACCTGATATTATGCCATCATAAGTCTTGCCAACATGATTTATCATATATTCTGCTTTTTTAAGCTTATGAACTTCACGTTCAGCATCATCTGCCCTTCTTTCAAGACGGCTTGATTCATCTGCTATATATGGAAGAATCTCAAAATAATGTTCTCTTCTCTTTTCGCTTAATCCACCATGAATATTTTCTTTGATTATTCTGTGAATCTGCAAATCCGGATATCTTCTGATTGGAGAAGTAAAATGAGAATAATACTTGGATGCCAGTCCAAAATGTCCCTCTGCATCAACTGTATATCTTGCCCTTTTCATTGATCTGAGTGTAAGTCTGCTTATGAGATTTTCCTCATTCATACCCTGTATTTCTGTCAATAGCTTCTGTATTTCCATAGGATGCACTACTTCATTCTGTATCTTTACTTTCAGTCCAAAATTACTTACAAATATTGAAAGCTCATGCATTTTCCCAGCATCAGGAATCTCATGGGAACGATACAAAAATGGCTGCTCCTGCCAGAAATAATCCTCTGCCACAGTTTCATTGGCTGCAATCATGAATTCTTCAATAATTCTTGTTGCAATATTTCTTTCATATGGTTTTATATCTATAGCTTTTCCATTCTCATCGAGTATAATCTTGCTTTCCGGGAAATCAAAATCAATTGATCCCTGTTTTTTTCTGATATCTATACGTTTTTCGGCAAGCTCTCTCATGTCCATAAGCATCTGAACTATATCTGCATATTTTTCTGAAACTTCTTCATCATGCAGTTCTACAATCTTATAAACATCTGTATAACTCATTCGGTGATCAACGTTTATAACTGTTTCTGCAATTTCGTGGCTGCTTATCTTACCATTTTTATCCATATGCATTATACAACTGAGTGTCAGCCTGTCAGTACCCTGATTAAGGGAACAGATTCCATTGGATAATTCCTTGGGAAGCATAGGAATAACCCTGTCAACAAGATATGTGCTTGTTCCCCTTGCAACAGCTTCCTTATCAAGAGGTGAACCTTCCTTAACATAATTGGTAACATCGGCAATATGCACACCAAGAATATATCCATCATTTTCCCTTGATATTGTAACTGCATCATCCAGGTCCTTGGCATCTTCACCATCAATCGTAATTGTAAGCAGGTTTCTCAGATCTTTTCTCCCTGCAGTTTCCTTGGAAGTAACCTCCGCCGGCATGCTTTTAGCTTCTCTTAAAACCTCCTCTGGGAATTCCTCTGGTATACCATATGCTTTCGCAACTGATAATATATCTACTCCTGTTTCTCCGGGATATCCAAGAATCTCAATAATCTCTCCTTCAGGATTTCTGCCCTTGGCTTCATCACCATAGTCATTTATTTTTGCAACAACCTTCTGGCCATCTGCAGCTCCGCCTATTTTTCCTGCCGGAATAAACACGTCCTTACACAATCTTACATTGTCAGATATAACGAAACCATATTCTTTCCTTTTGTCAAGTGTACCTACAACTGTAGAAAATGCACGTTCCAATATAGAGACAATAACGCCTTCCCTTCTCTTACCATTTGATGTCTGCTTTATTGAAACACATACAGTGTCACCATGCATGGCACCATTAAGGTCACTTTCCCTTACAAATACATCTTCGTCTTCATCATTAAACATAACAAATCCAAAGCCTCTCTGTGTTACAGACACCTTGCCGGTTTTAACATTACCTGCTCCGGCTCTTATCCTTCCTCTGTCATCAAGAATTATTTTCCCTTCTGCCAAAAGCTCATCTATTATCTGTCTAAACTCCGGTTTATCCTCAGAGGGTACTGCAATAAGCGCACCCAACTGTTTTATCTTAATAGGTCTGTAATCCTTAGATACTATATATTCATATAATCCCTTTTTTCTCTCTTCATACAAATTATCCATACTCTCACTCCTCCACTTCTGTTTTGCTAACCAATCAGGTCTTATCCGACCCAAATATACAAAAATCCCCTTGTAAAAACACAAGGGGATTAAAATTAAATTCAATAATACAACTATAAAACGTTCTGATTACCACTTAAGGTTAAGGATAAGTGATAATACGAAGAAAACACCTGTGAGAATCTGTGTTCCTCTTATCAATCCACCTTCCATAGAACGTCCCTTATTCTTACCCCAATATGTCTCAGCTGCACCACTGATTGTTCCAAGTCCTGCAGATTTACCTTCCTGAAGGATGATAACAATAACTAATGCAACACATACTAAAATATATAATACTGTAACGATAGTTCTGATTACTGGTAACATACTTAAAATTCCTCCTAAAACTGAATAACTACTATGTGAGCTTACCACACCATATCAGTGTATCACATTCGTTACCAAATATCAACAATTATTTTTGTATCTGACAGACACCTTATAATTAGATGATTATTTTGTAACTAAAAGCGACTTACCTGTCATCTCAGCCGGCTGCTCAATTCCCATAAGCTCAAGAAGTGTAGGTGCAATATCTGCAAGACATCCATCCTCTGCAAGTGTATACTTCTCATCCGCATTTACAAGAATAAATGGTACAGGATTTGTTGTATGAGCTGTGAAAGGATCTCCTGTTTCATAATCAACAAGCTGCTCAGCATTACCATGATCAGCACAGATAAACATCTGTCCATCAACTTCCTTAATAAAGTTAACCACTTCACCAACACACTCATCAATTACTTCGATAGCCTTAACTGCTGAATCAATGACTCCTGTATGACCAACCATATCAGGATTAGCAAAGTTACAAATGATAACATCATACTTGTCACTTGTAATAGCCTTACAAAGCTCATCACAAACTGTGTAAGCACTCATTCTAGGTTTCTTATCATATGTTGGAACATATTTAGGGGAATCAACAAGAATTCTGTCCTCTCCCTCATTAGGCTCCTCAACTCCGGCATTGAAGAAGAATGTAACATGTGCATACTTCTCTGTCTCTGCTATTCTTGCCTGCTTAAGGCCCTTGCTTGCAAGAATCTCGCCAAATGTATTAGTAATCTCAACTTTCTTAAATGCTATTTCCTTATTAGGAATAGTTACATCATACTCTGCAAAACATACATAAGTAAGATTCATTCTCTTACCTCTGTCAAATCCATCAAAATCATCTGCACAGAAAGCTCTTGTTATCTCTCTGGCTCTGTCAGGTCTGAAGTTATAGAAAATAACTGAATCATTCTCATTGATTGTTGCAACAGGTTTTCCATTCTCAGTAACTACCATAGGTACAACGAACTCATCAGTAACACCAGCATCATATGAAGCCTGTACACCAGCTACAGCATCATCAGTCTGTTCGCCTTCACCCTTAACCATGGCATCCCATGCTTTCTCAACACGATCCCAGTTGTTATCTCTGTCCATTGCATAGTAACGTCCCATTACAGATGCAATCTTTCCAACACCGATTTCCTTCATTTTATCTGCAAGATCACTTACAAAATCCTTTCCTGAAGCAGGAGGTGTATCTCTTCCATCAAGGAAACAGTGAACATAAACCTTCTCAAGACCTTCCTTCTTAGCCATCTCAAGAAGTGCATATAAATGTGTATTGTGGCTGTGAACACCACCATCTGAAAGAAGTCCATATAAATGAAGTGATGAATCATTCTTCTTACAATTGTTCATTGCATCCTTAAGTTCTTCATTCTCAAAAAATGAACCATCTTCAATCTCTTTGGTTATACGTGTAAGTTCCTGATATACAATTCTTCCGGCACCCATATTAATATGTCCTACTTCTGAGTTACCCATCTGCCCATCAGGAAGACCTACAGCAAGTCCGCTTGCATATCCCTTTACAAATGGATATTCCTTCATAAGCTTATCCATAACAGGAGTCTTAGCAAGTGCAACTGCATTGCCTTCAGTCTTATCATTTAATCCGTAACCATCAAGAATCATTAAAACAGTAGGTCTCTTAGCCATTATTATTCCTCTTTTCCATAAAATTTAATTCCCATAACTGGAATTTGTTTCTTTTTGTTTTTTGCACACATGATTTTACCATAATAAATACCAATTATCAATATGTTAAATTCAAACCAAAAAAATAAATATATTAAATTCAAAGCCCCAAAAAATATATATATTAAATTCAAAGCTCCAAAAAATAAATATATTAAAATTCAAAGCCCCAAAAAATAAATATGTTAAATTCAAAGCCCCAAAAAATATATACAAGTCGAAAAACAAAATATATTCAAGGATATTCAAGAAAAAAACAAAATATATTCAATATAAAAAAGCAAAAATATTAAAATTCCTATTATAAATCGCTATTTATTCAAAAAAAGACTTTTATAAATAGTAAGGTTTCATTTATAATAATGTATAATAACAAAAGAAGGAGCGAATGTTTATGAATCAAACTAACAATTTAAAAAACGAGAATACCGACAACAGAAGTTACTCCGATATTGACATAACATTACAACCGGACTTCATAGCCAGGAGAATTTCAGAGTTAAGATTACAGAGCAATATGTCAGAATATCAGCTCAGTACGGAACTTGGACACTGTAAATCCTATATACAGAGTATTTCCTCAGGAAGATCACTTCCATCTATGAGTGAATTCATGTATATATGCGAGTTTTTCAAGATTACTCCGAAGGAATTTTTCACTGTGGATGAACCCCCATCTCTACAGATCAGCAAGTTATTATATTATGCTAAGTTATTGACTCCGGAGTGTCTTTTGACACTAGTCAGTGTCGCCGAGTTTTTTAGTATATACAGTAGTAAGTCTTAATATTCTTTACCCGGGTTCAATAATGGGAAAGTAGTTTTTTCAATCAAAAGAAAAAGAAAAGAGTGCTGTCTGCACTCTTTTCAAAACTACTTACAGTAGTTATTAAATTTTAAGCAAATACTGTTTCCAGCAATTACTAATCTAAATGTAAATCCAGAACTTCTAATTAGTAAGTATATGCCTGGATTAATACCTGACTTGTTGCATATGGAATTGGATCATATTCTTCATGATCTGGTGAATCAAATGTATAGTATGGTGCTCTAAGATCATCGAATTTAGTTCCGCCAGCATCAACAGTGTCTGATAAATCATCAACTGCTACAACTACACCTGTCGCATCTCTGTAGAATACATATCCTCTTATAGTTAACTTACAAGGAGCTGTACTTGTATATGTAACAAAAAGTTTTCCATCTGCAGAACTCTGTGATACAGCATTGACATATTGTGTATAATATTTTCTATATGAACTAGATGTTGATATGTTTACACTTATAGCAGTCTGTGCTGGATCAATCTTCTGCACATTAGCTGATGATACATATGGAAGCTCATAATCAATTGCACCTGCTTGAATATCATACTTTGTGATAGAGTCTGTTGTTATTGGGATACCTGCTGCATCCTTGTAGATAACACTGATGTTAGTTCTTGGTACTGCAGCAGTATTATTATTCTGGATTGTGAACAGTATCTGTCCGCTTGGAAGCTTATCTACTTTTACAGCAATATTTGTAGCAAAAACATTATTAGCTGCGATTGGCTGCTGAATAGTTGGTGTTGTTACTACAGGCTGCTGATTATTTGAGTTTACAGGCTGTGTATTCTTGTAGCTTGGAAGGTTAACCTTAACACTGCACTTATATTTTTTCTTGCCAATTTTAGCAGTTATCTTTGT
The DNA here is from genome assembly GCA_002349525.1 of Lachnoclostridium sp. UBA2905. Taxonomy (GTDB): domain Bacteria; phylum Bacillota; class Clostridia; order Lachnospirales; family Lachnospiraceae; genus V9D3004. The sequence goes on from DEDL01000017.1 coordinate 7,649, forward strand.
TGAACCTACTCCAACTCCCTTGATAAGACCTTTCTTATTAACTGATGCAACATACTTATTAGCAGTTGACCATTTTGCTTTTTTCTTAGTTCCTTTGACTTTAAGCTGATATTTTCCACCTACTGAAATTTTTACCTTTTTCTTTGAAAGCTTAACCTTAGCCTCTGACTTGGCAGGTGAAACTGCAAGTGAAGATACAACTGTTGCAATAGCAAGACCTGCAACAAGACATTTTTTTATCATTTTTTTCATGATAATCTCCTTTCATAACTCTCATTAATAATATCTTATGTATGTTTAAAATACACATATGAAATTATATATACTTTTGAATATCTTATCAACCAAAAACGCGACTTTTAACAAAGACTTAATCTTATCTTTATCATTTTCGAATGTTTATTATTTTTTATAAACAATTCTGTCAAGTATTTCTTCTGCACTCTTTTTATCTGTACAATATTCAATAATGGCAGCAGCAAAATCTATAGTAGTTCCAAGGCCTCTGCTTGTTATTACATTTTCGTCCTTTACTACAGGAATTGCCAAAAATTCCTTACATGCAAGCTCATCTTCAAATCCTGGGAAGCAGGTTGCTTTTTTGTCCTTAAGTACCCCGCATGCTCCAAGAATAGTAGGTGCTGCACACACTGCTGCAAGACCTTTTTTTTCTGAATCAAACTCACCAATAAGATCAGTAAGTTTTTTACATGCCTTAAGATTAAGTGTTCCAGGCATTCCTCCTGGAAGAACAAGTATATCAATGTCATCAAAATCCACTTCTTCAAATGTATTATCTGCTAACACTGTAATATTGTGTGAACCTGTAATACTCTTATCCTCTGTTATAGCAACTATTGTAGTGTCGATTTTTGCTCTCCTAAGCATATCAACTACCATAAGTGCCTCAACCTCTTCTGTTCCGCTTGTCATAAATACTGCTGCTTTACTCATATTAATTCTCCCTTTCGTCTAAATCTGTCTGTATAGTTTCTAAATAATGCACAAACACACCTTCGTGTGTTGATATCTGATATTTCGGTTCTAATTCATCATAATTAAAGCTTTGGGGACCACCTTTTTGGGCCCTGTCATAAAACTCCTTTAATTTTCTGAAGGTGAGATAGTAATATACATCTTCACTTGCAAAATGAATAAGTAAAAATGCTACTCCCTCCTGCTTTTCATATTCCTCCATAAACCTGATCTGATGCTCATGGACATTTTGAAGCGAAAATCTTTTTATAGCACACTCCTTGGCATCAAAGCATATGGGAATACCCTGAACAACTCCAATATAATCAACAGTACTCTTCTGTTCAAAATAAGCAAGTTTAATTCTTTTTGTGTCTGAATCAATCTGCAAAGGAGTTATGGGAGTAGGAATCTTTTGAACCACTGCAAGCCCTTTTTCCCTGTACTTTTCATTGGTAAGATTAATAAGCTCTTCAAGTCCCTGACCTCTAAGTCCTCTCGAATTCCAGGAAGGCATACAAACACATCCTTTTGTCTTATAATTTAGTCTCTTTATCTGCTATTTTTTATCTTAAAATTCTCTGGTACCGCAGCTTCAATACTCATTCCTGACAATGGTTTCAACACACCATCCATATTGTCAAACACAAGATTTTTGGCATGAAGGAGCTGGTAACCACACTCTGTTTTTGTTTTGGAGCCATATTTCCCATCACCTGCTATAGGGTGGCCTGTATATGCCATGTGGGCACGTATCTGATGAGTTTTTCCTGTTATAAGCTCCACACTAAGCCTGGTATAAGCTCTGCCACTAACCATCATTTCACTAACAGGTTCATACGCTGTTTCTATCTTTACAGCTCCTTCAACAGGTTTTTGTGAAAGGGATACTATATTGTCATTGGAATTCTTTATCAGATATCCTGACATATGCTCACCCTTTATCACTCTGCCTTCTACAATGCATGTATATAATTTCTTTACCGACCTGTTTTTTATAACCTCCGACAATGCCTGCAGACCTCGCACTGATTTACCGGCAGCAACAATCCCACTTGTGTTTCTGTCAAGTCTGTTGCATATTCCCGGTCTGAAACCAGATGAAGCATCTGCATCTTCCGAAGTACTTTTCAGATATTCTGTTAAAATATCCACCAATGAAATATCCTCCGGTTTTGACTTTTGGGATAAAAGACCAGCTGGTTTATTAAAAAATATAAGATCATTATTTTCATATATGATAGGGACCTTGTACTGCTTAAATGATATGCATTTAATACCATCCTGTGTGTATACATCAATTCCCTTGTTGTCAGCATCATTTTTTGACATATTGCTGTTTGCAATTTTTGATGTTGATGTATGGTCATCCATATCATTTGCACTAGTTTTACCAGTAAACTTATCAAAGGTCTGGTCAGAGAAAAACATTTTAATGCTGTCACCATCATTTAAAATTTCGGAACCATCCGCTTTTTTTCCATTAAGAACAATATTCTTTTTTCTTAGCATTTTGTAGATAAATCCCGAAGAAGCTTCCCTTAAATATTTTTTTAAAAACTTATCGAATCTCTGCCCTGCCTCAATAGATTTAACCTTTATTTCTTTCATATTATCTCCACAACTACAGCATAAAATCACATTATAACGTTGCTGTATAATATTTTAAATATTCCTGGATCAAAGCTATACTATAAGTGTCCTTATTGTCATAAATGTTTTCTGCTGTAAATCGCTCTTTTCAAATTTCTTTGTTGGAATACAGTTTTCAAACTTCTTTTCATCTTCAAATATTTTTACTGTATAACCCTCAATTTTATTAACTGTAAGTGTCTCCTTAAGGTAATTCTCCATATATTTGATGTCCTGCTTCTTTTTACCTAAAAGACCAATAAGCTGATTATCTGTTATTATCATAAAATCCAGATTCATAACCTTATCAGATGATGTAAATACCATATCTGTAAAAAGAATTGTGTTGTCGCTTATAAGACTTTTTATATGTTCATATCTTTCCCTGCTTACTGATTTGTAGGGAAAGACAACTATGAAACCCACAAAATATTTTGTAGCAGGCAGAACCATTAAGATTGCAAGCATGGTTAAAAGATTTGATCTTTCAAACTTATTCATAAAAAGTCCTACGATAAACATCAGTATTCCTATGAGTAACATTGCAAAGGTCATAAGAAGCTGTCTTCTTTTTTTCTTTTTTATAAACTCAAAACATCCACGTTCAATTTCAAATTTCATTTTTTTCTCCTAAATTGTTATTATATTATTATGCAGGCTCTTCATTGCTTTGAAGCTCTTCAAAGCTCTTTATACTGTAATCGGCAGTACGGACATTTTTATTCCAGTGTTCCTTCGAATAGTTATCCCATACCAGGCAGGTTTTCATTCCAGCATTCATCCCGGCACATATTCCCTGATATATATCCTCAAACACAAGACATCTTTCAGGGGATACGCCAAGCTTATCAGCAACTAAAAGATATATATCCGGAAACGGCTTTCCCTTTTTAACCTCATTGGCAGTATGTACTTCCTCAAAATATTCACGAATATTTTTCTTTTCAAGTACAATTTCCGTAAGCTCTATGGAATTGCTTGTCCCAATACCCATTTTAATATTTTTCTTTCGTAGCAATTCAAGAAAGCTAAGGGCCCCCTCCTTCAGCTCAACTTCGTTGCAGTATTTGTTCCATGCCATATCATTCCAGTCAGATTTCATCTTTTCAACGGAATCATTTATTCCAAAATGTTCCTTAAAATAAATGGCAGTTTCCGTCATACTCATTCCTTCAATATCTTTCTGGTAACTTTTTTCAAACGGAATGTTAAACCTTTTAAGATACTCAATATCAATGGCCTCCCACATCCACATGGAATCTATAAGAGTACCATCAAGGTCAAATAATACCGCATCTATTCCATCAAGCATAATATCAACACGTGCTTTTTCATTTTCTCTCATAAACGATAACAAATCCCCCTGTATTATCCGTGTATTATCTGCGCATTATCTTCGTATCATCTGTGTATTATCTGCATGTTATCTGCACATTATCTTCGTATCATCTGCGTATTATCTGCATGTTATCTGCGCATTATCTTCGTATCATCTGTGTATTATCTGCATATCTATATTTTCTGTGCTCTGTAACCCTCTGTAAATATATCAAGCTCATTATTAAACTTCTGAAGCTGCTCCATGTCATTCTGCTCGTATATTCTGTAAAATTCATCCTGTATTTTATTTATCTCGCGGGTATTGGCTACGCCATACAGATTCTCTATGTTATTAAGGACTTCCATAATAACTGTATCTGTTTTCTGCATATTATTCTGTGCATCCATAATCTCGCCACGCACGGATGACATTTCCTTATCTAACATGATGATTGCATCTGCTGCCGCATGAAGTCTTGCTCTGATATGATTAGGCATCTGGCCATGATACTTGTACTGAAGAGAATGCTCAATAGTTCCCCAAAAGTTCATTGCAAGGGTTCTTATCTGTATTTCTGCCTTAATTTTTTTGACACCCTCATACATATGAACATCATATTCTATTATAATATGATAACTACGGTAGCCACTTGGCTTACTGTTAGTTACATAATCTCTTTCTTCGATTATTTTCATATCAGTCCTGTTTCTGATAATATTTACAACTGCATTAATATCTTCAACGAACTGACAAATGATTCTGATTCCGGCTATATCCTGAATATCTCTTTCAATATCCTCTATCTCAATATCCTTTTTCTGAGCTTTTTCTAATATACTTGGAATCCTTTTAACTCGTCCCTCCACCTGCTCAATAGGTGAATACACTCCTGTGTCTCTGCATTCCCTTATAATATGTTCAAACTTCATTTTGAGTTCATCTACTGCTGCATAGTATGGGACGAGCATCTCGCGCCACATTCTTGTTTCCATTAAAACACCTCTTACTATATTGTTCTATATTTCGATATTGCATTACACTGCATTGTATTTCTACATCATACTGCTTTACATTGCATAACTTTTACATTGCATTACTTTTGAGTTGCATTACTTTTGAGTTGCATTACTTTTACATTACTTTATATTGCATCGCTTTATATTGCATTGCTCTTGCATTATATCTCGACACTCCATGTTACTTCAAAGCCGGAATATAATTGTGATCCAAAAGCTGTATACTTGCCTTTTTCAGATTAAGAGCCTTATCATAATATGCCTTATAATCCTCTACCAAAAGACTTTCACCTGTATCCGGATTCCACGCTCTTCCAGTATCATATATCTTCTGTCTTGAAAGCTCGTACATTGCCCCATCAGTTATAAATGATCCCTCAGGCATATATGCCGTAAACGCCACAAAACCTTTCTCTTCATTTAAGATATCCTGACCAAGAACATATCTTTCATCCAACTGTATATTCATAAGATTTGCAAGGGTAGGAAGAACATCTATCTGTCCCCCGATTTTTGAAATTGTTTCATGAACACCACTTCCAGGAATATGGATTATAAGTGGCACCTTGCTCATCTCATCATAATCATATTTTTTTCCAAGAAAACGTGACATATATATATCATTATCATCCATATCCTTATTGAGTCCATGATGATCTCCATAAAAAATAATGATACTATTGTCATACAAGCCGTTTTCCTTAAGTTCATTAATAAACTGTCCAATGGCCTCATCAGTATAATGAACAGTCTGAAGATATGAGGCAAATTTGCTGTCCTTATCTTCATCTAATATCGGTATTTCCCACATGGACTCATCCATTACGTAGGGATGATGATTAGTAAGTGTTACAACAAATGAGAAGAATGGTCCCTTGCTTTGCTTCATAATATTAACAGCCTGTGAGAATACAGACTTATCTGATATTCCAAGTCCTATAATATCATCCTGATTAAGCTTTTCCATGGAATAATAATTATCAATTCCCTGATATGGATATGCGTTCTGGCGGTTCCAGAAGGACCCCTCATAGCCATGAAATGCCATTGTGCTGTATCCGGAATTTTTTAACAGCCATGGCAATCCCCTGAAATTATTTTTCTCATAAAGAGTATAACATTCTCTCTCACTACTTGGATAAAGGCTGTTGAAAACCGTAAATTCCGCATCTGCTGTATTGCCCTTTCCAACATTTGAATAAAAATGATCAAAATAAAGGGTATCATTTTGAATAAGGGCATTAATATTCGGTGTCAGTGTAATGCCATTATAATCCTTTCCTATCATACATTTCTGCATTGCCTCTATCTGGACCATTATAACATTGCGTCCGGCAGCAATTCCGCTGTAGTTTCCACTAAAGGAGGTCTGACTCTTATTCTCACTAATAAGCTTCAATACCTCTTCTTCACTCAAATCATCTTCCGACATCTTTCCAACTGTGTTTTCTATTATATCATTTGTATGGTTAACAAAAAACTCTTCACCGGTAAATTTTGCAATACTTGCGCTTTCCATAGGATTCGAAGCAATTATAATAACAAGCATTATTGCCACAACTATTCTGCCGGTTTTTTTCTTGTTTTTAACCTGTGTTTTTTTATCCACATATTCTTTAACACTATTGCCAAACTGATGAAGTACTAAAGGTATGTCAGATATTATAAATATGCTCAATGGAATTAATGTAGCCACAAAGCTTTCCGGCACCTTGGCAACATTGCCAATCTGCCAGAACTGCTTGATGGAAACAGTCTGGTTATAATAATTAAAATACATAACATCAGCAAACATAAATATACTGAAACCAATATACATTATTCCAAACAGAAGCCTTTTATGTTTTATTTTACTTTTTGAAATAGAATAATACAGACCATATGTTATAAGTGTACTAATAATTACATATACGCATGAAAATTTGCTCCATTCTATAAGATAATAATACACTACATACTTAAGCAGTATACACACAGCCATTGTAGATCGGGTCTCTAACATTTTTTTCAAATATGATTTCTTATTCTCTGACGTTGCTTTCATAATTACTTTGATTCCTTAATTACTTAAATTGTTATAATCTTTAGTCTCTTTTATAACCTGTATCCCTTAGTTTCTTTTATATCTTACTTATATCTTATGTTTATATATTAAGTGCATACTTTACGCAAAAACGGGTGTTATGAATGTATCATCCTCCATCCACAACACCCCTGTTTTCATACTAAATATCAAGCTTTGTTCAGGCCTTGTTATCTGTACCTGCACCAGCATTCTTATCATTCTTAACAAATTCAGCTAATGATGTCGCAAGTCCTGCAACTCCCTGAATCTCTGATGGAATAATAATCTTAGTAGACTTACCATCAGCAGCCTTAGCAAATGCCTCAAGGCTCTTAAGTGTTATAACTTCACCGGATGGGCATGCCTCATTCAGATATTTGATACCATCAGCATTAGCCTTCTGTACAATCTGAATAGCCTCAGCCTGACCTTCTGCCTCTTTAATTGTTGCTTCCTTCTTAGCTTCGGCACGTAAGATAGCAGCTTCCTTCTCAGCCTGTGCATCAAGAATTGCTGATTCCTTTTTACCTTCTGCAACAAGGATTGTAGATTTCTTCTCACCTTCTGCAATAAGAATTGACTCACGTCTTTCACGCTCTGCCTTCATCTGTTTCTCCATTGCATCCTGGATAGCAGCTGGTGGAATAATATTCTTAAGCTCAACACGGTTAACCTTGATTCCCCATGGGTCAGTAGCCACATCAAGTGAAACTCTCATCTTTGTATTAATAATCTCTCTTGAAGTAAGAGTTTCATCAAGTTCAAGATCACCAATAATATTACGAAGTGTTGTAGCGGTAAGATTCTCAATAGCCATAATAGGATTCTCAACACCATAAGCATATAACTTAGGATCTGTTATCTGGAAAAATACAACAGTATCTATTCTCATTGTAACATTATCCTTAGTAATAACAGGCTGTGGTGCGAAATCAACTACCTGCTCTTTAAGAATTACTCTCTTTGCAATCTTATCAACGATTGGAAGTTTAAAATGAATACCAACACTCCATGTTGTCTGATATCCTCCAAGTCTTTCAACAACGTATGCCTTAGCCTGTGGAACAACCTTAATACATGTTGATAAAACATAAACAATAATTGCAAGGATTATAATAAATCCAATAATTGGTGTTGATATAGACGTATCAACTGAATCTGATGCCACACATAACAAATTAAACATAAAATTTTCTCCCTTTCTTAGTTACATTATAATGTCTGCTTTTTAACAATCAGCTTTACCCCCGATATTCTTAATATCTCTACTATCTCATCAATATTAATAATATCCTCGTCTTCTGTACGTGCCATCCATTCCTGACCATTAACAATGACTCTTCCTGTTTCTCTGTCATTATCAATCTGCTCAATAACTTTGGCTCTTTTTCCAATAAGTCCCTCTGCGTTGGTCTTCTCACGTTTGCTTCCATTAAAATACTTCATCGCAAGTGGTCTTGTAAATACCAGTGCAATAATGGAAACTATAAGGAATACCACAACCTGTACAATGATATTTGCACCTGCTAAAGCAGCAAAATAAGCCACCAGAGCACCAAGGGCAAACCAGATTGTTGTAAGTCCCAGTGATATAATCTCAATCACTATAAGTGCTGCCATGAGAATAAGCCAGTAATAACTTACCATACTTCTCCCTCCCCGCATATATTTACCACAACATTATAATACATTATATAAGATATGGCAAGTTGCTAATATACATTAGGAGGCCAGCTGCTACTGCTGCATTAAGGGATTCCACATTTCCTGCCATAGGAATTCTGACGTTTCTGTCGCAGCACAAAAGAGTTTCCTTCGTAATGCCATTTGCCTCGTTTCCTATAACAAATGCTATCCTTTCACCATATTTTTCTCTGCGTATATCTTCACCGTCAAGGGCAGCTCCGTAAACAGTAATCCCGTGCCTTCTGCATACAGCTATTATCTCTTTTGTTTTCTGGGCATATGCAAATGGCACTCTGAACATTGCACCCATGGTCGCCCTTACAACTTTTGGATTGTATATATCAACAGTACCCTTATTCATAAGGATACCATCATATCCTGCGGCCTCTGCCGTTCTTATAATTGTCCCAAGATTGCCTGGATCCTGCAGATTTTCAAGAATCAGAAAACGCAGATGCTCTTTATTTATTCCTGCCACAATTTCATCTATGCTTCTATCATTCCTCTTTACAACAGCCATTATGCCCTGAGGGGTTACTGTCTGTGCCATCTCATCAAATGATTTGTCGCAAAGAATATCATAGTCGCACCTTTTTACTAATTCTTCAAGCTCTTCGGAAGAATACTTTCCAAAGTTCTTCTTTTCTTCAATATATTCATCCCACCATTTTTGTGAAATAAATATTTTACAGACTATATTAAGCTTTATGGCCTCAACTGTCATTTTCGTTCCTTCAACAATATAACGGCCCTGTTTTTTTCTGTCTTTTGAACTCTTCAAAAGCTTCAGTACGTCTTTTTGCTTTACTCCTTTATTATCATTATTCACTACAGTCTCACCTCATACCATTAAGCTCAGCTAATTCTTCATTTTCTCCAATAACAACCAGAATATCATCATCAAGAATAGGTATATTGGCATCAGGTGTTACAAAAAGCTCCTCATTTCTTTTTATGGCAATTACGTTAACCTTATGCTTTGCACGAAGATTAAGCATTTTAAGCGATCTGCCTGCCCACTCACCCGGACAGTCGATTTCCATAATACTGTAGGTGGATGATAAACCTATTGCATCAAAATAATTACCATGAACAAGCTGGTTTGCTATTCTTCGACCTGTTTCAAGCTCTGGAAATACTATTGAATCTGCACCTACTTTTTTCAATATACGTGCCTGAAGGTCACTTCCGGCCTTGGCAATAATAAATTTTGCACCGGCTTCCTTTGCAAGAATGGTTGTCATAACACCAGAAGCAAGATTATCACCTATACCAACTATTACCCCATCATAATTTGAAAGACCCAAAGACTGTATAAAATCCTTATTGGTTACATCACCAATTTCTGCATGAACAACGTATTCAGCAGCTTCATTTACCATCTCTTCACTGCAGTCACACACCATAACCTCACATCCGGCATCAACAAGACTTATGGCAAGACTAAGTCCAAATCTTCCAAGTCCAAGTACTGCAAATTCTTTTTTGTTTTTTGCCATCGGCTAATCCCTCCATTTTAACATCTCATATTACAGGTATAAATCCTGTTATCCCACACGTATATCCTCTTTAGGATATTTTCTAAAATTTTTTGACGAATTGCTTGTATTAAAAAATAAAGCAAGGGATATCGGTCCAATTCGGCCAATATACATAGTTATAATAATTATGATTTTGCCAATCACATTAAGCTTATCTGTTATACCCCTTGTAAGACCTACAGTAGCTATGGCAGACACACATTCATACAGAATGTCAAGGAAATCAAAGTTCTGTGTTATACAAAGAGCAGCTATGGAACAAAGCATAACAGAAAGACTGACAATTATTACTGCCATTCCCTTTCTTACATTTTCCTCGCTTATACTTCTTCCAAATATCTCCGTATTCCTTCGGTTTCTGACAATTGCAATGGCAGTAAGTAATACCATGGCAACTGTTACTGTTTTTACGCCTCCTGCCGTTCCTGAAGGCGATCCACCAACAAACATAAGCAGGGATGATATAAATGCTGTTGCATCTGTAAACTGATTCTGGGCTATTGTATAAAATCCCGCTGTTCTGGTTGTAACAGACTGGAATAATGATGCCTGTATTTTATTAAACAATGACAAATTTCCAATGGAATTACCATTATTAAATTCAAGCAAAAATATAATTATGGCACCACCGAATACAAGAATAAATGATACGAAGAGCACCAATTTGGTATGTAGATTAAATAACTGCCACATACTTTTAGCACCTGTCTTTTTTCTCTTTTTAATGCATCTGATAACATCCCACCAGACCGGGAATCCAATACCGCCTAATATTATAAGTGAAATTGTTGTGAAATTAACAAGAACATTATCCCTGTAAAGGGCAAGACTATCATTACCAATAAGATCCATTCCCGCGTTGCAAAATGCAGAAACAGCATTAAATATTGACGCAAATATTCCAAATGCACCCTTATCTCTTATAAAAACCGGCATATATAAAAATGCACCTATTCCTTCTACTAAAAGTGTTCCCTTTACAACCTTGATTGTCAGCTTTACAAGTCCGTTCAGACTGTCAAGATTGTAAGCATCTCTTATGAGAAGTCTTTCCTTAAGAGTTACCCTTTTTGCAACAACAAGAAGCATCATTGTAGTAAATGTCACAATACCCAGTCCGCCAAACTGTACAAGTACAAGTATAACGCACTGTCCAAATATACTCCAGTGATCTGCTGTTGACACAGTAACAAGTCCGGTAACACACACTGATGTTGTTGCAGTAAACATGGCATCCACCGGATTAGTCCATACTCCTGCTTTAGATGAAACAGGAAGCATAAGTAATATTGTCCCAAGTATTATTGCACACAGAAAACCTGCGGCAATAATCTGGGTTGTCGTTAAACTCTTTTTTCTTAATAAAAAAACCCTCATGTGCTTCCACCCCGTTATGTCTTTCGGAATCTCTTATTTTTCATTCATTTTGGCAAGCTTTGCACTCTGGTCAGCAGCAGTAAGTGCCTGAATTATCTCGTCAAGCTCTCCATCCATTATCTCAGCAAGTCTGTGTGATGTAAGCTTAATTCTATGATCTGTAACACGACTCTGTGGATAATTGTAGGTTCTTATCTTTTCTGAACGGTCTCCTGTTCCAACCTGACTTCTTCTTGCTTCTGCCTCAGCATCATGTGCCTTTGCACACTCAAGCTCATAGAGTCTTGAACGAAGAACCTTAAGTGCTTTATCCTTATTCTTAAGCTGGGATTTTTCATCCTGACATGATATTACGATTCCTGTTGGTATATGTGTAAGTCTTACAGCTGAGTCAGTTGTATTTACACACTGTCCACCATTTCCAGAAGCTCTGAAAACGTCGAATTTACAATCATTCATATCAATCTGTACATCAACCTCTTCTGCCTCAGGCATAATAGCAACTGTTGCAGTTGATGTGTGAATTCTTCCACCACTTTCTGTAACAGGTATTCTCTGAACTCTGTGAACTCCACTTTCATATTTAAGTCTTGAATATGCACCTGCTCCATCAATCATGAATACAACTTCCTTGAAGCCGCCAATTCCATTTTCATTGGAGTTGATCATATCGATTTTCCAGTTATTACGTTCTGCATATCTGCTGTACATGCGGAAAAGATTAGCTGCAAACAATGCTGCCTCATCTCCACCGGCACCGCCTCTTATCTCTACGATAACGTTTTTATCATCATTAGGATCCTTTGGAAGCATAAGTATTTTGAGGTCATGCTCAATTCCCTCAACCCTTGATTTGCAGTCAGCAAGTTCTTCCTTTGCAAGTTCCCTCATTTCTTCATCCTTTTCTTCTTCAAGAATAAGGAGACTGTCTTCAATACCTGCCTTAACCTCTTTGTATTCCTTATATTTTTCAACAATCGGAGTAAGATCTGTCTGTTCCTTCATAAGCTTTCTGTATTTTGTCTGATTATTTAACACATCAGGCTCACTAAGCTCATTTATAACTTCCTCATAGTGCATTACAACTTCTTCTAAATTTTCAAACATAATTTCCTCCTGAATAAAACTGTAATCATATTAAACTGTAATTGAATTAATCTGTGATCAAATTACACCTGCAATAAAACTATAATGTAATCATTTCACATCTGCCATCACTACTCTGTCAAGTCCCGCAAGGTCCTTAACAACTCTTATATTTTCAAAGCCTGCCTCATGTAAGAGACCACTTACCCGGACTGCCTGAAAGCACCCAATCTCAAACAGAATATGTCCATCCTCTGTCAAATGAGCCTTAGCCTCATTTATAATTCTCCTGTAAAAGTCAAGACCGTCCCTGCCGCCAAATAATGCTATCTGGGGTTCATGCTCCTTCACCTCAGGCATAAGCAGCTTCATCTCGTCCTCAGTAATATATGGTGGATTGGACACAATAATATCATATACACCATCAATATTGGTCCAAAGGTCACTTTTTATAAAGTGAACAAAGGTTCCAAGTCTTTTATTGTTATTTTCAGCTACTATAAGCGCTTTTTCTGATATATCACATGCCGTTACTGACTTTGCCTTACCGTCCTTAGCAATGCTTATGGCTATGCATCCTGAACCTGTGCACATATCAAGAACATTCTTGTTCTGACAAAGCTTATACACTTCTGATACAAGAATCTCCGTATCCTGTCTGGGAATAAGAACATTCTCATCAATTTCAAATTCTATTCCCATAAATTCCTGACTTCCTGTTATCTGCTGCAGCGGCTTTCTTTCTGCCCTTATACCAATAAGACTATTATATTTTTCAATTATCTGAGCATCTGCTTCATCGCCCTGAACCATATAATATTTTGCCCTGTTTATTCCCATACAATAGGACAGCAGATACCACGCATCTAGTCCGTATTCTTCTATCCCGGCCTTCTGTAAAGTATCTGCCCCTTTATTTAACATATCACTGATTGTCATCTTTTTCTTCAGCCTTTTCCATTGTAAAGTATCTGTCAAGTGCTTTCAGAATTTCATCATCCTCATCATCATCCTCGTCATCCAGGGATACATTTTCAAATGAATCTCTGAATATACTTCTACGTGATTTGTTATTGTTATTGGTTTTGATTGTTGTTTTTTCTGTATCCTTACTTTCTATAGTATCATTTTCTGCTACAATGTCTTCAATTCCAATATCTTCTACACTGATATCCTCCACACCAATGTCTTTGACATCAATATCCTCTAATTCAACATCCTCTGAATCAATGTCTTCTACTGGAATTTCTTCTGTAACTGCTGTTTCTGCATCTTTGTCAGATGTATCCTTCTTATCTGCTTTATTCTTTTTTGCAGCCTCATCTTTTATATCAGATTCATCCTCTTTGGCAGTTTCAGTCTTTTTATCAGATAATTCCTTTTTGGCAGAAGCTGCACTATTATTATTGTCAGCAGAAGAAAGGCCCTTCTGAAAGGCTTTCCAGTCAAATACCGCATTAACTGAAGCAATGGCCACTTCAAGCATATCGTCATCAGGTTCTTTTGTTGTAAGGCCCTGAAGCCATAAGCCCGGCTTACTGAGTATATTCATAAGCTGATTATCCGTATTGCCTGCAAATCTTATAAATTCATATGCCACACCGGCAATTACAGGTACAAGAACTATTCTTAAAAGCATACGAAGCCATGCAGCATCCACGTCAATAAACACAAAGAAAATACAGCATAAAAGTACAACATACAAAAGGAAGCTTGTTCCACAGCGTTTGTGCTCCTTAGTCTGCTTTCTTGCATTGGCCACATTAAGCTCATATCCCTTTTCAACACAATTAATGACCTTATGTTCTGCACCGTGATACATATATACCCTTTTTATATCCTTCATAAGAGATATTGCACTTATGTATATTATAAAAAGTAAGAGTCTTATTATACTTTCAATGATACTTCTTCCAATTGGTGATGTGACACGGGTCTTAATAAGTTCAGTAACATAATATGGAAGCAGCACAAATATTCCTACTGCTATAATAATTGACAGCATCATTGTTATAGCCATGAAGATTGAATCATCATTTTTGGAATTCGCAGCATCATTTCTATTACTGTTCTTACTATTGTTATTATTCTTGCTGTCCTTTTCCTCTTCTTCATAAAATCTTGCTGAGTAGTTCAGTGTTTTCATGCCAAGTATTAAGGAATCTATAAATGAAGCAACACCTCTAAGAACCGGTATTTTTAAAATACCCACTCTTTTGGAAAGTGCTACATAAACGTCTTTCTTAACCTCAATTGTATTATCCGGTTTTCTTATGGCTACAGCGTATTCGTCCTTATTCTTCATCATTACGCCTTCAATTACAGCCTGTCCACCTATTCCTGAAGTCTTCACAACAATCCACCTCATTTCAAATCAAGTCAAAAAACTCTGTAAAGAAAAAATAGGCCAGGATAGACTTATCCCGACCTACTGCATAATTGACTAATTCTGTGTTAAGCCATATCTACGGTTGAACTTATCAATAGCTCCTCTTGCAGAAACAGCTCTCTGCTGTCCTGTATAGAAAGGATGACACTTTGAACAAATTTCTACACGGATTGTCTCGTTAGTAGAACCTGTTACAAACTCGTTACCGCAGTTGCAAACTACCTTTGCCTGATAATATGTTGGCTGGATATCTGTCTTCATTTTTTTCACCTCTCTGAATATAATCAAGTGCTAAACACTTAGTTCCTGAAATTGTTCTGTCAGGAACAACCCATGACAAAACAGCTTATTTATTGTAACATACCCTTACAAATAATGCAAGTGCTAATTATATTATTTTTACCTTTTTTATCATTTCAATAAATTCATTATTATTTTTGGTTCTCAAAAACATCTTAATTATGGATTCAACAGCCTCTTCTGTCTTATTGCTGTTCATTAATCTTCTCATAAGCATGCTTGCTTCCATCTCAGGCTGTGTAAGTAAAAGGTCGTCTCTTCTTGTACTGGATTTCGGAAGATCAATGGCTGGGAATATCCTTCTCTCTGAAAGACTTCTGTCAAGAACAAGCTCCATATTACCCGTTCCCTTAAATTCCTCAAATACAACATCATCCATCCTGCTTCCCGTATCTACAAGGGCTGTGGCAAGAATTGTAAGGCTTCCACCTTCTCTCATATTTCTGGCTGCACCAAAAAACTTTTTAGGCATATGAAGTGCTGCCGGATCAAGACCACCTGATAATGTTCTTCCACTAGGCTGACATGTAAGATTGTAGGCTCTTGCAAGTCGTGTAATACTATCAAGAAGTATCATAACATCCTGTCCATGCTCCACAAGTCTTTTAGCTCTCTCGATAACCATCTCCGAAACTCTCTTATGTTTATCCGGAAGCTCATCAAATGTTGAATATATTACCTCAACGTGGTCACCTTCAATTGATTCCTTAATATCTGTTACTTCCTCAGGTCTTTCATCTATAAGAAGTATAATAAGATACATCTCAGGATGGTTCTTCGTCACAGATTTTGCTACCTGCTTAAGGAGTGTTGTCTTACCGGTTTTAGGCTGTGAAACTATCATTCCACGCTGTCCCTTACCAATAGGTGATATAAGATCTACCATTCTCATGGCCACTCCCGCACCCGGAGTTTCAAGACGAATTCTCTCATTTGGAAAAATTGGTGTAAGCTCCTCAAATTTTGGTCTGTTTGTAAGTACACCAACAGGATAACCATTAACAGATTTTATGTACAATAATGCAGAGAACTTCTCATTGCCCGATTTTATCTTTGTGTTACCTACAATGATATCTCCCGTTCTAAGCCCATATCTTCTTATAAGGGATGGAGATACATATACATCTTCATCTCCCGGCAAAAAGTTATCACATCTGATAAATCCAAATCCTTCAGAATTACATTCAAGTATTCCACTTTTAACATCACCACTGTCATACTGGCTTAAATCAGACTGGTTATTCTGTGTGGAATGATCTGGTCTGATATTCTGAGCTGTATAATCCTGTCTTGTGTTATGATTGGTTCTTCTTCTATAATTCTGATATCCAGACGCTCCTGATGACTTTGAAGTCACTTCACTGCCTGTCTCCGTTCTTCCATAAGGCTTTACATTCTGCTTAACTTCCTCTTTCACTACAGGCTTTGACTCTGGCTTTTTCACTTCATCCTGCTTCACTTCCGTTTTCTTGGTCTTCTCTTTATCATACTGTAAAAGAGCCTCTATAAGTTCCTGCTTTTTAAGGGCAGAAACCTTCTTCATTCCTCTCTCCTTGGCAATTGCCTTAAGATCTACGAGGGACTTTTTTTCATATTCCATAAATTACCTCCACTGTAACATTTCACAAAAAAACAATTCATAATTACAATATTAAGCACCATAAAAACAACTATAAAATATAACAAAATATATTCAGCCATGCCTTGGTATAATTGCGCAACAAATTCAATCCAAACGCTGGTAAATTAATATCTTCTTGTATCTTCAGGGACAAATAACGAAATTTTGATAAATCCGAAATGTTGAAAATTCGAAAAACTGATTACTTCGACCTATGTTTCTTCTCCACAGTATACAACAACTATAAAGCAAATGCAACTTGATTTTATATTCGTTACGTAATATTATATCAGATATGAGACAGAGAAATATATGTCAGCTTACGCTGACCGGAATCTCGCACCAGGTCTCACGTACCTTCGACTTGAATTCAGTCGAAAAGGCTCCCACTTTTGCAAGTGGTGAGTAATAACAAATCTTTCTCAGTGGGAGTACTTTTTTATATATGAAATGGAAGGAAAAAAGATTTCATTCTCTTGATTATTATTATAAAAATCTTTTTGGATGCAAGGTCCAGAAAATATCCCTTGATGGTGGAATGACCTGTCCTAACAGGGACGGCACCCTGGGCTACGGGGGCTGTATTTTCTGCAGCCAGGCAGGTTCCGGTGACTTTTCAACCCATCAGTGCGAAAACGTAACAAAACAGATTGATACAGCAATACATAATATGAGTCCCAAAAAAGTAAGCGATGGAAAGTATATAGCTTATTTTCAGTCATACACAAACACATACGCCTCATTTTCATATCTGAAGAATTTATTTACAGAAGCAATCAGTCATCCTGACATTGTAGGAATTTCAATAGGGACACGTCCTGACTGTCTGCCAAATGATGTTATTGACATGCTTGCAGGTCTTAACCGGATTAAACCTGTCTGGGTTGAACTCGGGCTTCAGACCATTCACGAAGAAACGGCTTCATTTATAAGAAGAGGTTACACCCTTGATGTTTATGACGATGCCCTAAAACGGCTTACCGGTGCAGGACTTCATGTTGTTACCCATGTTATAATCGGGCTTCCCTATGAAAGCAGGGAACAGATGCTTGAAACTGTTAAGTATGTTGGAAGGTCTGCCACAGAAGGCATTAAGCTTCAGCTTCTTCATGTTATAAGAGGAACTGATCTTGAAAAATACATGGGCACATTTCACATTCTCGACGAAGATGAATACATTGACATAATTATATCTGCTCTTGAGCTTCTGCCACCCGAGATGGTTATTCACAGGCTTACCGGGGATGGCCCAGCCGATTTACTCATAGCTCCTTTGTGGAGCCTGAAGAAGCGCAATGTACTTAATCATATTAACAGTGCCCTAAAAAACCGGGACACCTGGCAGGGCAGAGCCTTTAATCAAAAATAACAGAAAGGTATGAATACTATGGCTTCAACACCAACAACACTTTACAAATTAATTATATTATTCTGTCTTGATTCAGTTAATGTTTCGCTGACTAATGCAGTTATTTCTGAATATATATTAAGCAGGGAGTTTACCAGTTATTTCAATATACAAACCGCACTTAACGAGCTTTCTGATGCAAATCTTATATCATCAACAAAAACATATAAGAGCACTTATTACAGCATTACAGAGGACGGCAAGGAAACACTTAACTGTTTTCATTATGAGATCAACCAGGCAATTAAGGATGACATCAAAAAATATTTCAAGGAACATATTGGGGATATAGTCGAAAAGCTTTCAACCTTTGCCGACTATACTCTTGTAAGAAAAAATGAATATAAAGTTACCTGTAACATAACAGAAAGGGACACAATCCTTATTGACCTGTCCCTTACTGTTCCTGATGAAAAAACTGCTCAGAGTGTATGTAGTGCATGGCATAGCAAATGCAGTGATATATACTCCTTTGCTATCACTAATCTAATTAAGTGATATGGGCTGTTTTTCTTCATTATTAGTTATTATATTTAAATAATACTATTTAATTATGCTGCTTATTTGAATGGTCTTCCTATAACTGAACAGTTGCTCTGGTTATACAACATAGACTGTGTTACCAGCTTTCCGTTAGCATGTATTATTCTTCCGTATGTGTATGTTTCATTTCCAAATGATTCTACATCCTGTCCCATATATATTGCAACATGATATATATTCTTATATCTTCCATTGTTCAATGGCTTTGAATAGAATACAAGATCACCCGGCATGAGCTTCTTAAGTTTATTAATGTATCTCTTTTTAACACTCATTTTATGTCTTACACAGTAAAGAGCTTCATTTGCCGCAACAGGGGCATAATGTCTGTCTCCAAAATAAGCTCCCTGACTCTTATATGATCTCCATACAAGGGATGAACAGTCATAATAACCCTTCGACATCCTTCTTGCCTGTGAATATATGGCACCCTCCACCTTAACAGCCTTCATTACAGATTTAACTGCCTTTTTAGAACCGACGTTAACTGCAACATTTATATTAGCGCCATCAACATTAACTGTTATTCGTGCAAATCCATTCTTTTTAGCTTTAACTACACCTGTTTTACTTACAGTTGCAACTGATTTATTAGATGTAGAATATTTTACAACACTTCCGAAGCCTTTACCCTTTACCTTTATAACACTTTTTGCGCCCTTGTAAAGAACGTTAAATGTTTTATTAACTGATGGATTGGTTACTGTAACATTAAGAGTTTTAGTGACTCCGTCTACCATTACACTAACTGTAGTTGTACCTTTTTTGTATCCCCTTATAACTGCCTGATTATTGCTATCATATTCATAGGATGAATAAACGCTGGCTACAGACTGGTTGGCCGAGTTCCATACTCCCCCGCCCTTTGTTCCTGAAATACTTACAACAATCTCATACCCCTTTGCAACAGTAACACTGTTAAGGCTTAAAACAGGATTGGTTACTACAAACTTACATGTATATGAGGTTTCAAATCCGGATTTTCCTTTAACATATGCAGTTATAACTGCTTCACCCACAGCTAATGGGTTAACCTGTCCTGTGCTGTTAACTGCTGCTACTGCAACATTTGAAGATGACCATCTTACTGATTTGTCAGCGGCATTATAAAGGTTAAGCTGGTATGGTGCACTTCCAACTGCTCTTGTAACCTCTGTTTCCGCCATTGATATACCATTACCTCTGATAGTTATCTGACCTGCAAATATCTTCTTCGTTCCTGCCACAAGATAAACTGATGTTGTTCCTGCAGCAATACCCGTTAACTTATTGCCTTCAAAAAGAACAATATTAGGATTGGTAAATTCATATTTCATGTCGGCATATGCTTCATACTGTGTAAATGTAAGCGATGTAAAATCACCAATAAACATGTCTTCATTAACTGTACCCAGGGTAGTAATTCGGGTTTTAGCATGAAGTTTTTTAACTCCGGCATAATTACCTTCATCATCGCAATATTCCACATTAGCAGTAATTGTTATGTAATCGCTACCTACAAAGTCACCCTTGATCTTAACTGTTTTTTTCTCCTGTAAAATTCCATTCACCGATGCCACACTAGGCATAACACCTTCAACAGTATATCTTACAAAATCCTTTGGTATGTTACTTGTAAACCTCGCCTCTATTGACTGGTTAAGTATGACCGCATAATTATCTTTTTCAAATGAAAACTTTATCTTATCAAGTTCGTTTTCTGTAAGATATCCCTTTTCTCCTATAATATCTTCATCATTATCAGTTGTTTCCCCTGGCTTGCCTGTTGGCTTTGATGTTGGATTATGTGTTGGTTTTACTGTTGGTTTTGGTGTTGCTTGTGCAGCACTTACGATACTGCTGTTATGTGAAGCACCAAAGGCTCCTATACCACAGACACATAATACCGCAGCGGCAATTATGCCTTTAATCTTAATGTTCTTCATTGGTTTGCTCCTTGTAAAATTATTCGCTAAAGCTTTCTACATATTCATCTATATACTCCCACAACTCATCCTTACCTGTAAGATCTGAGGATGAAAATGGAATAACCGGTGTTCCTTCTACGAGCTGCAGCTTATCCTCAATAGCTTTAACCTGCTTATTAAGCTGTGACCTCTTTATTTTATCCGCCTTAGTTGCTATTATAATAGGACTAAATCCACATTGCAATAATGTGTCATACATTTCCTTATCCTTTTCTGTAGGATCATGTCTTATATCAATCAGCTGAAAGACTACTCTTAACATTTTCGAATTATTAAAATAATTAAGGGTCATTCTCTTCCATTTTTCCTTTACTTCCCTGGATATTTTTGCATATCCGTACCCTGGAAGGTCCACAAGGTAAAATGCATCATTTATATTATAATAATTAATTGTCTGGGTTTTTCCCGGCTGGGATGAAGTTCTTGCCAGGGACTTTCTATTAAGAAGTGTATTAATAAGTGATGATTTGCCAACGTTAGATCTGCCAATAAATGCAAGCTCAACCTTATCATTTTCCGGAAGCTTACTTGTTATACCGCACACCGTTTCAAGAGCAACATTTTTAATCTTCATATAACCCTCTTCCTTTCCTGATAATCATATTCATTCAAAATAATGATAATAAGAGGCTGCACACTTATAGCAAATATAAATGTGCAGCCAATCCTAAAGGATATTATTATCCAATCTTTTCATCTTTTCCGGCCAGTTCAAGCACAGGCTCACCTGTACCTTCTATAACATCCTTTGTTATTGTACAGCCGACGACATCTTCCTCTGACGGAACCTCGAACATAACATCCATCATTGCTTTCTCCATAATTGCTCTAAGACCTCTGGCACCAGTCCTTCTTTCAAATGATTTCTTTGCAATTAAATCAATTGCATCCTCATCAAATTTAAGATCAATATTGTCAAGTTCAAAGAGTTTCTTATACTGTTTTACAATTGAATTCTTAGGTCCTGTTAATATGCGCTTTAATGCTTCTTCATCAAGTCTGTCAAGTGCAACACTTACAGGAACACGACCTATAAATTCTGGAATTATACCAAATTTTACGAAGTCCTGTGGAAGAACCTGTCTGAACAATTCTCCGATATTCTGGTCTTTCTGTTTTGGATTGCCAATCTCAGCTCCAAAGCCTATTGACTTTTTACCGATTCTTGATGCAATAATCTTCTCAAGTCCGTCAAATGCACCACCACATATAAATAATATGTTAGTAGTATCAATCTGGATGAACTCCTGATGTGGATGTTTTCTTCCACCCTGTGGTGGAACATTGGCAACAGTTCCTTCAAGAATCTTAAGAAGTGCCTGCTGTACACCCTCACCGGATACATCTCTTGTAATTGATGTGTTTTCTGACTTTCTTGTTATCTTGTCTATCTCGTCAATGTATATGATTCCATACTGTGCCTTTTCGACATCATAATCTGCAGCCTGGATAATCTTAAGAAGAATATTTTCAACATCCTCACCAACATATCCTGCTTCAGTAAGTGCTGTAGCATCTGCAATGGCAAATGGAACATTCAAAAGCTTTGCAAGAGTCTGGGCCAGATATGTTTTACCTGAGCCTGTAGGTCCAACCATGATAATGTTGCTTTTCTGAAGTTCAACATCAAGTGACTTACCTGCAAGGACTCTCTTGTAATGATTGTAAACTGAAACAGCAAGTGCTTTCTTTGCTTCATCCTGTCCAATAACATACTCATCCAGGAATTCCTTAATCTCCTTTGGCTTAAGGAGATTAATGCTGCCCTTAAATGCATCCTGCCCTGAATAGCCGTCATCATAGCCCATCTGTTCGTCAGAGTAAAATTCTTCTTCAATTATCTCTGTACATACTTCGACGCACTCATCACATATATATACACCTTTACCGGCAATCAGTTTCCTGACTTTATCCTGAGGTTTGCCACAGAAAGAACATCTGATATTATTACCATTATCATCTTTTACTGCCATTATATTACCTCGTTAATTATTATTAGTTTTACTTTCTCTTAGTTATAATACTGTCAATAAGACCATATTCCATAGCCTCTTCAGCAGTCATATAGTTATCTCTTTCAGTATCAATCTCAACCTGTTCAATAGGTTTTCCTGTATTTTCTGAAAGTATACGGTTAAGACGTTCCTTAATCTTAAGGATATTCTCTGCAACTATACGAATCTCTGTTGCCTGTCCCTTTGCTCCGCCTGAAGGCTGGTGAATCATAATTTCTGAATTAGGCAATGCATATCTCTTTCCCTTAGCTCCACCTGCAAGAAGAAATGCTCCCATACTTGCAGCCATACCAAGACACATTGTTGAAACATCGCACTTAATATAATTCATAGTATCATATATAGCCATTCCTGCTGTTACAGATCCTCCAGGACTGTTAATATAGAAATTAATATCCTTATCAGGATCCTCTGATTCAAGGAAAAGCATCTGAGCAATAATTATGCTGGCTGATGCATCTGTAACTTCTTCTCCAAGGAAAATAATTCTCTCTTTAAGAAGTCTTGAAAAAATATCATATGAACGCTCGCCTCTGCTTGTCTGTTCAATGACATAAGGTACTAAACTCATCAAATCACCTCATTTAATTCAAATAATCTGAATAATCACAAACCTAACTTATAAATGATTATTTCTCTACAGCGTTATCTCTTACGAAATCAGCTGCCTTCTCAACCTTGATATCTTCTTTGATCTGGTTAAGACCTTCCTCGCCAAATGTTTCCTTAACTTTGTCAAGTTCCATTCCATACATCTTACCGATTTCTTCACATTTAGCATCTAACTCTTCATCTGTAACATCAAATTTCTCTGCTACTGCAACTGCTTCAAGAACAAGTCTTGCCTGTATTCTCTTAAGAGCCTGTGGCTTCATCTGGTCTAAAAGCTGCTCTACTGTCATTCCTGTGTATTTCATATACATATCGAATGAAAGTCCCTGCATCTGAAGGTTCTGTGCATATTCATTAAGCATTCTTTCTGCCTGTGCTGCTATCATGTCATCAGCGATATCCATTGTTGCATTCTCGATGATCTTCTCAACAACATCATTTTCCTTCTTTGACTTTGCATCCTTTTCCTTATCTTCTGTAAGTTTTGCCTTGATGTCAGCTTTATATTCATCAAGTGTATCGAAATCTGATACATCCTGTGCAAGCTCATCATCTATCTCTGGAAGAACCTTCTTCTCAATCTTCTTGATTGTTACCTTGAATAATGCTGGCTTTCCTGCAAGATCCTCTGCCTGATAATCAGCTGGGAATGTAACGTTAACTTCTACTTTATCACCAACATTGTGTCCGATAAGCTGGTCTTCAAAATTATCAATAAATGTGTGGCTTCCAAGTACTAATGCGTAATCAGTTCCCTTTCCACCTTCAAATGCTTTACCATCTGAAAATCCTTCAAAGTCAATTGTTACTGTATCGTCAAGCTCACTTGCTCTGTCCTCAACTGTAACCATGCTTGCATTCTTTTCCTGCTCAGCCTTAATTTTGTTGAGAATCTCATCTTCTGTTACTTCGATATCCATCTTCTCAACTTCGATTCCCTTATAATCTCCAAGAGTAACCTCTGGCTTAATAGCAACAGTTGCTGTAAAGATAAATTCTTTTCCTTTTTCTATCTGCTCAACATCGATGTGTGGTCTTGCAACAACTTCAACCTTGTTAGCTTCTACTTCTCTGTCATATGCATCTGGAATAACGATGTTAGCAGCATCATCATAGAACATCTCAGGGCCATACATTTTCTCGATCATCTTAAGTGGAGCCTTTCCTTTACGGAAACCAGGCATGTTAATCTTTGTAACATTCTTCTTGTATGCCTGAGCATATGCCTTATCAAATTCTTCAGCTGAAACCTCTATTGTAAGTTTTGCCATTCCTTTTTCAAGTTTCTCAATCTTTAAACTCATTTTAAAATCCTCCTAAATGTTAATATAAATTTGTTTAGTTTATTACCATATACGATAATTACCGCTGAGTGCAAGTAATGCAAACAGATACAGGCAGTTATCATAGTATCTTCGGTCTCCGGTTCTAAGTTCTGTATTAAAGAACTTTTTGACATATTCCATAGCATACTCGCCCTTAGCCGCAAGAGATGCTGCTGCCAAAGTTGCAATAAGTCCTACCGGATGGAGTGCAGGCTGGTCAATAACCCTTCCATCTGTCTCATATGTCATATACTCATCATTCTTTACATTCTCCGCAAAGAATTTCTGAATTCTGTCAGCACATTCAGTGTTCCATTCATCAGCAGCAAACCACTCATAATCAAGCCCGATATTAGCAGCAACCCTGTAAGAATCACTGTAGAACCAGTCATGTCTTGAGCCAAAATGCCTGCCGATCTGTTCATAGCTTCCAAAAGGCCTTCCATCAAATTCTGCATATTCTGCTGCAAGTCCCGTCACCGGGTGGCAGGCCTTCTTAAGGTATTCCCTGCTGGCATGTGCAGCCTCCTTCCAAAACTCTCTGTCTTCTTCATTCGCCCATTGTGCAAATAACTCATAAAAATGAGCCAGATGGTAAGACGGATCACTCCATCCACAGCCTGGAACAAACTTTATAAGCTTGTTTTCATGATCCCACATCTCAAGTCCATCTTCTCTATGAATACAGTCATGTAACAACTGTTTTGCTTCTTTTGAATAATTGAATATTCCTTCTCCATCTCCCCATCTGTGAGATGCAAAGAATAATGCCATTGCAAAAAATTCTTCTCCGTCAGGCGCCGGACCTTCACTGTTTTTACGGCCGTCAAGAGTACATGACCATCCAAAATACCCTTTAAACTTCCCTTCAGTGTTGTACATATAAGTCTTTGCCCACTTCCAGAAGCAGTCAAATTCTTCCTTCCAGTCCATCTGTACACAGAGCATCATTCCATATGACATTCCCTCTGTTCTGGCATCAATGTTACCGGTATCGATAAAATATCCCATATCCTCCCCGGCTTTTTCAAAAAATCTCTCATCTTTGCCACCATAAAAAACTGTATTAAAACACTTCTTTATCTTTGCCTGAATCTCTTCATCAGAATACCCTGCTTCCTTAAACAGATTCCGGTATTTTCCAGTATAATACGCACCTTTCATTGGCATCCTCCGTTTATATTATACAATATGGCCGTTTTTTTCAAGGATATCTGTTATTTTTTTCACATTTTCCAAACAAATATCATCAGATTCAGCCTCAACCATAACTCGAATCACTGGCTCTGTTCCACTTTTTCTAAGAAGAAGTCTTCCATTAGAACCAAGTTTTTCATCAATCTCTTCTGACATCTTTATAATATCAGCATCATTAAGTGCCATATCTTTATCTTTAACTCTTACATTCTGTAAAAGCTGAGGATATATTGTAAGATCCTCATACAGCTTTGAAACCTTAACACCATATTTTTTAATGACCTTCATCATCATAAGTGCTGTAAGAATTCCATCACCAGTTGTAGCATATTTACTAAATATTATATGTCCTGACTTTTCTCCACCCAGTCTGTGACCATATTTGCACATATTTTCATAAACATACTTGTCACCTACTGCAGTCTTTTCATATTTAATATTCTTTTTGTCAAATGCTTTATATAGTCCAAGGTTAGACATAACTGTAGTAACTACAGTATCATTATCAAGTTCTCCTGCTTCTTTAAGATAACATCCACAGATGTACATAATAATATCGCCATCAAGCATATTACCAAGCTCATCCACTCCATGACATCTGTCAGCATCACCATCAAAAGCAAATCCTACATCGGCGCCGCTTTCCTTAACATATTCCATAAGGCCCTCCACATGAGTAGAACCACACTTATCATTAATATTAATTCCATCCGGCTTATCGTTAATCACTGTAACTGTAGCACCAAGCTTTTCAAATATATCCTTAGCCACAGTTGAAGCGGAACCATTAGAACAGTCAAGAGCAACCTTTATTCCTTCAAATGACTCTTCGCACAGGCTTACAAGACTCTGTGCATAGGCCTCTCTGCCTTCCTTGTAATCAATAACTCTTCCAATATTGCCATCAGTTGCAAAAGGAAGAACATCCTCTGTCATATCAATATATTCTTCAATTTTTTCTTCAATATCAGCACTAAGCTTATGACCATTGCAGTCAATAACCTTAAGTCCATTGTCATGATATGGATTATGACTTGCTGATATCATAACACCACATGCAAATCCACATGTTCTTGTTATATATGATACCCCTGGAGTAGGTATTACTCCCATAAGATATACATCAGTACCACTTGCAGTAATTCCTGCACAAAGTGCACTCTCAAACATGTCACCAGAGCATCTTGTATCCTTACCTATTACTATCTTCTCTTTTTTTCCGGAATTCTTCTTATAATAGTTACCAAGAAATCTTCCCACTTTATAGGCATGAACAACATTCAGAGATACATTCGCTTCACCACGAAAACCATCAGTTCCGAAATATTTCATAGTACACCTCCGATTTTACTCAATTACCACTATACTAACATATTGTTTTTCTTATTTCAATCATAAATTTATTTCCATCAAGTCACAAAATTTATTTCCATCAAGTCACAAAATTCATTTCCATCAAGTCACTATCCACAGTTATACGCAAAAAGCCGCATATGTGTCGTGTTTGCACGAAAACATACGCAGCTTTTTTATCTCAGTCAGGAATACTCCCACTCCTGAAAGTGGCGAGTAACAGCAAATCTTTCTCAGTGGAAGTACAATCTCCGACTGAGATATACGCTTCGCAAGGGCACACATTGTCTGCCAGACATTCACTGTCCCCATATAAGCATTATCATATAAGAATTAGACTATATATTCAAATTTCATAAAATCAGCATATCCGCCGGTCTTTTCCCTGGAATAGTAATACAATCCATATCTGCAGCCTGTAAAATGATCCAGTCTGAACTGCATTTCTTTTTCCTTTCCAATGTGAATCCACTCATCATTTTTCTTATAGTACATATTAACTACATCACCCTTTTCGCAGTCAAATGTACATTTTAGAGTGACTACAGGAGAATCTGTTAAAACCTCTTCAAAAACTTCTTCAACAGGTTCATTATCATCTCCCGGTCTTGCACCCGGCACTGGTGCTTTACCATGCATAACAAGCTTGAATCCATCCCCGGTTTTTGTTACTGACAAGGCTGCGAACAGACCCTGGAAAGCACATATTCCTGCATAGTCTCCTTCTTTCAGGGCTGATGCATCTACTGTAACAACTGCTTCACTGTATGGATCATAGGTTCTTTGTGTCAGCGTGTTAATGCTCTCCAGAACATTATCACATAATCTGCCTGAATGAAGACGAAGTGCATTCTTTCTTTCAGTTACAGACCACAATTTGTTGTCTGGATTGTGATTCCACTGCCATACCTTTTTCAATGCAACCTTACCACTTTCATCAGGTTCATAATCAAAATCATCCGATGAATAAAGAGCTTCATATTTGTATCCCGGCTTCAGGTCAGTAGTTTCAATCTCTTCCGGAATATTGCCATCAATACCAAACACCGGCTTACCATCTTCAAACTTAACTGGAACAAGTACAGGAAGTCTTCCTACGGCTCCTCTGTCCTGAAAGAGTATTCCATACCATTTACCATCCGGAGTATCCACGATACCTCCCTGTGCAACTCCTGACCCCCTGTAATTCATATCACAGGCAAGAACATCTCCGCCTGTGAATTCGCCTTCTAAGGAGTCACTGTAAAAACATGCTTCAGTTCTAAACCATCTGTCCCTTAAGCTATGTATAAAAAATGCATAGTATCTGCCATTAATTTTGTAAAAATGAGTTCCTTCGTACCCAAGACCCGGATGATCCTTATCTTCAACTATTACCCTGTGAAGACCA
This sequence comes from Lachnoclostridium sp. UBA2905, assembly GCA_002349525.1. GTDB lineage: Bacteria > Bacillota > Clostridia > Lachnospirales > Lachnospiraceae > V9D3004. The sequence goes on from DEDL01000017.1 coordinate 36,468, forward strand.
CCCTCCTTTGGAGCTGTAAGTGTATCATTCAGTTCTGTAAGGTATATTGTTTTATTGCCATATATAATATACTTTCTGTCATCATCATCAAAAAAAAGTGATGCATCATGATAGAATCCTTCAACATAGCTTTTCTTCCATGGTCCCATAATATTATCCGATGTAAACAGGTATGTTTTATGTGTATTATTGGCAACAAAAAGAATATAGAACCTGCCCTTGTGATACCTCATTGTAGGCGCCCACATACCTTTACCATATATATTGCCACCATCCAGCATCTCTTCAGGGGTATCGCCTAATATATCATAAAGATATGTAAGTAACTCCCAGTCTTTAAGGTTATATGATCTGAGAATCGCTCCACCCGGCATAAAGTGCATTGTTGTGCTAATCATATAGTATGTGTCCTCAACACGTATCACTTCCGGGTCTGGATAATCTAATCTGATAATTGGATTAATCATAAATTACCTCTCCTATATATTAATTACTCTACTGTCTTAAATGCATTAATCATAAGATTGTAGAATCCTGGCTCCCATACTCCTTCTGAATGTCCTGATGGATATTCATTGAAAAGTGTTGGAACATTACCCTTTTTAAGTGCATCTCTGTATCTCATTGGTTCATCATGTACAACACTATCATATGTTCCTGCTGATATCTGTACATATGTGTTATTAATGTATTCTTCAGGAAGTGTAATAACATCTCCGTCTGTTCCTTCAACAGTAAGTAATCCGTCCTCACTCTTTTTTACATCCGGATTATTGTATGGAAGAAGACCAAATGCCGGACAGAAGCCTGCTACGTATCCAAATAATTCAGGTTTTGAAAGACCAATGTAAAGAGCCTCTCTTCCTCCCATTGACCATCCACATACAGCTGTATTCTCACGACCTGATTTTACAGAATACTCTTCAGCCATGGCTGGCATAAGATTATTGATAAGATCTTCTCTGAAATCATCATAATGTTTGTAGTTTTCATTAGAATGCATATTATCCTCAGGCTCATTTGAAACTCTTATTCCTGGGAATACTGCTATCATTTCTTCGCATGTTCCTGCTGCCATGGCATTGGCAATCATTCTTGCAATTGAACTTCCATCTACACTTGTACCAAACATCTCTTTAGTACATCCAATTCCATGCATAACATATACTACCGGATATGACTTTGTATCATCATAATTTGGTGGGAGTGCAACAATTGCTTCTCTGTCAGAATCAGTAATATCTGAATAATACCTGAACTTCTCAACTGTTCCGTACTCAACGTCATCCTTCTTGTCTTTATAATCCTTAGGTGTATCAACTAACTTTGTTGTGTTAGCTGTTAATAACTGAGGAGTTGGTGTAGGTGTTGGTACAGGTTCAGCTGTTGCAGCCTGTGTTGGCTGTACAGTCTGTACTGGTGCCTGTGTCTGATTTACAGGAGCATTAGTTGGTGCAGCCACAGCCGGGCCTGCAGGTATTTGTGTATTATTAACAGGATTAACAACCTTCTTGTCTCCAACAACTTTTACTGTAGCGGTAAGTTTCTTTTTCATTTTCTTAAGCTTATATACAGCAGTAATCTTTGCTGTTCCCCCCTTGATACCTTTAACTGTTGCAGAAGCTTTAGCTCCCTTTGTAACCTTCTTAGTTATCCTGGCTACTGAGGGCTTAGATGATTTCCATGTTACTTTTGCTTTTTTATCACTGTTTTTTACTGCAACTTTAACTGTTTTTCCTCTTTTAACACTGTAGTTGCTTTTTGCCATTTTAGGCGCTTTTGCAGCTGATGTGCTCTGTACACCAACCATGCCAGCCGTCATTGCAGCTGCCATTGTAAGGGCTACTACCTTTTTTAACTGTTTTCCCATTTTCCATAATCTCCTTTTTTAATAAGCGTATCTTAAAAAATATCACTAATAATTGTAATTCAGCCTTTATTACTTGTCAATGAACAATAAACACTTAAGCCATGAAACTTTACGCATTTATCTCAGTCGGATTACAGGTATTCATAAGCAGGATTTGTTTGTGAAACCAAGGCACACCAGACGAGTAATCTGCCATGGCCTGCTTGAATCTGTTTCATTCTTGACATATGATATATAATCAAAGGATGTATATTCAAAATCATTTTATACAACATCTGTAATTTAAGGGGGATTTTTAATGTCTGACAAAACACAAAAAACTTCAAAATTTACACCCAAACAGCTTGGAATCATGTATATAATGGGCGCCGCATTTTTCTTTGCTCTTATGAATCTTTTTGTCCAGACTTCTGGAGACATTCCTGTTATGCAGAAATCATTTTTCAGAAACATTGTAGCTCTTGCCATTGCCATTGCCGTCATAATAAAAGATGGTGAAAAAGTAAAGTTCGTTAAGGGTTCCGGAAAGTACCTGTTTATGCGCTCATTTTTTGGTACTCTGGGAATACTTTTTAATTTTTATGCCATAAGTCATCTGGATAGCATATCCGATGCCTCAATACTTAATAAACTGGCACCATTTTTTGCCATCATTTTTTCAATTTTCCTGATACACGAAAAGCCTGACAAAAAAGAGGTTCTCTGCGTTATTGTCGCATTTTGTGGTGCCCTCTTCGTTATCAGGCCTTCATTTAATAATTTTAATTTTATGCCGGCACTTATAGGTGCCATAAGCGGTATGTTTGCAGGCTTTGCATACACTAATGTAAGAAAGCTTGGACTACTTGGTGAAAAGAGTGCTAATATTGTGCTGGTATTTTCAGCATTTTCCTGCATCACCATGATTCCATACCTTATATACAATTACACTCCTATGAACTCTGTTGAATTCTGGTCACTTATGGGTGCCGGAGTAAGTGCTGCAGGTGGACAGTTCTGCATCACAAATGCATACAAGTCATCCCCTGCAAAAGAGATATCTGTTTTCGACTATACACAGGTTCTTTTCGCTGCACTTCTTGGTTTTATATTCCTGGGACAGATACCAGACAGGCTCAGCTACGTAGGTTACGCAATAATAATAGCTGCGTCTGTATACAGATGGCATATTGGCAACAGATCGTGAACTACTCAGCAAATGAATAACCGCGGATTATCGCTTCTTATCCTAAAGATCATTTACCTCGCCAATAAAAAGTATTGTTCCTGAAACCGTATCCCTTATACAGAAAATAAATGGGCGATCTGCAATAAATTCAATTTTTTCTGCCGGTTTTATAATTGCTGAGACTGCCTTAATTATAACTGCTGTTGCAGCTGCTGCCTCAGTACCATTTTCATCAACCTTAATCTTCGCCTTATGAATTACACTGTCAACATAAATTTTATCGCCTATTTTCTTAAATGAGGCGTTATTCACATCAAATGCTGTTTTCATACCATTAGCTTCAAGAACGCTTTTGAAATTTGGAACAGTGTAATCTAACTCAAATTTCGGCATTTCAATAAGGTCAATGATGCGACTGTTTGTAGAATCACCATACATTCCAAGTTTATTAATAGCTGCGATTTTTTCATCTGTTGTCAGTCCATTCCATACATCTGAGGTATACTTGTTAGTATCTGACGAAATAAGAATATCCATTGCATACATTCCATCCCTGCCGTAAGGAAGTTCAATTGCAGTAAATTTGTCATCGGAATAGTATTTATTGTTGGTATCCATATTACGCATCATTGTTACCTGTGATGTTTTCTGTATTCCATGAAAATCCTTAATCATAGAACCGTTCTCTAAAAACTGATTTTTCCACCTGCTCTTAAAATAAATCGAGTTAATAAGTGCCATTACCGTATCAGCCTCAAATGAATCAACTACCTCTTTTATAAGTCCCTTTGTCTTCTTGTCGCACCAGCCGTTAACCTGTTTTACTGTTTCATTGTCAAATGGAACATTTCTATAAACATCACATCCAAATTTTGAAGAAACAGGCTCTATAAAATCCTTATCTATATTCTTATTAAATACGGGACTCTTTGAAAACCATATGGAATTTGCAATATCAAGAGTTATTTCTTCGTCCAGTGTTCCAGCCATATATCCCGACAAAACACTGTTGTAATCATCAAGATTATCAATTCCAAGTGTCTTTAATATTTCATCCCTTGTTGTATCTGTTGCACCATTTGCAAGCATTATAAGGGCAGTATATATGCTAAATGGTGATATAAATGTATTGGCATCATTCTTCTTTGTGCCTGCAAACATATTACATGCAAATGAATTCATGGAAGCTGCATGCTTACCAAGCTTCACAGCAACATCTTTACCAATAACCGTTTTTTCTGTTGCCTGTTTCTTATTCTTATTATCTTTAACCGGTTTTTCTTTTGCCTGTATCTTATTCTTATTATCTTTTTTAGATGTGACAGTGATTTTTATATTGAGCTTCTTCCTGCCACAGCTTACCACTGCATTGGTTTTACCCTTTTTTACTCCCTTAAAAAGTATGTACTTCTTTTTCACAACTGCTTTAGCAGTTTTTTTTGACTTCATCTTAACCTTAATTTTTCCAGGCGCCTTATATTTCACTTTTTTTGTCTTTCCCGCTTTTACACTAATTTTTTTTGTGGAAACTTTAAACTTTTTAGCCGCATCTGATGTAACAGGAGTAAGCATTCCCACCATCATTGACGCACTCAAAACCATAGCTAACAATCTTTTTCTCATAATACCTCTCCCTTCATATGATCAACAAAAAAGGATAACAAACAAAAAACATGCCAAAACTGGTTTTCAGTATCTGTTACCATTAAAAAGACATAATCAGACTCTGCTGATCATCTCCATAACTCTGTTATACTGATGATCTAACTCATCAATATACTTAAGTCCACCCTCAAAATTACCTNNAATTCTTCTGTAACATCAGAAGCTGCCTTCCATAAATCCTTAAATGAAAGATTACCTGCAACACCCTTAAGTGTATGTGCCGCCTTAAAAGCACTCTCGCAATCCTTATTGTCAATAGCCTCTTTCAGCTGCTTATAACTTTCATCCTTTGGAAACTTCCCCAAAAACTTTGCATATATGCTTTCATTGTTCATAAACATATTCATAGCAGCATCATAATCAACACCATAACTAACAAATTCTTCTCTTGTCATATTCTCCTCCTGTCATTCATACACTTCATTTTCCAACAGTATAGCATGCTTTAATAATAATTTCACTATTTTTTTATAATTTTATTATTCCAAGATGTTCAAGCAAAATTTTCAAACCAATAAGCACCAGAATAATGCCTCCGGCAAGCTCAGCATGACTCTTATATCTGCTTCCAAAAATGTTACCAATTACTACTCCTGCTGTAGATATGACAAATGTTGTTATTCCAATAATTATTACGGACTGTAAGACCGGATAATCAAGAAAAGCAAAGGTTATACCTACGGCAAGAGCATCTATACTTGTTGCAATTGCAAGAATTAACAGTTCTTTGATATCTAATGGTTTATCCATCTCAATATTTTCTTCTTCATTGTCACCACGAAAAACCTCATATATCATTTTGCCACCGATAAGGGCAAGTAAAAAAAATGCAATCCAATGATCAATACTGGTTATATATTTTTCAAATCTTGTTCCAAGAAGCCAGCCCAGAAATGGCATCAATGCCTGGAAGCCTCCAAAAAAGAGAGCAATTACAAATGTATGTGATTTGTTTATTTTCTTCATTCCAAGACCCTTACAGACTGAGACTGCAAAGGCATCCATTGATAAGCCCACTCCTATCAGAAAAATTTCAACAAAAGCCGACATTTTTTCTCCTCATTTCACAATTACTATTTATTATTACTGGAGGTATCTGCTTTTCCTCCAACATATTCACCTTTGATAAGTGCTTTAAGTGCAAGACCACCTACAACGATTGCAAACACAGAAAATGTAATAACTGAAAGAAGCAGTCCCCACAAAGGCATGGAATTGCCCTTCATATAGTCTGTAACCAGAGAATATGATGTGTAAAGGAGATAACCTGCCACAATAACTCTTAAGGAAAGTATTATCTGGGTATTACCGTGAAATGGCTTTGGAGCATTGTTTTCTTCCTCAGTTATCTCTGCATCTGAAACATCTGCATCTGTCACATCTGTACTTGAGACATCCTTTTTTGATACATCTGAATTTGATACATCTGTTTTTAAGGCCTGCTCCGCTTCATCCACACCTTCTGCTTCATTCTCATTATATAGGGTTTTGTCCCCTGCTGTATCATAGACTTTCTCTTCGCCTGCCATACTTTCATTCACTTCGTTCAGTATCTCTGAGATTTTCTTCTTGTTGGTATCTTCCTTTTTCTTCATCGCAATGCTACTCCTTCTCTTTCACTTCTTCTCGCTTAAGATAATCTCTGCATCTGAACATTCTGTCCAGACAAAAAATCATAAATCCAATTTGAACAACCACATAGGCTGATATAATCCAGTCTGCAAGTCCCACCAGGACAATAAAATATAAAAATGCCCTGCACAGTGCAGAACCCACCCAGCCAAATTTCATAAGAACCGTATCTCTTTGATTGGGAAGATCTGATGTACTGTCAGCAATAGTATACACAATCATTCTCTCTGTAAATATACGCACAACCAGCAGAACAAATGACACCCAAAGTCCATTTATAATAAGTGCTTTTCCTTCATACATAAATGGCAGATATTTCATAAATACGTAAAGTGCTGTTGTTGCAATAACCGGAATATATATCCTAATAAATTTAATATTGTACTTTATTAAAAGACTTATTCCAATAAGTATGAATATATAACCAAGCACATCTGAAAAAATGTCTGCTGTACATTTATCCCCAATCATATTATGCGCAACATATTTCTGAATAACCTCACCCATCTGACTATCATTGTATATCATATGATATTCAGGATATGCCTTTATTGTAATCAAAGGCACATTAACTGTTGTAAACAGCAGTCCAAGCATAACCATAATAATTCCAGCCATATTATTTCCTTTCCTTTTTCCAACGTTATCTTACATAATATCATTTTCATCTGATAAGGTCAATTTCATATTTACTGCATATATTATTAAAAAAATGAGGTTTTAAAGTGGCCATAAAAATTTATATCGACCAGGGACACGGTCCGGGTGTCAACGCCGGAGCTGAAGGTTTTGGACTTCTTGAACAGGACATCACTTATATGGTTGGCAGCTATCTCGCTGACATATTCAGGCTTGATGACAGGTTTGAAGTAAAAACCTCCAGAAACAGCATTACTGAAAACATCGGTTTTAACAGTAGTTCCAGCTTAAGACTCCGGGTAAATGAGGCGAATAACTGGCCTGCGGATTATTTTATAAGTATCCATTGTAATGCCAGTGTTAATACCTCCGCCAATGGTACGGAAGGTTACATTTATTCCACTCCTTCTACTGCCTACGACCTGTCAAAATCCATTGTCGAAGAAATTGTCAGACGAACCGGGACTAAAAATAATGGCATTTTTACCAATCCATCCCTTTATGTTCTCAGGTACACCGAAATGCCTGCAACATTAATAGAGCTTGCTTATATAAGCAATTTTAATGATGCTGTAAAGCTTAGCAGTGACCAGTACCAGTTTGCTTTTGGCATTTACCAGGGTGTACTTAATTATCTTGGTCTTAATATAAGCGATGCTGTAATATCAATGCTTGGAAACGATTGAGAACAAATAATGCATCAAAAAACACCGGCTCTCCTTAAAACGGAGAAGCACCGGTGTTTCATATTAATAGTCTGTAATTTTGTTTTGCTATATATTATTTTGCAAGAAGCATCATAATCTTATTACTTCTGTTTACAAATTCAGTCATTGCTTCAGGAGCAAGTGGCTTGTGGCTTATCATGGCAAGATCGTAGAGCTGTTTACAGAACATATCTGTATTCTCATTCTCACCATTATTAAGAATATATTTAACAAGTGCATTATTGGCATTAAGAACAAGTGTCTCTCCACCTGCAAACATATCCATACCCATTGCCATTCCGTTAGCAGCATACATCTTCATCATATCCTGCATACGTCTTGTCTCTTCTGAAAGTGTTATCATAGATGCAACATTCTCATTCTTAAGTTTCTTAACTGATACTGTAAGCTTATCATTGTCAAGAGCCTTCTTGAAGATATCTGTAAGAGTAGTTGTAGTCTTCTCCCAGTCTTCTCCCTCTTCCTTCTCTTCAAATGAATCCGTTACATCAGCATCAATTCTCTGAAACTTAATCTTATCATTGTGAGCTTCCACCTGCTGTACAAATGGCTGGTCAATGCTATGTGTAAGGATAACTGCATCAAGCTTCTGCTCCTTGAACATATTGATATACTGGCTCTGCTGAACAAGATCAGTTACATAGTATACAACCTTTCTGTTATCCTTTTCCTCTTCGCCATTATCTTCAGCCTTAGTATCATCATTTTCTGAGGAATTATTATCTTCCTCGTCTTTTCCATACATACTCTCAAGATATTCAGGAAGTGTAATGTATTTTTCGTCAAGATCCTTGAAAATAATAACATCTGTCATTTTCTCTCTGAACTTGTCATCTTTAAGGCATCCGTATTTTATAAATGGACTTATATCATCCCAGTATTTCTCGTAATTATCCTTGTCAACCTTATACATTCCAGTAAGCTTGTCAGCAACCTTTTTAGAAATATAATCTGAAATCTTCTTAACAAATCCATCATTCTGAAGTGCACTTCTTGATACATTAAGAGGAAGATCCGGACAATCAATAACTCCCTTAAGAAGCATAAGGAATTCAGGAATAACTTCCTTAATGTTATCTGCTATAAATACCTGATTGTTATACAGTTTTATAACGCCCTCAAGATTATCATATTCTGTATTGATCTTAGGGAAGTACAAAATACCCTTAAGGTTAAATGGATAATCCATATTAAGATGTATCCAGAATAATGGCTCCTTGTAATCACGGAATACCTTTGTATAAAATGCCTTATATTCTTCGTCTGTCACATCATTAGGATGCTTTGTCCAAAGTGGTGTTGTATCACTGATTGAAACAGGTCTCTTGTTAATCTTAGCCTTTTCTTTTTTAGGAGAAACTTCAACAGTTTCCATCTCTCCCTTTTCATTCTCACGCTCTTCTGTCTTAGCCTCTTCAACAATTCTCTCAACTACAACATCATCATCTCTTACATCCTCAGCATCAATTGTCTCATATTCCTGCTCGGCGCCCTTCTTCTCAAGGAATATCTCAACCGGCATAAATGAACAATATTTCTCAAGTACTTCTCTCACCCTGTATTCATTGGAGAATTCTGTACTGTCTTCATTAAGATAAAGTGTTATGGTTGTACCAGGAGTCTGTCTCTCTCCTTCCCTCATGATAAATTCCATTCCACCGTCTGATTCCCAGTAAACTGCTTCAGTCTGGTCTGTAAATGAAAGTGTATCAATAGAAACCTTGTCAGCTACCATAAATGCTGAATAAAATCCAAGTCCAAAATGACCAATTATCTGTTCATCACTTGCTTTATCCTTATATTTGGCAATAAAATCAGTAGCGCCTGAAAAAGCAATCTGGTTAATATATTCCTTAACCTCATCAGCAGTCATACCAATACCATTATCAACAAAGGCAATTGTCTTATCTTCAGGACTTACTATTACCTTTATCTGTGGCTTGTAATCATCATCTAATGTAAGTTCTCCCATTACATCAAGCTTTTTAACCTTGGTAATAGCATCACAGCCATTAGAAACAAGTTCTCTTATAAAAATATCATGATCTGAATATAACCACTTCTTAATTATAGGAAATATATTCTCCGAATCGATTGATAAGTTACCCTGTACTTCTGTCATATCACTCACTCCAATTCACATTTTATTAACTAGGAAACATCATAAACCCTTATTTTTTCAATGTCAAGGATTTTTTTAGCACTCATTTGATGTGAGTGCTAACAAGTTTGATTTCACAAAAAAATACTTGCAAATATTTGACATATATGTAATAGTAAATGTGTATGTATTTTTTTAGATGCAGTATGGTTATCATATACATTTATAAATAGAAAGGATATTATTATGATTCAGGCAAGTAATGTTACATTAAGATTTGGTAAAAAACCTCTTTTTGAAGATGTAAACATCAAATTCACAGAGGGCAACTGTTACGGATTAATTGGTGCCAATGGTGCTGGAAAATCTACATTTTTGAAGATTCTTTCAGGAGAACTTGAACCAAACAAGGGTGAAGTTATCATAACACCAGGACAGAGACTTTCAGTACTTGAGCAGGACCACTTCAAATATGATGAATACCCGGTTCTTGATACAGTTATCATGGGTAACAAGCGTCTCTATGAGATCATGAAGGAAAAAGAAGAAATATATGCTAAAGAGGATTTCACTGACGAAGATGGTATTAAGGCCAGTGAGCTTGAAGGCGAATTTGCCAATATGAATGGTTGGGAAGCCGAATCTGATGCAGCAACTCTCTTAAACGGACTTGGAATAGATTCAGAATATCATTACAAAATGATGAGCGAGCTTGAGGGACCTGAAAAGGTAAAAGTCCTTCTTGCACAGGCACTTTTTGGGAATCCTGATATTCTTCTTCTGGATGAGCCTACTAACCACCTTGACCTCGATGCCATAAGATGGCTTGAAGAATTCCTTATTAACTTTGAAAACACCGTTATCGTTGTATCCCATGACAGATACTTCCTTAACAAGGTCTGTACACATACAGCTGATATTGATTACGCTAAAATTGAACTTTATGCCGGAAACTATGACTTCTGGTATGAATCAAGCCAGCTTATGATTAAGCAGATGAAGGAAGCTAATAAGAAAAAGGAAGAAAAGATCAAAGAGCTTCAGGAATTCATCCAGCGTTTCAGCGCTAACGCTTCAAAATCAAAACAGGCAACATCAAGAAAACGTGCACTTGAAAAAATCGAACTTGATACTATTAAACCATCAAGCCGTAAGTATCCTTACATTGATTTCAAACCAAACAGAGAAATTGGTAATGAAGTTCTTACAGTCACAAATCTTTCAAAAATAATTGATGGTGTGAAGGTTCTTGATAATATATCATTTACTGTTGGTCATGACGATAAGATTGCATTCGTTGGAAGCCAGACACTTGCAATCACAACATTATTCAAGATTCTTGCAGGCGAGATGGAGCCTGATGAGGGTGAATACAAGTGGGGAGTTACAACTTCAAACTCATATTTCCCAAAAGACAATACAGAGTACTTCACAAAAGAAGAAAGCATTGTTGACTGGCTCATGCCATTCTCTCCTGAAAAGGATGCAACTTATGTAAGAGGCTTCCTTGGAAGAATGCTTTTTGCCGGTGATGACGGACTTAAAAAGGTCAATGTTCTTTCCGGAGGAGAGCGCGTTCGAGTTATGCTTTCAAAGATGATGATGTTAGGTTCTAACATTCTTATTCTTGACGAACCAACAAACCACCTTGATATGGAAAGTATCACAGCACTTAACAATGGACTTATTAAGTTCCCTGGTGTAGTACTTTTCACATCCCAGGACCACCAGTTCATCCAGACAATTGCAAACCGTATTATCGAGATTACACCTAATGGAATTATCGATAAGGTTTCAACTTATGATGAATATCTTGACAGCGATGACATGGCAAGAAAGAGACAGGCTCTTTCTTAATTTTCAAATTACTACAAGGAGATGATTAAACTTTGGATCCGAGCGATGTCGCTACCATTATTACAATTTTTATTCTTTTACTTTTATCAGCTTTCTTCTCATCAGCTGAAACTGCCCTTACTACAGTTGGACGCATGAAAATAAGAAGCATGGCTGAAGAAGGTAACAAAAAAGCCAAAACGGTAATGAAACTTATTGAAGACCCCACAAAAATGTTAAGTGCAATTCTTATATGCAATAACGTTGTAAACCTTTCAGCATCTTCAATTTCAACTTCATTTGCCTACAAAATCTGCAGAAATTATCTGCATATGGAAGGAAGCACCAGTCTGGCAGCAGGTATTGCTACCGGAATACTTACAATTCTTGTCCTGATTTTTGGAGAGATTACTCCTAAGTCTCTGGCAACAGTTTATTCTGAAAAGTTAGCTCTGTTGTACTGTAATGTTGTATACTTTGTAACACAGCTTCTTACACCATTTGTATTTTTAGTAAATATTATTTCAACAGTTCTATTAAAAATATTCAAAATTGACCTTAATGCACATGGTGACAAAATGACTGAAGATGAGCTGATGACAATATTCGATGTCAGTCATGAAGATGGAGTAATCGAATCAGAAGAACATGAAATGATTACAAACATAGTGGAATTTGGCGATTCCCTGGTAAAGGATGTCATGGTTCCACGAATGGATGTTGAGGCTGTAGCTGATGATCTTAGCTATGATGAGCTTATGGAATCCTTCAGCCACCACAAGTTTTCAAGACTTCCTGTATATAGTGACACAATTGACAATATTATTGGAACAATCAACCTTAAGGATGTATTCTTCTTCCATGGTTCAACAGATACATTTAATATACGTGAACTGATAAGAGAACCTTACATTACATACGAATATCGTAAAACATCAGAATTATTCGTAGATATGCGTAAGGAATGTGTTGCCATGGCAATTGTACTTGATGAATATGGCGGATTTGCCGGAATCATCACCCTTGAGGATCTGCTTGAAGAAATCGTTGGTGAAATACGTGACGAATATGATATAGGCGAAGAAGATTCCATCATAAAGCTTACTGACAACGAATTCTTAGTTGACGGTTCCACAAACCTTGGCGAGATAAATGATGAGCTTGGCATATCCATTGAAACCAATGATTATGATTCCATTGGCGGTCATGTTATCAATCTTCTGTCAGATTTCCCTGAAGAAGGCGAAATCGCCGAGGATGAATATGCTGAATATAAAGTTATTAAAGTCGACAATCGTAGTATTGATAAAATTTACATTAAACTTAAAGCACGTGACGAAAGTGATGAGACTGATGATCTGTAAATATATGAAGAATGCCTTTCCTGCTTTTCATATGCGCAGCTCATAATCCCTATATATGCATCTTTCAGTGCTTCAATAAATTCCCTGTTATCCATGGAAGGCGACAGATAGTTTCTGTTAATGAAGTTGCTTATACAGCCTCTTGATTCAGACTCTGCCGCCTCCATACAATAAGGGATTGCAAATACCCTTCTTTTATCTATCTGATATTTTCTTCTAAGTTCCTCTACAGTATTATATCCTTTATAGTAATTCCCAATTAGATATACAGACTTATACCTAAAGGATGAAAAATTATTAAAAAAATGAGCCAAAACACTACTGTTCTGATTAAGATTGACTACTACAATATCTGCAGCCTCCAATATGGCCTTCGTAGAAAAGCTTTCTGCAGCAAAGGTATCTATATATACCGTATCAAAATAACTCTCCAGAACATCAAAGAGCTTTTCCATATTTTTACCTAACTGGTAATCAAATAAATCCATATTACTCAAATGACCATGGGGCAGATAAAACATTCTGTCATTCCCATATGTTACTGCGCATTTTTTCACATAGGCTTCTTCTATAACATTATATCCCCTTGAAAATCTGTCCATAATGCTTTCAAGCCCATAAGCATTATATGTACCTCCCTCACATACAACCTCTCTTTTCATGCTGTTGCAAAGGCAGGTTTCAATATTAACAACATGCTGGTGATTCTCCATAAGTACAACCTTTTCTTTGTCAAATAAAGCCTGTATTGACGCCATACAGGTAGTATGAAGTGTTGTACCACACTGTCCCCTTACATTACTCCAAAATGCTATTTTCAAATATACCTCTCCCCTTTTTTAATTCAAATACGCACCACCCCTAAAGGTGCAAATCTTCTTCTGCTAAAATACTCCTGTGTTTCTTCGCAGTGAATACTGCAACGATTATTAATCAAAGATTTTCTAATGATACTTAATCAGAATTCTGTAATACACTCTTTGCTAATGATTTGATAATAAATCATTTAACATAATATGTAAAGAGCATATTGTTCTTTTTGGATAATTTTGTTAATGTTGCACATGATTTCAGAAATAATTTGTTGAAAACGGATATTGTAGAAATCGACGGAATTGCAGCTAATCCGCTACTTTAAAATCACTTCTTATGAAAGCAGGGATTTTATCAGGCTAAAAGCAGTATTTTTATCAGACCTAAAGCAGTAATTTTAATTTTATCATACTGCAACAAAAAAACTCCGAATGTTCAATTCGAACCCACGGAGTTTCTGTAAACATTATATTGCCTGGTAAATCATCTGCTAAATAATCTGCTAAATTATTCACCTGCTGTTAGCTATAGTATATTAGCTTTACCAGTAATTATTATGATAATTATTTGATGCCATATTCCTCATAATACTTATCAATACGGGCCTTTATCTCATCATCAATTATTATCTTTCCCTTGTATGGTTTGTTGTAAAGGTGGCTTACAACCTCTTCCATTGTAACTATTGCAGTTGTCTTGATTCCATATGTATCTCCAACCTCTTCCAGGGCACCCTTGTCACCTGTTCCTCTTTCCATACGGTTAACAGAAACACAAAGTCCGATAATATTCTTTACACCCTGCTCTTTAAGAATTGGCATTGTTTCTCTAATTGATTTACCTGATGTAGTAACGTCCTCAATTATAACTACTCTGCTGTCTTCTGAAAGTGGACTACCTAAAAGAATTCCTGTATCACCATGATCCTTAACTTCTTTTCTGTTTGAGCAGTAACCTACGTTAACACCATATTTTTCGCTAAGAGCAACTGAAGTTGTAACACTAAGTGGAATTCCCTTATATGCAGGTCCGAAAAGAATATCAAAATCAAGACCAAAATTTTCTTTTATTGCAGTTGCATAATACTGACCTAACTTTCTAAGCTGTTCTCCTGTGCGGTAAAAACCTGTATTAATAAAAAAAGGTGTCTTACGTCCACTCTTTGTAACAAAATCACCAAATCTTAAAACCTGGCAATCTACCATAAACTCTATAAACTCTTTTTTGTACTGTTCCATTGTATTAAACCCTCCTTATAATATGAGCTTTCAAGAAACCCGCTTTTCTTTGGATTTTTCAATTATAGCATATAACACAAAGGGTTTTCAATCAGTTATTCAAGTGGACATCTTATCCTGTACTTATTCCACCAAAACAGGCTACATACATGACTTGAAAAATGATACATATTAAGTGTATACTTGACTTATCTTATTATTGGTCCGGAGAGTGATTATTATGTTTAACATAAAATGTGTTGTAGTGGGCTGTCACGTTACCACTCCATTCGAATGTGATTTTCCAGGTGGAATAAACAATGATTTTTTACTTATTCCTGCTTCTGAATTTATTATGAGAATTAATGGAATTGACGAAACCTTTCCTGCCAACACTGCGTTTTATTTTCCTGCCGGAACACCATTTCATTATTCAAGTTCCGAAGATTCCTATGTTGATTATTTTATACATTTCACCAAGGACAATGCCAGCCGTTACATATTTTCTCTTCCTGTTGGTCAGCCAATATATCTCAATGATCCGGCAAGAGTTTATAATCTCATTGAGCTGATTGCCTTTGAAAATAATACTGTTCATAATAATAAATACGAAATATTAGATAATTTGATGAAGGCTCTCTTTTTAAAAATAAGCGAATCATCTGAATATGATCCGCTTAAGCCTCATTTCAATGAATTCTACAATATCAGAAACAAGATATACCTTCACCCTGAAAAGGAATGGAACCTGAAGGATATTTCTGACAAACTTAATATGAGTCCCAATTATGTGCACAAATTATACAAGGAATATTTTGGCACAACATGTCAGAACGATATTATACAATGCCGTATCAAACATGCTATGGATTATCTTGCCCACACTACTTATACCATTAATTGCATCAGTTCATACTGTGGTTACAAAAATGTTGAGCATTTCAGCAGACAGTTTAAGAAGGAAACCGGTATGTCTCCACGTGAATATAGGAAAATGTCCGGAGAATATCCTGATCTGCCAAAACAGATTTAGGATGCTGCCATGGACATATGCGGCTTTTATCCAAGGGCCACATCTAATATCATCATTACCATAAAACCTGTTATAAAACCAAGTGTTCCTATATTGTCCTTTTCACCCATATGGGCCTGGGGAATCAGTTCCTCCACCACAACATATATCATTGTTCCCGCCGCAAATGCCAGAAAAACCGGTATAATTCTTGATATGCAGCCTGCAATCAATGCCGCAACTACTGCAGCAAGGGGTTCAACAGCAGCCGAAAGCACACCTATTCCAAATGCTTTCTTCCTGTCACAGCCTTCAGATATAAGTGGGAGTGCTACAGCCGTTCCTTCAGGATAATTCTGTATTCCAATTCCAAGTGACAGGGCAAATGCCCCTGAAAGCAGACCCGCATCCCCTGGATTTGCTCCTGCAAGTGCACATGCAAGACCCACTGCAAAGCCTTCCGGTATATTATGAACTGTCATAGCTATAATAAGCATTAGTGTATCTTTTCTAATCCTTGTGGTGCATTCCCTGACCTCATTTTTCCCGGAATATCTTTTTTCAAGCAATCTGTCTGTAATAAGCAAAAAAATAACTCCTAAAAGAAATCCGCCTGGAACAACTATCCAGCCAATCTGTCCATTCTTTTCGGCAGTTTCAATTCCCGGAACAAGGAGTGACCATATAGACGCAGCCACCATAACTCCCCCTGCAAAACCAAGAAATATTCTCTGAATGCTCTCTCCCATATTCTTCTTCACAAAAAAAACATTTAGTGCACCAAGAGTTGTTATCATAAATGTAAATGCTGATCCGGCAAGTGCCATAGTCAAACCTTTCATTCTACCATCTTTTCTTATACCAGTATTCTTGATATAATATATTCCTAATCTGACAAAAAGTTCGAAATATCTTCAACTTCCTTCATAATATCTTCAAGCTCTTCCAAGGAAAAATCATAGCTTACTACACAAAGAACCTTATAGAAAATGATGCTTATATTTTCGGCAAGATCATTTTTTTTGACCATTTGGTATGCCTTCTTAGACAAATCTATTATCCTCTCAAGAAGTTTAAGCTTCATATCTTTTATATCCCCCGGACATGTTTCCAAAGCATTCATATCGTAGGACGAGGTATTGCCGCAGGGATTGGCACAATAGGCACAATCCGGTACAATTTTTCTTTTTTCCCCCTCAATTATATCTTCAAGCAGCTTTATCTTTTCATTATCATCTGCCAGGAAATCTGCGTGTCCTAATTCCGTAAGAATATAGAGTATTATTCTATCTGTATTATCAGTCTTTGGCTTTGTCTGACAGGCCTTTGCAAGACCAATAAGTTTGCCTGTAAGCATTTTAATGCTGTTATATGAAAATGACTCATTCATAGATTTATAATTATTATCCTTTCCTTTAATCTCAAATGACTTCTTTTATATCTTAAGTAATATGAAA
Organism: Lachnoclostridium sp. UBA2905; assembly: GCA_002349525.1. Classification (GTDB taxonomy): domain Bacteria; phylum Bacillota; class Clostridia; order Lachnospirales; family Lachnospiraceae; genus V9D3004. The sequence goes on from DEDL01000017.1 coordinate 53,970, forward strand.
TAATAATATTCAGTTCTCCCATCATATCATTTATCTCCCTTATTGTAAAACCAGGCTTTTTTTGTTATATTTAAAATAATCATATAAAACCGAAGGGAGAGTCAGGGAATGAAAAAAGAAACTTACTCCATACATTCCATTAATAAACTTTCTGCTGATATCATAGATATGTGGGTTAAGGCAGATGACATTGCAAAAAACGCTGTTCCCGGCCAATTTGTATCAATATACTGTGATGACAAAAGTACACTTCTTCCTCGTCCAATCAGTATATGCGATACCGACAGTGAGAATGGTCTTTTAAGACTTGTATTCCGTATTGCCGGAAAAGGCACAAAGGAATTTTCAGAAAAAAAAGCCGGTGATACTCTTGATATAATCGGTCCACTTGGCAACGGATATACCGCTTCATTTGAAAGTATCAAGGCCATGGATAATCCTTCAGTCACAGTTATGGGCGGCGGAATTGGCATTCCTCCTATGCTTAAAACAGCAAAAGCCCTTAACAGTGCTGGTATCAATGTGAATATTGTTCTTGGTTACAGAGATTTTCTTTTCCTGAACGATGAATTTTCAAAATACGGTAATGTGTACCTTTCAACAGAAGATGGCAGCTTTGGAACAAAAGGTAATGTCATTGACTGTATCAGGGAGAATAATATAAAATCCGATGCAATACTTGCATGTGGTCCTCTTCCAATGCTTAGAGGTATCAAAAGCTATGCAGCTGATAACAATATTAAAACATGGATTTCCCTTGAAGAAAAAATGGCCTGTGGAATCGGTGCATGCCTTGCATGTGTCTGCAAATCTACAGATATAGATTCACACAGTATGGTTAAAAATAAGCGCATTTGCAAGGATGGTCCTGTATTTGACGCAATGGAGGTGGATTTTTCATGAAAACAAGTGTAACTATGTGCGGAATTGAATTCAAAAATCCGGTTACTACAGCTTCCGGAACATTTGGTTCAGGAATGGAATACTCAGATTTCGTAGACCTTTCGAAGCTTGGTGCCGTAACTACAAAGGGTGTTGCTAATATACCCTGGCCTGGAAATCCTACACCACGTATTGCGGAAACATATGGTGGAATGATTAATGCCATCGGTCTTCAGAATCCTGGAATTGATACATTTTTAAAGAGAGATGTTCCTTATTTAAGAGAACATGACGCAAAAATCATAGTTAATGTATGTGGTAAGTCCACAGAAGACTATGTAGAGACTGTTGAGCGTTTATCCGATGCTGATGTTGATATGTTAGAGATAAACATATCCTGTCCTAATGTCAAGGAAGGCGGTATAGCTTTCGGTCAGGATCCTAAAGCAGTTGAAAGTATAACAAATGAGGTTAAAAAGCACAGCAAAAAGCCTATTATTATGAAACTTAGCCCTAATGTAACTGATATTACAGTTATGGCAAAGGCTGCTGAATGTGGTGGTGCTGATGCTCTCTCCCTTATCAATACAATTACAGGTATGAAAATTGACATCAACAGACGTACATTTGCTGTAGCCAACAAAACAGGCGGTCTTTCAGGTCCTGCAATTCATCCTGTAGCTGTAAGAATGGTTTATCAGGCAGCAAACGCTGTTAATCTTCCTATTATAGGAATGGGCGGAATTGCTACATACGAAGATGCCCTTGAATTCATTATGGCCGGAGCAACAATGGTTGCCGTGGGAACAGCCAATTTCAATAACCCTGCAGTTACAACAGACATTATAGCCGGTATTGAAGCTTATATGAAGAAATATGGTATTGAAGATATAAATGAGCTCATTGGCTGCGTAAAATAATACAATACAAGATTTATATCCTAAAAGAGTAATGTTAATAGCTTATTAAGTGGTTAACATTACTTTTTTATTTTGCCATATTTTAGTCCTTGATTTTTTCGAACGTATGTGCTATTGTTTTATCAGAACATATGTTCTTTACGATAATATATATGATTGATTGCATGCGGACAGCATGCATGTGGATATACTCCCGTGGCAGGAGCATATCTCCTGAAAGGCGGTGTCATACTTGATAACTGAAGATATTATGAAAAAACTGAACATTCTCACTGCATCAGCCAAGTATGATGTTGCCTGTACTTCAAGTGGTGTAACAAGACAGAATGGTAAGTCTGGCATGGGTAATTCAATTCATGCCGGAATATGTCACAGTTTTTCAAGTGACGGACGATGTATATCCTTACTTAAAGTTCTGTATACTAATGAATGTATATATGACTGCAAGTATTGCATCAACAGACGTTCTAACGATGTTGAACGTACTTCCTTCACACCTGAGGAGCTTGCCAGGCTTACCATATCATTTTATAAACGTAACTATATAGAAGGCTTATTTTTAAGCTCTGGCGTTACCCGTTCACCTGACGATACAATGGAACAGATTTATCAGGCTATACGTCTTTTAAGACACAGGTATGAGTTTCATGGCTATATACATGTAAAGGTCATTCCCGGAACAGATGACGCACTTATAGAAAAACTGGGATGGCTGGCAGACCGTATGAGTGTCAATATGGAGCTTCCCACAGCAGACAGTCTTACAAGCCTTGCACCACACAAAACACGAAGCAGCATACTAACGCCCATGCGTAGTATACAGCTTAAGCGTAACAGAGATCTTGATTTTCATGGGGACGCTTTTTATAACAGACTTCCAGCTAAGAACAGACCACTCATCTCTGAACATACACAGAAAAGCTTTCACCTTTCAGAAAACACTCTGAAGGACAATTCTTACTTATCTGATTATAAGAAGGACAATAGTTATTATGTCTCAGACAATATACAAGGCTATACATCAAGTTCCGGGAAGAACTATTATAAACCTGTTACCATGAAGGCCGGCGAGAAGAGATTTGTTCCCAGCGGTCAGAGCACACAGCTTATAATCGGGGCATCTAAGGATACTGATTATGAGATTATAAAGGTGAGTGAAGCATTATATGATCGTTTTAATCTGAAGAGGGTATTTTATTCAGCATTTATTAATGTTAATAGAGACTCCAATCTTCCTGACACCTCTAATGGCCCCGATTTGTTGCGTGAACACCGTTTGTATCAGGCAGACTGGCTGCTTAGATTTTATAATTTTGCTGCTGACGAGATCATATCAGCAGACCATCCTTCACTTAATACACTTTTAGATCCTAAGTGCAACTACGCTCTCAATCATCTTGAACTCTTTCCTGTTGAGATTATGACAGCCTCATATCATACACTTCTTAGAGTTCCAGGTATTGGCGTCACCTCAGCTAAGAGAATCGTAAGTGCCCGTTCCAATCTTAATGGAAGCAAGCTTTCCTTTAATGATTTGAAGAAAATCGGAGTTGTATTAAAAAGAGCAGTATATTTTATTACTTGTAATGGCAAATCCATGATTCCTCTTAAGATAACTCAGAGCTTTATACTGGCAAACCTGCTTGGTCTTAAGGACAATATTCCGGGGAATCTTACCATGGATCAGACTTATGAACAACTTTCACTTTTTGATGTATCAGATATTGTAGAAGAAAAACTGCAGGCAGGAATTATAAGATAAACAAGGTTGGTGATTTTATGAAAACAGATATATCTCCCCAGATATGTCCTATAGACTATCCTACTGATAAACCGCGCCATGTCTATGTATGCGAGAATTCCCCAGAAGGAATCCTAAGTGGCGTATATGATGCCTGGGTAAGCAGATATGGACATTCACACAACTATATACAGATTGCAGATAATCTTGAATGCAATATCTTTTATGAATACATTAATGTAGAAACAGATTATGATAAGGCAGTCAACATATCAACTGCTGTTAAACATAAAATTTCTTACAATTTTTATGAGCTGCTTTATACCTGTCTTCAATCATCCGATCCAGACCGTGCAGATGATATTTACAGATTAATTATTCTTGGCTTTGCAATAGGTGATTCAGCCAGATCATGCCTGGCATACCCACCTATACAACGTATAATGAAACTCCAGAAAAATGTATGGAATGAAACACATCATTATATGGGATTTCTTCGTTTTGAAGAACTAAGCAACGGATATATGTTTGCGAGATTTCGCCCCCAGAATGATATATGCTCTACCCTGATACTACACTTTGCAGACAGGTTTCCAGAAGAAAATATCCTTATTGCAGATGTAGGCAGACGTAAAATTGCTCTAAGCAAGCATGGAAAAACCGGATTAGTAAGCAATCCTGATATAGACTTTGAACATTTTGATTACCTCATATCATACAGTGAAAAGATGTTCAGGGATCTTTGGAAAACCTTTACTGACTCAATAGCAATAAAAGAGCGAAGCAACATAAAACTGCAACAACAGCTTATGCCACTTCGCTTCAGGGAATTCATGTGATTGAATTTTTAATATTAATTAATCTTACAATATTAATTTAACTTACAATATCAATTACTTTATTATGTTTGTCAATTTACTATGTTAGTCAATNNATGTTAGTCAATTTACTATGTTAATCAATTTATTATGTTAACAACCTTACAATTTATCTTATAGCCTGCTTAAGATCTTCCTTCATATCAAGTACAGCCTGTCTTGATGCATCTGCATATGCTTCACTGCCAAACTGTGAATACTTGTCCTGCTTATAAGCTGCTATGATTCCGCGTGAAGAGTTAACAATTGCACCAAGTCCATCCTTATTGAAGAAATGTACAAGATCCTTACCCTTTCCTCCCTGTGCACCATAACCAGGCACAAGAATGTATGACTTTGGCATAAGCTCACGAAGAACCTTACCCATTTCAGGATATGTTGCACCAACAACGGCCCCAATATAGCTATAAGAATCGCCCATTACATCAGCGCCCCACTCTACAACTTTCTTGGCAACATGCTCATATAATGGCTTACCATCAATTAATCTGTCCTGGAACTCACCACTTGATGGATTAGAAGTCTTAACAAGGATAAACATACCCTTCTTTTCCTCCTTGCACACATCTGCAAATGGCTTAATTCCATCTGTTCCAAGATAAGGATTAACTGTTATAAAGTCCTCATCAAAGCCCCTGAAAGTCTGTCCATCTATAACAACCTTTCCAATATGTCCTGTTGCGTATGCAGCTGAAGTAGAACCGATATCACCACGCTTAATATCTCCGATTACAACAAGATCCTTTTCCTTACAATAATCTACAGTCTTCTTAAATGCTATAAGACCTGGAATACCAAACTGTTCATACATTGCTATCTGTGGCTTAACTGCAGGAATAAGATCATAAACTGCATCTACAATTCCCTTATTGTACTGCCAGATTGCTTCTGCTGCACCTTCAAGATTTTTGCCATACTCATCAAATGCCTTATTTAGAATATGCTCTGGTACATAACTAAGCATTGGATCAAGTCCAACTACTATAGGTGCCTCTGTTTTTTTGATTTTGTCAACTAACTTATTAATCATATTTAATCTCCTTCTAGTATGTTATAATTTTAAATCCGACTAAATTCAAGCATACCCTGGCGAATTCGCGAACTTATAATAATTCCTGCCTATTCACTGTAAACAATTTTTCCACTAACTATTGTACATACAACCTTTCCCGTTACCGTATAACCATCAAAAGGTGTATTTTTACCCATGGAAGCAAATTCATTTTTATCAATCTTGTACTCATGCCCGGTATCTGTAATGGCAATATCACATACTGCACCCTCTTTTATAACGCCTCTGTCAATTCCTGCAATCTTAGCCGGATTGATGCTCATACATTCAACCAGTTTATTAACTGAGATAAGACCTGACTTAACAAGTTCTGTATAAGAAAGCGCAAATGATGTTTCAAGGCCAACGATTCCAAATGGAGCGTCTTTTATGGATTTAGCCTTTTCCTCTGCACTATGTGGAGCATGGTCAGTTGATATTACTGTAACATATCCCTTAGCAATTCCATCTTTAAGAGCTTCTACATCTTCCCTGCTCCTGAGTGGTGGATTCATCTTATAATTAGAATCGTCATTCTTAATATCTTCATCAGTAAGTGTAAAATGATGTGGGCAAACCTCACCAGTTACATCAAGTCCTTCCTCCTTAGCCATGCGAAGCATTGTAACACTATCCTTAGTAGAACAGTGGCAAAGGTGAAGCTTAACACCTGTTTCCTTGGCAAGAAGAATGTCTCTTGCTGCAATTATATCTTCAACAGCATTGGAAATACCCTTAAAGCCCATTTCATCAGCTTTATGTCCGGCATTCATAACACCGCCCTCAACAAGATTAATATCTTCACAGTGTGCAAACACAGCAACACCGGCGTTCTTGGCTATTTTCATAGCCTTTCTGTATATTGCTGAGTCCATAACAGATTTTCCATCTTCACTAATTGCAAGCATTCCAAGAGAAGCCATCTTTTCTATCTCTGCAAGCTCTTCTCCCTTTTGACCCTTAGTAACTGCTCCTACAGGATGCACATTAACAACAGCATCTTTACTAATAATGTCTTCAAGAAGCTTATAACTCTCGGCGCTGTCAATAACAGGCTTTGTATTAGGCATACAAAATACTGAGGTATATCCTCCTCTTGCAGCTGCCATACTCCCGGTCTTTACAGTTTCCTTGTGTGTAAATCCCGGTTCCCTGAAATGAACANNTGAACATGAAGGTCAATAAATCCCGGCATAAGGCACTTGCCTGAAGCATCTACAACCTGATCTGCCAAACCCTCATCAATACCTTCGGATATCTTTTTAATAATTCCGTCTTCAACAAGGACATCATAAATGCCGTTGCACTCATTCAGATCGGCATTAATAACATTACCACCTTTAATCAATAATTTCATGGGGTACCTCCGCAAATAAAATTCACATACACATTTTATGTAAAAACAAAACATATATTATTATACACCAAAACAGCTGGTACTTTCAATCGTACCAGCTGTTATTTTTCTAATAATATAAGAATATAACTCTTATCGCTATTATAGTCTTTAATATTATTACTTTACTAATATTAGTACTTCACTGATATTATCACTTTACTGACATTATCACTTCTTCTGGATTCTTCCCTGTGCCTTAAGAAGCTCTGCNNACAGCTCCACCTGCAGCACCACGAACAGTATTATGTGATAATCCAACAAACTTATAATCAAAGATTGTATCTTCTCTAAGTCTTCCAAGAACGATTCCCATTCCATTCTCATAATTAACATCAAGTAAAACCTGTGGACGGTTATCCTCTTCTCTGTAGCTTATGAACTGCTTTGGAGCACTTGGAAGCTCAAGCTTCTGTGGAAGTCCTGAGAATGATGTCCACTTGTCAATGATTTCTTCCTTAGATGGTTTATTTTCAAAACTCATAAATACTGTTGCTGTATGACCATTAAGTACAGGAACACGGATACACTGGCTTGAGATAATAGGTGACTCTGCCTTAACAATAACACCATTCTCAACTTTACCAAATATACGAAGTGGCTCCTGCTCACTCTTTTCTTCTTCTCCACCAATATATGGAATAATATTTCCAAGCATCTCAGGCCAGTCTTTAAATGTCTTACCTGCTCCTGAAATTGCCTGATATGTTGAAGCAATAACCTTAGTTGGCTTGTACTCTTTAAGTGCAAATAATGCTGGAGCGTAACTCTGGATAGAACAGTTAGGCTTTACTACAATAAATCCTTTGTTAATTCCAAGACGCTTCTGCTGAGCTTCAATAACTTCAAGATGCTCTGGGTTAATCTCTGGCACTACCATTGGTACATCAGGTGTCCATCTGTGTGCACTGTTGTTTGATACAACAGGTGTCTCAGTCTTTGCATATGCCTCTTCGATTGCACGAATCTCATCTTTAGTCATATCAACTGCACTAAATACAAAATCAACCTGGCTGCTTACTTTTTCTACTTCATTTACATCACAAACGATAATATTTTTAACTGCCTCAGGCATTGGAGTATCCATTTTCCAGCGGCCACCCACAGCCTCCTCATAGGTTTTCCCAGCACTTCTAGGACTTGCTGCAATGCAGACAACCTCAAACCATGGATGATTTTCAAGTAATGATATGAATCTCTGTCCAACCATTCCAGTACCACCAAGGATACCAACTTTTAATTTCTCGCTCATAATTGTTCCTCCAATTTTTTTTTGAATTATTCGCTTTATTTTACAACATAAAATAAAATAAGAAAATACCTATTTATAAATTTATTTTTTTTTCCCATTTTGTGTATTTTTAGTATATAGGTTATAGTGCCTTTTTACAAAGTTCTAATATCATCTGTACATTTTCCTCAGAATGCTCTA
>DEDL01000017.1:62306-84883 GCA_002349525.1 Lachnoclostridium sp. UBA2905
TAAATGAACAATATCAATCCTGTCTTCCTTTGAATAAGCTCCGTTTTTCTGAATAAAACGGGCAAAATCCAGGGCTTTTATTGTTTCACAGGCAAATAATGCAAAATAATACTTAGACATATATTCTCCATCATCATATGCTCTTATAGAATACCTAAAAAGAAAGTATGATATTATTTTTGAATAATCTGTATAATATTCATCATTTATACACTGTTTGAAAGCCTCCCACTGCTCATTACCGGAAGCAAGAACAATATTTTCTGTCTGTCTGTAGCATGTTTTCCAGTCATTGCCTATTACCTCGAGTTTATCAAGGTATGGTATCATTCTTTCAAATAATGCCCTAAACTGAGAATAGGATGCTGTTTCAGTCTGCTTCATATCATCTGATATTATAGTCTCTGCATATTTTTCAATTGCCTTATAATCATGTTTGCCATAGTATTCTGACATGGTAATAACATGTTTGCTAACAGGCTTATAATCTGAAAAAGGACTGTGCACGTCATTTATCAGATTAATTATCCTATTTCTCATAAACAAGAGATATGTAAGTTCTTCACTAAGCCTTGTTTGTCCGTCATCATAAGTCAAATACCTTATAGGATCTTCCCTGTCAAATATAAGTTTTCCAACCTCCATGCAGGAAAAGCTCATATCAGACTGCATATAATCCTCAGCATATTCAGTATATCTTGGATATTCTGTGCATATCCCGCACAGGCTTTCCTCACCAAGATTGATATATATATCACAGAGATTATCTGCATTTAAAAATGGGCACCTGTCATCAGCCTTCAACACGAAGGTATTGTCTTCTCCGGATTTCATATTAGCCCTGAGCCTGTCACCGAATTCGCCCTCAATACTTTTATAGTATTCAAAAGTCTCCTCATCAATATCAAGTTCCCAGCCAATACAACAACTGTCCTTACATTCTCCTCCAATGCATTCAAATCTCTGATAATACTCCGGAAATTCTCTTAACATCTTATTCTCCTTGTGATATATATACCTGCATAGCACATTAAGTCTTAGCATTAAGTCTCAGTCATACCTTAATCATATTGTGGTCATGTAACACACTGCCTGTGCACTGTCAAATACTATTTTACTTTAACCTTTACAGTCTGCTTAACACCCATATAAGTTACTGTAACAACTGCCTTTCCTTTTTTAACACCTGTTACAACACCCTTTGAAGTAACCTTAATATTTTTTGAAGAAGCCTTATACTTTACAGCCTTCTTAGGTGAAACTACACATGCAATTTTGGCTTTTTTACCCTTTTTAACTACAATGCTTGTCTTTTTAATCTTAAATAATGCGTTTTTAACTGTAACAGTACATTCTGCCTTAGCATTTCCTACTGTTGCTGTTATGACAGCTTTTCCTGCCTTCTTTGCAGTTACCTTTCCCTTTTTATTTACTGATGCAACCTTTGAATTGGATGATGACCAGCTAATGCTCTCTCCGCTTGATACTTCTGCCTTAAGTATTGCCTTATTAAGACCCTTCTTAAATAGTGTCACCTTTGATTTGTCAAGAGTAATCACTGCAGGAGCAGGTGTTGCCTCAGTTACCTTTGTCTGCTGTGGTACATTTGTTACTGTACCTGTCTGACCAGGATTAGCAGGTGCTGGTGTCTGTGTAGCTGTTTCCTTATTATTGTCAGCATTAGGATCTTCAATTCCTCTGAGTGTATGGAAGGCAAGCCAGTCCATAATTGTTACCTTTGTTCCATCTTCCTTCTCATAGAATTCACCATTGGCAAATACAGGAACCCAGCCACCATTATGTCCTGAATATGAAACATTGTCCCATACGAAATCTCCTTTAATCTCATTCTCCTTGTCCTGAGAAGGATAATACATTACATAATCATCTACATTGGCTGAATCTGATGAATAGAATCTGTAACGGCTTGTTGAATCTGTATTATTCTTTTCCATAACAACACATTTTGCTTCCTTTGACCCACCTTCAACAAGCTTAACATATGAAGCATATGTATATGGATCCATTGAACATGTGTGATCAGCTTCAGAACAGCTTATCCATATTGGAAGATCCTTAAGCTTGGCTGCATCCTCTTCAGTAATGGCATATGCCTGTGAACAAAGGAATGCTGCCGCATATTTTTCAGGTCTGTTAAGTATTACACGGCTTGCCATGTAACCACCCATTGAAAGTCCACCTACATATATACGGTCTGTGTCAATTCCAGGATTATTATCTATAATATTATCTATAAGGCTGTTTACAACTTCAAGATAACCTGATTCCTCAGTAAATCCATTGGTTGGCCATCTGTCAGGTGACTGTGGAAGAAGTACATAAGCTCCTCCACCCATTATTTTCTGAATTTCAGGACTTGCAAAGTTAGCTTCAGGATATGCATACATCTGAACACCCTGGTTCTTCAGATCTCTTGCTCCACCCTCTCCCATTCCGTGGAAAAAAATGATAAGAGGTCTTTTCTTACCGGTTGTATCTGAAGGTGTAAAAAATGCATAATCACAGAAATTGTAATTGGCATTTGATATAGATTTATCAACATATCTGTCAAGCTTGAAATCATCACAAAGAATATTAACAACCTCATGCTGTGCATATGTCTGTCCATTCCACTTAACTGTATAAGTAAGCTTAAGTGGAGTATAATAATTCGCATAGTTGTAAGAACCTGTATGAGCACCCTGAACTCCACTTCCATATTCAAGCTCTAACATTACGTAATCTCCTGAATCACTTTTTTCACCATTCTCATTAACAGGATATACATCTGTTACATTTCTCTTACCATTAAAGTCATCCTTGTATGCCTGTTCACTGTAATGTTTTCCTGTAACATCAAAATCTGAAACATTAAGATCTGATGCCAAAACCCGGCTTCCTGTATTAAGCATAATTCTTGTAACATCTTTTCCCCAGTCAAATGGCTCTGCAATAACATTGAATTCACCACTTCCCGGAAGAGTCTTCTCGCCTGCCAGAACATCTTTTCTCATTGTTGCCGCTGTTGTATCCATGCTGCCTGCAAACATTGTAACGCACATTGCCAAAGCAACAGCTTTAATCGCTTTCTTAAACATATCTTTTCCCTCTCCTTTTTAATCAGGCACCTTTAAATGATGTGCCAAATTGCAAATTTTCAAGGTTCATTTTATCATAAATGAATAGCAATGTAAACTTTCCGTGAACTCATATCTCATACTTCCTTTTTAGCTTATCAAGGGCTCTCTTTTCAATTCTGCTGACATAACTTCTGCTTATACCAAGCTTTGCGGCAACCTCCCTTTGTGTGTACTCTTTTTTACCATCAGGTATTCCATAGCGCATGAATATAATTTTTCGTTCTCTTGGCGTCAAAACCTCATAAATATTTTTTTTAAGGACCTTCAAATTATCCTCTATCCAGAGTTTTTCTGATACATCCTCGTCAATACTTTCAAGAATATCAATAAGGCTTATCTCATTTCCTTCTTTATCCGCCCCTATAGGCTCATTCAGATATACGTCCTTTGCCTGTTTCTTTGTCGATCTGAAATACATAAGCATCTCATTTTCAATGCACTTACTGCAGAATGTTGCAAGGCGTATCTGCTTATCCTCTTTAAAATTATCTATCCCCTTTATAAGACCGATTGAACCAATGGATATGAGCTCTTCCATATCCATATCGGCAGACACATATCTTTTTGCCACGTAGGCCACCAGCCGGAGATTTTTTTCTATCAGTATTTTTCGTGCTTCCTTATCTCCTGACCGTAGTCTTTTTATACATTCTTTCTCTTCCTTCGCATTCAGAGGTTTTGGAAATGACTGCACACCTTTGCACCTCGATACGATATCCATATATATTATGCACCTGCCACCACCCATGTGCCTTTCCAAGCGTCCTTTTCTTGGTCGGAGAATGTACTCCCACCAAGATAGTTTGTTATTACTCACCACTTGCAGGAGTGGGAGTCTTCTCGACTGAAATTAAAAATCCCGCTAAAAGCAGATATCCTTAAAGATACCCACCATTAACGGGACTTCTATATGAGTTGTAAAAACTATCATAGCATTGTGCAGGACTTTAATCCAACTGTTCAAGTAATGCACTAAAATCAATCATATCTCCAAGTGTTGCGTCCTGATCATCAGATCTCAGGGCCTCCAGTACATATTTAAGCTTCTCTTCAAATTTTGGTTCATCCCTGGATAAAGCCAGCAATTCGGCAGTATTCCTTGCATCATACAATGCATCATGCTGTCTGCCCTTAAAATCTTCTCCGGCATAATCTATAGCCTTATCAAGTGCAATTGGCTTTGACAGACCAAGGAGATGACTGAATTCCTTCTGAAAATCAACCCAGCCTCCTACAATACGCTCTTCATTCTCATCCGGAGTAATATTCTTAAGCTTCATCTCGCTTACAATCTGTGTTCTGTCATTCTCACTCCACTGATAAAGAGTAAACTCATCATTGTAACTGGCGCACCACTTTGCAAATGAGGCGATGGCCTCTTCAAAAACAGGTGCATCCTTAACCATCTCAGTTGTTATTCCGGTAAGACTTTCATATCTCTTTTCAACCTCACTGTTCATCTGCGGCTTAACATAAGTCTTAAATGAATCTATCTCTTTATAATCATCATCAAGCATTATTGCTCCGATTTCAATAATCTCTTTGTGTGTGGACCCCTTAATATCAAAGCTCCTGCTTATAGCATTCATCTCCAGGTCAACTATTATATGTTTCAAAACATTCTCCTCCAATGTATACTCCTGTCATTATCCAGGTACACCTAAACGTACCTGCTGCGGGATGTGTGCAGACTTCACTAGGAAGCTTACCAAACGCATCCCTGCAATCTGCCTAAGACTTTAACATATAACAGTATGCCATATAACCAAAAATAAAACAAGTGGACTTATGTGTAAATTATACCATATGACATGCACCACAGTCATGATCTGCCGGGAACTGTGACTTGTCATACTCAATTCCATTCTTATCATAATAATCTTTAACTGCAGATTTTATTGCTTCCTCTGCAAGAACTGAACAGTGAAGCTTCTGTGGTGGAAGTCCGCCTAATTCTTCTACCACTGCCTTATTTGAAAGGGCAAGTGCCTCTTCCACTGTTTTGCCCTTAATCATCTCTGTTGCAACAGAAGATGAAGCAATAGCACTACCGCATCCAAAGGTTTCAAATTTAACGTCCTGAATGACATTGTTTTCAATCTTAAGATATATTTTCATTATATCTCCACATTTTGCATTACCAACTTCACCGATTCCATCAGCATTTTCAATTTCTCCAACATTTCTTGGATTCATAAAATGATCCATTACCTTTTCTGTATATAAAGCCATATTATTAACCTCCATTTATATCATTTTCAATATATAAGCATTAGATAAGGTGCTTTGTAACACCATTTTCAAGATCTTTCCATACCGGTGACATATTTCTTAAATATTCTACCACAGAAGCTGTTTCTTTAATAATGTAATCTATTTCCTCTTCTGTATTTTCCTCACATATTGAAAGTCTCAATGAACCATGTGCAATTTCATGAGGTCTTCCAATTGCAAGAAGAACGTGGCTTGGATCGAGTGATCCTGATGTACAGGCTGAACCTGATGAAGCACATATTCCCTTTGCATCAAGCAAAAGTAACAGTGACTCTCCCTCTATTCCTTCAAAACAGAAATTAACATTGCCCGGAAGTCTGTTATATCTGTCACCATTAAGAATACAGTGTGGTATCTTTGACAATCCATCAATGAGCCTGTCCCTTAATGCTGTAACATAAGCAGCATTCTTGTCAATATCCTTTACCGCATTTGAAAGAGCTGTTGCCATTCCTACTATACCCGGAATATTCTCTGTTCCAGCTCTCTTTCCTCTTTCCTGAGCTCCACCCTCAATAACATTTCTTAAAATAATTCCTTTTTTACTATATAATGCTCCAACTCCCTTAGGACCATGGAACTTGTGTGCTGACATTGAAAGCATGTCTATATTCTGGTCACAGACATCAATATTCAAATGACCTGCTGCCTGTACTGCATCAGTATGGAATATAACTCCCTTCTCATGACATACGGCTCCGATTTCCTTAATTGGCTGAATAGAGCCAATCTCATTATTGGCATACATAATAGTTACAAGACATGTATCCTCCCTGATGGCATCCCTTACCTGCTCAGGTGTTACAATTCCGTTCTCATGAACATCAAGTAATGTCACCTCAAAACCTTCGCTTTCAAGCTTTTTAAGTGTATGAAGAATTGCATGATGCTCAAATTTAGTTGAAATGATGTGTTTCTTATTCTTCCTTGCCAGATTTCTTGCTACAGATATAAGTGCCTGATTATCTGCCTCGCTTCCACCTGATGTAAATGTTATATTTTCCGGTTTGGCATTAATACAGTCTGCAACAGTTTTTCTTGCATTATATAATACCTCTGCTGCCCTCTGTCCTATATTATGAAGGCTTGACGGATTACCATAATTCTCCCTGAAATACGGTAACATTGCATTAAGTACCTCTTCACTTACTCTTGTTGTTGCTGCATTATCGGCATATATTGTCATAATCAGACCTCCTTAATTCCTATTTCCTATCTTTTTAATAGGTATGTTAGCACTATAAACCCCCCTTGTCAATAGGTTTTTAAGCTTTGTTATTACTCACCACTTACCAAAGTGGGAGTCTTTACAACTGAGAAAAAAAGGACACTGATGTTTCAAAGAATTATCAGTGTCCTTATCCCCATATTGTATTAATGAAAAATTTTATTCCGGATCATTTTCCTCCCAGATTATATCTTCATCAACAAATCCGTTCTTTTTCTTCTTATTGATTACTATTCTTGCAATTATACCGCTTAAAAATACAAATGCTGATACTGCCCATCCTCCTGCGATTTCTGCCCAGAACGCATAATCATTATTGTATCTTCCGCCATTAAGCATAAACAAATCGTATATGTTCCATACAAATAATATTGCAAGGGCAAGTGGTGCAATAAATTTTATTGATGCATTTATCCAGAATGCCGGAATTCTGAAATTAACCGTATTACGGTTTATCTGCTTTACAACCTTATCCGTGCCAAAGAACCATCCAATGGCAATACACTCAATTATACCTATAAGTATAAGATTGATCATATTAGTCCAGTGGTCAACTATATCAAGCCATGCAAGACCGGCTCTTGTAACATAAAGAAGTGATATAACTGATGCTATAACACATGTTACCTTTGTTGTCTTTCTTGGATCAATTTTAAGTCTGTCTGACAATGATGCTGAAACTCCCTCAATAATTGAGAATGCTGAGTCAATTGCAAGTGTAACAAGCATAAGGTAAAAGATCACACCAAATAATGCATTAAACCATCCTACACTTGTAAGATTAACAATTGCCTGTGGGTATATGATAAATGCTGTTGCAATACCTGATGCAGACATATTATCCAACATTCCAACACCACCCATTGTTGAAAACATAACAATACCTGAAAGAACGCTTACAGCTGCATCTGAAAGGGCTATAATAATTCCGTCCACTGCAAGATTAACCTTTTCATCAACATATGAACCATATGCAAACATAATAGCCATCATAATTGACAGACTGTAAAATACCTGTCCTATTGCATCAATCCAAAGTGATGGATCAGCAAATGCATTCACATCAGGTATGAAAAACTTCTTAAGACCTGCCATGGCACCAGGCATTGTACAACCTTTAACTGCCATAATTCCCAAAAGAATCAGAGGAATAAATACGGTATATTTTACAACCTTTCCAACACTCTTAGCACCATTTCTTATACAATAGTAGATAAGCATCCAGGCTACTATAAGTGCAATAAGAACAGGAATAGGTATTGTCCATCCTTCAATAATTCCTGTTGTCTTTGTAACATCAAAGAAAAGATTACCTGCTGCTTCGCCATCTCCTGTCATGCCTGCAAACTTAACGGCGCAGACTGTCATAAGAAGCACCCATGCAAATACAACTGCATAATATGTTACAATTACAAATGCATTGGCAGTTGCGGACCATCCGATAAACTCACTTTTCTTATTGGTTCCACGCATTGAATCAATTGCGCCCTTATGAAACTTTCTGGCAATGGAAAGCTCCATCATAAGAAGTGGAATACCTATTACAAATAATGCTACAAGGTACACGATAAGAAATGCCCCTCCACCGTGCACTTTTGCCAGACCCGGGAATCTCCAGGCATTACCAAGTCCAACTGCAGAGCCAATCGATGCAAGAATAAATGCACCTCTTGAGCTCCATGAATCTCGTTTTCCAGAACTCATACTTTACCTCCAAAAATTTTATTTTACACATGTAGCACATTATATCATTTTATTACAAAATAGTCCACAGAAAAATACTATATACCGGTAATAAAAATACTTTGTGTTTACCACAAAAACATTTGTCATAAAGCACTTTAATGTGTTATACTGACAAAGTATGCACAAAAAAGCATACATATTATATACCTATGGAGGTTCAACTATGAAAAAATTTAGAAAACTTATTGCACTTGGACTTATTGGTGCCTGCCTTGCAGGAACTCTTACAGGTTGCGGAAAAAAGACTGACACAACAGACAATTCACAGACTGAAGCTAATACTTCTACTGATGCTGCTTCAGAAAAGAAAACCAGTCTTACAGTAGGCTTCGATGCTGAATATCCACCATATGGATATATGGATGACAGCGGAGAATACGTTGGTTTTGATCTTGACCTTGCTGCTGAGGTTTGCTCACGTCTTGGCTGGGAGCTTATCAAAACACCTATCAACTGGGATGCTAAGGATATACAGCTTAATTCAGGTGCTATTGACTGTATCTGGAACGGATTTACAATCAACGGACGTGAAGACGACTATACATGGTCAAAGCCATATGTAGATAACTCACAGGTTGTTATCGTTAAGGCTGATTCTGACATTAATACTCTTGAAGACCTTACTGACAAAATCGTACTTGTACAGGCTGACTCAGCTGCTCTTTCAGCCCTTGAAGGTGATGACCTTAAAAACGTAAAGGACTCATTTAAAGAGCTTACACAGGTTCCTGATTACAATTCAGCACTTATGACACTTGAAAGTGGCGGAGCAGACGCAGTTGCACTTGATAAGGTTGTTGCACAGTATTATATTAAAGATAAAGCAGATACATTTAGAATTCTTGACACAGAACTTTCATCAGAGCAGTATGGAATCGGCTTCAAAAAAGGTAATGAAGCTCTTCGTGACCAGATTCAGACAGTTCTCGAATCAATGGCTGCTGATGGCAAGTTTGAAGAAATAGCTAAAAAATGGGATCAGCAGGATGTAATCTGCCTCAACAAATAATAATTAATTCACATCAGTTTAGGAGGATTTTGGGCAATGGATATAGGTACAATCACACAAAAATTGCTTGAGGGTTCGGTGGTATCACTGGAAATATTTGCAGTAACCCTGGTTGGTGCCCTTATACTTGGACTTCTGTTATGCTTTGTCAGAATGTCAAGATTTATGATTCTAAGAATAATAGCAAAAATATATATTTCAATAATGCGTGGAACACCTCTTATGCTTCAGCTTTTTGTTGTGTATTTTGGACCATATTATCTGTTCCATATAGAACTCTCACCATCCTATAAGCTGATTGCTGTATTTATCGGTTTCGTGCTTAACTATGCGGCTTATTTTGCAGAGATATACCGTTCAGGTATTGAAGGAATTCCTGAGGGCCAGTACGAAGCCGCTACAATACTTGGTTATAGTAAGGTACAGACTTTCAGATACATTATTATGCCACAGGTATTTAAGCGCATCATCCCACCTGTAACCAACGAAACAATAACTCTTATAAAAGATACATCTCTTGCATTCACCCTTGCAGTTGCAGAAATGTTTACAATTGCAAAACAGGTCGCAGCAGCTGACAGAACAGTAACTGCCTTTGTAATAGCCGGTGTAATATATTATATTTTCAACCTTTTAGTTGCCGGTGCATTTGCAAAATTAGAGAAAAAAATGAGTTATTACAAATAAGCAAGGAGGATGAATATGAGCTTACTTGAGATCAAACATATTAAAAAGAGCTTTGGAGACCTGGAAGTCTTAAAGGATATATCTCTTAAGGTTGATGAAGGCGAGGTTTTAGCCATTATCGGTCCATCTGGTTCCGGTAAGTCTACACTTTTAAGACTTGCAACAATGCTTGAAACAGCCGACAGTGGTTCTATTGTATACGCTGGTCTTCCAGATGCCGTTACAGCTACCAAGGCACAGAAACAGCAGATCAGAAAATATTTTGGACTTGTATTTCAGAATTTCAACCTGTTTCCACACCGCAGTGTTATCCAGAATATTATGGACGCTCCGGTAAGAATACAGAAAAAAGACCCTGAACAGGCACGTAGTGAGGCCATGGCCCTTCTTAAAAAGATGGGACTTGAGGGCAAGGCTAACGAGTACCCACAGCAGCTTTCCGGAGGACAGCAGCAGCGTGTTTCAATTGCAAGAGCCCTTGCACTCAATCCAAAAATACTGTTTTTTGACGAACCAACCTCAGCTCTTGATCCTGAGCTTACAGGGGAAATTCTTAAAGTTATTAAGAACCTTGCTGCCGAGCATATGACAATGGTTATTGTAACCCACGAAATGAACTTTGCAAGGAATGTTGCAGACCACATTATATTTATGGATAAGGGTGTTATAGCCATTGAAGGAACACCTGAGCATGTATTCAATTCAGACAATGCACGTATGAAGGAGTTTCTTGGAAAACTCGGTGACTAATAATAGCAGATGTTATAATATTCACCTGCATCAAAAAAGGTAATTAAGATATGCTCTTACAGCAGTATCTTAATTACCTTTTTTATTATCGATTTGAGTTACCGTTTCAAATTACCGTTTTGAATTACCGTTTTGAATTACTGTTTTGAATTACTGTTTTTATCCTTGTTTATTATAGTATCTTTATGCCAGTTTTTATTACATCTTATCCGGCTTATTAAGAGTTCTTTTAATATTCATCCAGGAAACTGTGTTTCACACCCTTTTTCTTATATGCAACCACAGTGTCAATATTTACATTTTCAACACTCTTAAATATATTCGATTCTACAAAAGGATTAACTTTCTTTAACTTCTTAATGAGCTCCTTTGTTTCAAGACGTTTTGACATGTTTTCTTCATTATTACAGGTTGTACAATTCTCTGTAAACTTGCAGGCACACTGGATAAAATGAAGATTATTGTAATCTCTCCATGCCTTTATGGCATCTTCTCTTATAAGATACATAGGTCTTATGAGTTCCATTCCTTCAAAGTTTGTACTGTGAAGCTTTGGCATCATTGTCTGTATCTGGGCTCCATATAGCATACCCATAAGAATTGTTTCTATAACATCATCATAATGATGTCCAAGAGCAATTTTATTGCATCCAAGTTCCCTGGCATAATGATAAAGATGTCCCCTCCTCATTCTTGCACAGAGATAGCATGGAGACTTTTCCACGTTAAATACTGACTCAAATATATCAGATTCGAATATTGTAACAGGCACATTAAGCTTTCTTGC
Organism: Lachnoclostridium sp. UBA2905; assembly: GCA_002349525.1. GTDB lineage: Bacteria > Bacillota > Clostridia > Lachnospirales > Lachnospiraceae > V9D3004. The sequence goes on from DEDL01000017.1 coordinate 73,928, forward strand.
ATTGTCTTCTATTATTTTTCTGTTTGCAGGACTGTAGCCCGGATCCATTACAAGAAATTTCACTTCAAAATTAAATTTGTTATGATGCTTAAGTTCCTGAAAAAGCTTGGCCATAAGCATGGAATCCTTACCACCTGATATACAGACAGCAATACAGTCTCCTTCCTTTACAAGCTCATATCTGTTAATTGCCTTTGCAAATTTACACCATATGTCCTTTCGGAATTTTTTTCTAAGACTCTGCTCAACATCAGCGCTTATATCCTTATCCTTCTCACTGTCCATGACATCAAGCAGCCAGCTTGTATAGCCACCCTTAAGACCATATGCATCAAAGCCTGCCTCTCTTAATATTGCGGCTGCCTCTGTGGAATTTTTTCCTCTGCTGCAGTATATTATAAGCTTCTTATCAAAATCAATGCCGGATAATGTGCTTCTATCCTCTTCATTAAGCTCTTTAACAAATTCTTCCTTATTATCCGATGTGCAGTAACCTGTAAGTATTTCCTTTGATATATTATATGACCGAGGAATTGCTCCATATGAAACATCCTTTGAATCTCTTATGTCTATATAAACATATTCATTTTCATTCATAGCTTTAATCTTTTCTAATTCAATTATCATATATAACTAATGTCCTTCCTCTGTAGTATTTTATATCTGTAGTATTTTATATCTGTAGTATTTTATATGAGCAATATTATATATCCGCAATTTTTTATTACACATTCCTGATAACCAATCCCTTGTTAGCCGCTTCAACAGCAAGTCTTGTTTTGGATTTGAAGCCTGTTTTTTCTAACATTCGCTGAATATTATTCTCAATGGTCCTTGCAGAAAGATTCATTCTGGCTGCAATTTCCTTGCTGGTGTCACCACTTGTAAGCTCTCTTAATATATTAATCTCCATTTCAGATAGTTCAAGCGAGCTTGCTTCCCCTATCATGACAACCGGAATAATCTGTGGATATACATTCTCACCGACCATTGTCCGGTTCATTACATCAATAATCTCAACCTCATCCATCATTTTATACCAAAAGCTGTCTATGCCGCCTTCCCTTGCACGGTTTATAAACCCTGCTTCTGGCTGGCTTGTAAGAATAATTATCCTGATGTTTGGAAATGTACGCTTAATCTTTGATGCGGCCTTAAGCCCACTGGCGTTTCCCGCTGTACATACATCCATCAGTATAAGATCTATTTTATTAGAATAGCAGTATGCCTCTGCAAGTGCAGCTGATTCTATTGAACGAATAACATGGTAATTCGGATTGCCTTCTACAATCATCTCAAGGAATTTTTTAGCCATGGGATCATCTTCAACAATCAAAACACCCTTCATAATCACACACCCCTTCTAACATCTATAGAAAGCTTAAATCCATCATCATTTTCAATGGTCATTGTTCCATCATAACCATCAACACGTTCCTTAAGGCACTTAAGTCCTCCGCCTAAAACAATATCTATTATAGGTTTATCTCCATCATTTGTAAATTCAATTCTGTAACTATTTTCACCTGTAATTATTTTAATGAACATATTCTTCCCATGTGCGTGCCTTACAGTATTAGTAAGACATTCACCTCCAGCAGCAAGAATAATGTCCTTAACATTATTTTCAGGCGGAATATCTCCTTCAAAATGAATAGTAACACCAATTGATGAAGCTGCATCATTCAGCTGCTCTTTAATATCATTTTCTTCATTGTTATCATTTAACATACCAGAATACAAAAATGCTTCAATATTATTTTTCCACTCATTCAGAATCTGCACATAGGACTCTTCGTCCGGATTATCATCTTCAATAACTCTTTTGGACACAAGCAAGAGATGACCAAGTGAATCATGAATATTCATTTTTCTCTCAAGAAGTTCCCTTTTTTTTGTAATCTCCATAACATTTTCACTGTATTTTTTCAGTCTTTCATTGACATTCTGAAGTCTGGCATTTTTCTTCCTTGTTTCTTCAATAACCTGATAAAGTTCTGAAACATTATAAGCCATAATCTGTGTGTAACGCCTGTTCTTCCTGAAATAATCCTTTCTCTCAAGTATAAATACCCTTGAATCAGGCAGACAGAATACTCCATTTTTTCTTGCCATCTTACTGTCTATAATTTTGTTCCAGAAGGTATCAATATTCACCACAGGCTTACCAGTCATGGCATATACAATACCACTCATACATCTGTTTATATGCTTAACTCTTCCGTCAATTGCAAGACATATTCCAATTGGAATTTTGTCTACGCTTTCCCTTATGGACAGCTCTGTAATCTCACTTTTCTTCAGTATATTTATGCGCACAATTCCTATTATAAAATAAATATAGTCAAATACAATGTACAAAATATACCACCACAGCGGCACCATAACCATGAGGCTTTTCATGGCCTGATTTGTAGCTATACAACTTACACATGCCATAATAAATGTATTTGTCACTATAAAAAAACTGCTTACAATCATGCTCACTCTTTTTCTTCCGGTTGCATTTGCTGTAAAAAAATACCATACAAACAAAATTGATACAAGAAGCAAAAGCATATTAATAGTAGTACAGGTTTTAATTCCATATTCACCTAGGGGTTTCATATATCTGCCCCCCCTGTCTTTCAATACTAAATGAATTCTCTGACACCTTTATAACGTATATTAGTCTTTTAGCATCACAATACACCGCATCCTTTATAAAACATTCAAAGGCCCCTACAACATCTTTACCGGGATATCTTATAACGCCACCCTTTGAAAATTCTTTATCAAATGCCAGATTACTACTCTTATCTCTTTTTGTTGGATCATTTACATATACTATATAAACCGAGCCCTTTTTTCCTGTAAGATTAACATACTGCATGCACTCTCTCATGGAATAATACAATTCCATAATGTCTATTCTTTTCTTCTCCTCCATCAATAAGAAAAGATTCAGTCGTCTTTTAATGTAAGAAAAACGATAGGTTGTCCTTATAAGAATTTCTTTTCTGTCTTCATCTGAATTCATACTGCCGTCAAGATCATCACATATCTGCTTGAGAAGTGTACTCACCTCTCCTATGAGTCTTTTATGCAGATACTGGGCCGTATCAATTTTTACTTCATTTTCCTTAATAGCAAGCTCGGCAGTTAAAAGCTCGTTACACACCTGCAGCTGTTTTTTTATCTCCAGCTCATTTTCAATTTTCTTGATAAGCTCGTTAATATTTTCAAGCCAGAATACATAACCCCCATTTATACTTTTCCCTTTTAGAAGAATATTTTCTGAAAAACGGTATACGCCTCCCACAGCCTCAAGAAGATCTTCCCTTTTAAAACGTACGTTATTGTTTGTTTCAAATTTTACATTGAAATCACTGTCAGTAATCTGTATGGCTGAATTAAGTTCATTGAACATCATTTTGTAGGAGCTGTTAACAGGAATAACAAATTTCATTATCAAATATTCTATGACCTCCACAAGGAAGAAACAGAACACAAAATCCATATTTTCATAGAAGTCAACAAATGATTCTCTCAGAATTATAAATATCCAGAAAGCTATACACACTGCCGACACAGCAAGTACAAACAGTGTTATACCAGTCTTATTAACCTCTTTACTGTTACTTACAGTAACCACAAGAGTACATATTAGAATGCATATTATAAAAATGATCTGCACATAATACAGTTTTCCATATGACACCCTGTATTTTCCATCAAATTTAAAACAATACCCATTAAAATCATTTATAATTGTCATTGAGGAAAATATTACTGCGACGAAAAATGCCACATAACATTCCTTAGGCGGTTCTGCATCATTTTCCCTGCCAATCATGCTGGCAACACAAAGACACAGCACCGGTATAAGATCCTTTGGAATAAATGTCATGTATTCAAGATGCCTGTAAAGGGCAAGATCGTCGAAGCAGAAATTAATCTGAACAGTCCTTATGGAAAGCCAGTAAATCATCATTACGGCAATGGCAATAAAATATTTTCTGTAGGACTGGTAGGTTATACGATTACCAAGCATTACTGCCCATCTTACAAGCAATGCTATCTGCAGTGTCTGCCCAAATATAAGGACTATTCTTCCATACATTGCAACATTTGGTGCAAACACAGCAAATAATACTGATACAATCAGTGTTATAATAGGGTATATTAATTCTTTGTATTTTCTCATAGTATTATTCTCTTTAATATTCATGTATGTCCTTGCGTACTTGTTTCCGACTTCAATTATATCACAATCAAATAATATCTTGTAGCAAAAATTGGTAAATTACCCCCTCATTTTTATAATTAGGTCCATATATATATCATTCTCTTTTACATACTGCTTTTACTACTTTATTGCTCCGCAATTTACATTGACTAAGCCTTTATAAATTGCTATAATAAATTGAATATTTATGAAAGGACTGATTACTATCAAACAGAATACACCTTTAGTAACAAACATTTACACAGCAGATCCATCTGCACACGTATTCGATGGCAAAATTTACATATATCCATCACATGATCTTGACCACGAATGCGAAGACAACGACAACGGCGATCAGTACACAATGGAAGACTATCATATCCTTTGCATGGATGATGTTGATTCAGAGTGCGTTGACTGCGGAGAGGTTCTTCATCAGGACGAAGTACCTTGGGTTTCACAGCAGATGTGGGCTCCTGACTGTGCTTATAAAAACGGAAAATATTATCTTTATTTCCCTGCTCGCGACAAGGATGGAATTTTCAGAATTGGTGTTGCAACAAGCGATACACCTGCCGGAAAGTTCACACCGGAACCAGACTACATTAAGGGAAGCTTCAGTATAGATCCTGCTGTTCTTGTTGATGATGACGGACAGGGCTACATATACTTCGGTGGCCTTTGGGGAGGACAGCTTGAAAAATGGCAGACAGGTGAATATGTGGATGACCCATATGTTCCAGATGGCAACGACAAGGCACTTGGACCAAGAGTTGCACAGCTTACAGATGACATGCTTCAGTTCAAATCTGAGCCTAAGGAAATTGTTATCCTTGACGAAAACGGAGAACCAATTAAGGCTGGAGACAAGGGCAGACGTTATTTTGAAGGACCATGGATGCACAAGTACAATGGTAAGTACTATCTTTCATATTCAACAGGTACAGAATGTACTATTGTATATGCAACAGGTGATTCTCCGGAAGGACCATTTACATTTGGCGGAAAGATTCTTGAGCCTGTTATTGGTTGGACAACTCATCATTCAATCGTAGAGATTAATGGTAAGTGGTATCTCTTCTATCATGATTCATCATGGTCAAGAGGAGTAAGCGGAATGAGATGTGTTAAGTACTGTGAGCTTCATTACAATGAGGATGGTTCAATACAGACTATCAACCCATACGCTAATGAGTAATTCTTAATATTAAGCATTTTAGTATTTTATAAGTAAGCATTTTAAAGAGGCACCACATTAATGTGATGCTTCTTTTATTAACTACTTAAGTTTCAATAAAATTCTGTTACTTATTTGTCAAAATCTGTCTCGTATTCTCCCTCAGGACATTTCATCTTAAGTATTCCAAGATTAAATTCGCTGTCCATAACAGTGATATGATATTCAAATACAAGATCATCATCAAACTTTGATAAAAGTATATAGGTTCCATTCTCCTTACCATCGATCTGGTCACATATATCATTGTATACATCTTCTCCGCTCACCTTGCGTGGGAAACCGGATTCTGCTATTTTTGTCTCTATTGCATTATATAATTCTTCCATTTTATCTTACCCCTTTGCTGTTTTATTATTTGAAAATGATGGAATCTGCGCCGCCACAACGGCTCCAAATATCAACATACAGCCAAAAGTCTCATTGACAGTCATTTTCTGTCCGAGAATCAAAAAACCTCCAATTGCTGATATTACAGATTCAAGACTCATTATAAGGCTTGCTACTGTAGGCTCAACCTCGCGCTGGCCAATTATCTGAAGGGTATATGCCACTCCACACGAAAGCACACCTGCATAAAGAAGCGGAACAATAACTGTAGCAAGTGCAGCCGGATCAGGCTTTTCAAATGCAAACATAAGAATCACTGTAATAATACCACACACAAAAAACTGTATGCAGGACATTTTAACACCATCTACCTTAGGTGTAAAATAATCTATTACAAGTATGTGAAATGAAAAGAAGATGGCAGCTACCATAACCATAAGATCTCCCTTATTGAAGGAAAAACTGCCGCTTCCTGCAAGACAGAGTTCATACAGACCTGCTATTGCCACAAGAATACATATCCATATTTTAGCCGGACATTTTTTCTTAAGGAATATTCCGATAACAGGTACAATAAGTATGTATAAGGATGTCAGGAAACCTGACTTTCCTACTGATGTATATATCAATCCCATCTGCTGAAAATTACCGGCAATGCATAAAATTATTCCACATAATATACCACCTGTAATAAGTGTCTTTAACGATGCTTTGTCTTTGTCTTCATTATTACCATTGTTCTTATATTTTCGGTCATTAAACATAATATACGGAATAAGAACGATTCCACCAAGAATCGTCCTTATTCCGTTGAATGTAAATGGACCGGTCTGTCTGCCGCCAACACTCTGGGCCACAAATGCAAGACCCCAGATTGTTGCCGTTAGAAACAGTAACAATGAATTACGTGTTTTTGTATTCATTATATATCCCATCCAGTTTCTTATTGTATATTAATTGGCATTAAGCACTGACTTTAAAAAGCTCTTTGTTCTGTCATTCTGTGGATTATCAAATATCTGGTCAGGACTTCCCTGCTCAGCAATGATTCCATCTGCCATAAGAAGAACTCTGTCAGCAACCTCTCTTGCAAAGCCCATCTCATGTGTTACAACTATCATAGTCATACCACCATTGGCAAGATCCTTCATAACCTGAAGAACTTCACCAACAAGTTCAGGGTCAAGAGCTGATGTAGGCTCATCAAAAAGCATTATTTCAGGTTTCATGGCAAGTGCTCTTGCAATGGCAACTCGCTGCTGCTGTCCTCCTGATAACTTTGATGGATACTCATCCACCTTGCTTAAAAGGCCAACCTTGTCAAGAAGCTCCTCTGCTTCCTTCTTAGCCTGCTCTGCAGGAACCTTTTTAACATTGACAGGTGCCAGCATAACGTTCTCAAGAACCGTAAGATGCGGAAAAAGATTGAATCTCTGGAATACCATTCCCATCTCAAGCATAAGTGCCTTATGTCTGTCAGGAGATATTTTCTCAACCGTCTTATCATGCTCCCTGTGCAAAAGAAGCTCATCCTTAATATAGATCTTACCACTGGTTATTTTCTCAAGCTGATTAAGAGATCTTAAGAATGTTGACTTTCCTGCTCCTGATGGACCAATGATACATACAACCTCGCCCTTTTTAACAGAAAGATCTATATTCTTTAATACCTCAAGCTTTCCAAAATGCTTGCTTACACCTTCAGTTTTTATAATATATTCATAATCCTTCATTACACATCCTCCTTCTACTCATATACCGAAAGCTTTTTCTCAATCTTATTAAATATAAAAGTAAAGAATGCTGTAATTATAAGGTATATTATAAGTGCCGGTATAAATACCATATATGACAGCTCATTCGTCATAATGTTCTTGGAAATTGTTGTAATGTCCATAAGTGAAATTGCAAATACAAGTGATGCATCCTTAAGTATCATAATGAATTCATTACAAATTGGTGGAATCATTCTTCTTACAGACTGTGGAATAATAACCTTTCTCATAGTCTGTCCATAGGTAAGTCCAAGTGCCCTGGCAGCTTCGTTCTGTCCCTTATCGATAGACTGAATAGCCGCTCTAACAATCTCTGCACAATATGCTGCACTGTTAAGTGAGAACGCTATAAGCGCTGCAACGAATGCTCCCATGTATACAGCCTCAGTATCCGGTGCTGAAAATAAGTCCTTCCAGGCAAAACCGAATACACCCGGTATTGCAAAATATACAACAAATAACTGTATAAGAAGTGGAGTTCCTCTGAAGAAGAATATATATGCTCCACAAAGCTTACTTATTATAACATTCTTTGATATCTTACCCAATGCAAGGAATATACTCAAAATGAATCCTATAAGAACAGTAAGTGTTGTAAGCAGTATTGTAAGCTTGGCACCATGAAATACATTCTCACCACATCCAAGCATACGATAAGTGTAGTTAACCATCTGGCTTACAAACTTAGCCGGACCTTCCTTTGCACTATATACCTTTCCTGCAAATCCCACATACACTTCCTTTGAAGCACCATCCGCATTCTTGCTGGAGGATGAAAATGCACAGTAATTAATAAATCCAAGCGAATTATATGTCACTGTAATTCTCTTTCTTGTACTGTTTTTCTCTGCTTCAATCTGTTTTTGTATCTCTGGTGAGCACTTGGACATCATAACCTCTTTTGAAGGCTTAGCAGCTGCCAAAGCAGCCCACGCAATAACGATAAGGACAATGGCTATAATGGCCGCTTTTGTCTTTTTTTCCATACCTTATACCCTCTGTATTACTCCTGTGTTTTCTTAGAATCCTGTGCACCAAACCAGTAATTAGCTGTTTCCTCAAAGAAGCCTTCTTCTTTGAGCTCATCCATAGCCTGATTAACTGCTGTCTGTAATGCTGTATCTTCTTTGCCCATTGCTATACCAAATTCTTCAGGTTCTGAATTATCTCTGTATGCAAGTTCATATTTGTCAGGATGTCCTGCAATATATCCGTCAGCAACCTGGCTGTCACAAAGTACTGCGTTGATTTCACCATTGTCAAGCTGTGAAAATGATGAAAGAATCTGCTCATTGGCAAGTATTGTACAGTCAATTGTTCCTGTGTTCTTATAATCTGAAATAAGAATGTCAGATGTTGTTCCCTTCTGAACTCCGACTACAAGACCTGCAAGGTCGTTAAGTGAATTGATCTTTGCATCGCTTCCCTTCTTAACAACTACTGACTGGTAATTCTGGATATATGGCTTTGAGAAAAGTGCATTCTCAAGTCTTTCCGGATTAATTGTTACAGCAGATATTACACAGTCATAATTAACACCTATTCCTGCAAGAATTCCATCAAATCCTGTATTAACAAATGTGTAATCAAGTCCAAGCTTGTCTGCAATTGCTGCGGCAAGATCTACGTCATATCCGATTGGTGTTGTTCCATCTTCAGCATAATCTTCAAATGGTGGATAACCAATCTCAGCACCAACTGTAAGAACACCATCATTGATAAGCTTTACGCCTGACATATCAATATTTGAAGTCTTATCACCAGATACTCCATTATCTGTTCCTGCATCTGCCGATTCATTCACCTCGGCATCAGGTGTTTTCTGCTCTGTCTTCTCACTGCTTCCACATCCTGCAAGCATTGATACCACAAGGGTTGCTGCCATAAATGTTGCCATTAATTTCTTCTTCATAGTTACATTCCTCCGATAAATTTTTTCGTACAAATTATAAAAGCAACGATGCTACTACACTTCGTTGCCCCACATGTAAAGGATTATAACACCATATACAATGTATTGTCAATTCATGCTTTATCCAGGTCGGAAACCTTCATGCTTTATCCTGATTGAAAACGAATCTTCTTGTTCTTATTGTTTTTTTCGACTTCATGATGTACTATACTTTAATTGAGGGGGGCATATAAAAATGGAAAATTTTATATTTAGTCTTAACGCAACAATACCAGTCTTTGCAATTATTGTTGTAGGAAACATCTTAAGAAAAATTGGCATAATTGATCTGAATTTTTCTAACATAGCCAATAAATTTGTATTCAAGATCTGTCTGCCATGTCTTTTATTTCAGGATCTTGTTTCAACCAATATCCGTGAAAACTTTGACACAAAATACGTTGGCTTCTGCTTTTTCGCAACACTCATATCCATTGTAGTTATATGGTTTCTGGCACGAAAGCTCTTACCAGACAAATCAGAAGTAGGCGCATTTGTACAATGTTCATATAGAAGCAGCGCAGCTATTCTTGGGGTTGCTTTTATACAGAATATATACGGCACATCAGGAATGGCACCAGTAATGATTGTAGGCTCCGTACCACTTTACAACATATTTGCAGTTACAATTCTTATTATAGAAAGTAATGATGCAAATACCAGAGGCAGCAAGGGTGATTTTGCAGGCACCCTTAAAAAATCACTTATTGGCATTGCCAAAAATCCTATCATCTTAGGTATCGCAGCCGGACTTATAGGTTCATTTTTAAATCTGAAGCTTCCGCATATGATTGACAAATCAATATCTAATCTTGCAGTTATGGCTTCACCTCTTGCCCTTATATCAATTGGCGCATCATTTGAGGGAAAACGTGCTCTGGCAAAGGTAAAGCCAACTATGGTTGCTTCAGCCATAAAGCTTGTGGTACTGGCTGCCATATTCCTGCCAATTGCCGTTATGTGCGGATTTCGTGATCAGAAGCTTATAGCTATTATAATCATGCTTGCTTCACCTTGTACACCAACTGCCTATATCATGGCTAAAAACATGCACGGCGATGACACGCTTGCCGCCAGTATTATTGTAGTTACAACATTCTTCTCATCAATTACCATGACGGCCTGGATATATATTATGAAGGCACTTTCACTTATACAGTAGTCATATTCAGGCAGGTCCCGGCCTGCCAGCCAAGCACCACGGTCTGACAGGTAATCCACCCGGATTCAATGATATTGGCAGTCCGCCTTGTTTCTGACTTATGAAAACCTATGAAAATAAAACCGTACAGTCAAACCTTTACATCAAATGATGTGTGGGCTTTCCTGTACGGTTTTTCTATATAGCGTTCTCTTCTATTATATCTCTTATACCTCTTTATCTTTATAGCTTAATATCTCTTATCAGGTGATATTAAATGATTTTAAAATAACGGAGAAGGAGGGATTTGAA
>DEDL01000017.1:84902-99851 GCA_002349525.1 Lachnoclostridium sp. UBA2905
CCCTTTCCAGGGGAGCCCCTTCAGCCACTTGGGTACTTCTCCATAATAAGCTTACAATCAGAATCATATTAATTCAAGGCTAACAGATAATCACAAAACGTATACCTCTTTATATAACAAAATGCAAAAACTCACTTGCGTAAATTTTTGCATTAAAAAACGGAGAGGGAGGGATTCGAACCCTCGGTGCCTTGCGGCACGCCGGTTTTCAAGACCGGTGCACTAAGCCAGCTATGCGACCTCTCCTCAACTTGCTTTGCTAGTATAACATCTAAAACCCAGTAATGTCAACACTTTTTTTTAATTCCTGATACAGACTTTTTGTCCGTTTTTTTATCTTTGGCAGTTAAATTGTTGTAAATGTTCGAATTGTATATACATTTCACTCATTTTCTACAATTCGTTTTGCAATATCAAAATCTTCAGGCGTTGTAAGCTTAATATTGTTGTAATCACCCATTGCAATTGCAACTTCTTTGCCTGTAACTCTTTTATATACCATTGCATCATCTGTTACAGGATAATACTCCTTCTCATTTTTCATAAAAATATCAAAGGCATCTTTTATGGCTTTATAACAAAATGTTTGTGGTGTCTGGACATTCCACAAAAAGCTTCTGTCCGGATATTTTGCCACATTACCTGCTTTATCAGCAACACATATTGTATCCTTACTTGGGACTGCCGGAATACAGGCACCGCATTCCTTTACTTTTTCATATAATCTGTTAATCATATCTTCTCTGGCAAATGGTCTGGCACCATCATGTATCATTACATAATCCACACCTTCACCTTTCATAGCAAGAAGGCCATTATATACAGAATGGTATCTTTCCTTACCACCTGCAATTATCTGCGTAACTTTTTTATAATTATATGGTTTTACATAGTTATTCCATACATCATTTATCATATTCTCTGCAGTCACTATTATAATAGCTTTAACAGCCCCGGCATTTTCAAAGTTTTCTATTGAATAACGAAGTACTGTCTTGCCACAGAGATCCATATACTGTTTTGGGACACTGCTGTTCATTCGTCTTCCACTTCCGGCAGACAATAAAACCACACCAATATCAGCCATTTTTATCTCTCCATACTTTATTCAAACTTAAGATTAGGTACAGCATTTAATGTGTAATCGCTTCTTACACCCTTCATATATTCATAATAACCTGCTACCCCGATCATTGCTGCATTGTCTGTACATAATACAGGTGATGGATAAAAAAGCTCAAGTCCGGCTTCCTTACATGCCTGGTCCATACCTGCCCTTAATGCTCCATTGCAGGCAACACCACCGGCCATAACCACCTTATCATATCCAAGCTCCTTTGCTGCCTTAACAGTCCTTGTAACTAAAACATCAACAACTGCCTCCTGAAATGAAGCAGCTATATCAGCCTTGTTATACTCTTCATGCTTCATATTGCAGCCGTTAACATAATTGAGTACCGCTGATTTGATTCCACTGAAGCTGAAGTCATATTCTGCCCCATCTACATGTCCTCTTGGGAACTTAATGGCATCCTTATTGCCATCCCTGGCAAGCTTGTCAATCTTTGGTCCGCCGGGATACCCCAGTCCTATTGTTCTTGCCACCTTATCAAATGCTTCTCCGGCAGCATCGTCTCTTGTTCTTCCGATAATTCTGTATTCGCCATAATCCTTAATCTCAACAATATTGGTATGTCCACCTGATACTACAAGACATACAAAAGGAGGCTTCAGATCCTTATGTTCAATATAATTAGCTGAAATGTGTCCGCCAATATGGTGAACCCCTACAAGTGGTTTATTTTTAGCGTAGGCAATGGCCTTAGCTTCACCAACTCCCACTAAAAGTGAACCTACAAGCCCAGGTCCATAGGTAACGCATATTGCATCTATATCATCAAATGATGTGTGAGCTGATAAGAGAGCCTCCTCAATTACAGGATTAATAGATTTAATGTGTTTTCTGGATGCAATTTCCGGAACAACTCCACCATATATCTTGTGCACATCTATCTGTGAGGCAACAATATTTGATAAAACTTCTCTTCCATTATTAACAATTGCCGCTGCTGTTTCATCACATGAGCTTTCAATAGCGAGAATGTATACATCCCCCTCCTTTTTCTCATATGCTGTATCCTCTGATGCATCAAAAAATTTAATATCACTTTCTATTTCTCTATCTATATCGTTCATAGTATTCTCCTCGCATTATGCTTGTATGATTCATTCTTCTTCAAAATCAAGGGTAATGCTCTTTCTGTCCTTACCTGGAACTACCCTGTCGAATATTTTTGTAACCTCATCCATATACTGGTCCACTCTCACAAATGATGGACTGTAATGCGTAAGCCACTGCTCCTTAACATTGGCAGCGCGTCCTATATCCGCCGCCTCGTATATCGTCATATGTCGGTTCTGCTTTGCTTTTTCTTCCTTTTCCTTTTCTCCGTACATTCCCTCACATACAAACAAATCAGCATTCTTAGCCATCTCCGAAATAAGAGGCACCGGTCTTGTATCTGTACAATAAGTAACCTTTATTCCCTTTCTTGGCTCACCAAGTACCATATCTGAAGTATATATTTCGCCTTCATATTCAACAACGTTACCCTTTTGAAGAGGATTCCAAAGATTAACCGGAATTCCCAGAGCCTTGGCTCTTTCAACCGAAAATTTGCCACCTCTTGGAATGATTATATTATAACCATAACAGGTTACACTATGGTTAACCTTAAATGCTTCGAGAATATATCCCTTCATCTCTAATCTCTCAACAGGTTCATATAACTCAATATAATTAATATCAAAGGGAAGCCCCGGTGCAATAACTCTCAGGGAATTAATGACCTTAGCAAGTCCCTTTGGGCCAATCATTGTAAGTGGAGCCTTCCTGTCTGCATTGCCCATGGAAAGCAGCAGACCCGGAATTCCACTTACATGATCCCCATGATAATGTGTAAAACATATTGTATCAATTGGATTAACGCTCCAGCCTTTTTCTCTTATACTTACCTGTGTTCCTTCGCCACAGTCTATAAGAAGACTGCTACCGTTAAATCTTGTCATCAGTGAAGTCAGTGCCCTTCTTGGTAAAGGCATCATTCCGCTTGTACCAAGTAAACAAACATCAAGCATACTATACCTCATTTCATTCTATAATTAATGACAGTATAACATCTTGAAAAAATTAATGCAAACAGACGGGGACTAGAATGCGTTTATTATATCGCTTCCTTTTTTAACAAAGGCAATGAATTCATCTATTGCTGCCTGGCATTCTATCCATTTTTCTCCGCTTATTTCTTCTTTTGTTCTCGTATCTATCCACTGTCCCTTTGGAAGGTATACCTTTCTCTTTGTCTGGCCCTGTCCCGTAATTGGTGCAAAGAGAATATCCTCACCAAACATATACTGGTCCTCTAAGGTGTAGCATATTTCGTCATCATAATAGTCAAAGAACATTGGTCTCATAATTGGTGCTCCGGTTTCTGTTGTTATGTCCATATATTTGCATATGTATGGTTTTAATCTGTTGCGTAGCTCCACAAGGTCTTTGAGTATCACATAATCTTCTTCTCCAAAGCTCCAGATTTCATTGTCTCCGCCACTCTTTTCAATAATACCCGGATGCCTCTCTACATATGTAGACTGTCTTTTTCTTGAACCATGAAGTCTCATTACCGGTGAGAACACACCAAACTGTGCCCATCTTACGACAAGCTCCTTAAAATAGTCACTTTCAATGTCAGCAAAGAGGAAGCCTCCAATATCACTGTTCCACCAAGGTATTCCGCACATAGCCATTGAAAGACCTGTTTTAACACTCATTCTCAAAGCATCAAATGTTGAAACTATATCACCATTCCACACAAGGGAACCAAACTTCTGTGTTCCCGGATAGGCAGCTCTTGTAAGTATAATAATGTCATCCTCTCCAGATTCTTTAAGTCCGTCATAAACCATTTTACTATAATAGTATGGATATAACATCGCAGTCTGTGCACCATTTCCTGCAAAGAACTTAAGGTTATTGAACTGCTGTGGATGAACCTCTGGTTCAGCTTCATCAAGCCAGAAATTACGTATTCCGTAATCATAATAATTTTTCTTTAATATCTTCCATACATAAGGGCCTGTTGCAGGATTTGTAGGGTCAATAAATGTCTGCTGTCCATAAAAATCAAATGTTCCATACTGTCCATTTTCTGTTCTTATAAGCATATTTGCTTCGCTCATTTCGAAGTAATTCTCGCTTTTTGGATTAGTTGTAGGCCATACAGATACAACAGGCTCAATTCCCATTTCCTTTAATTCATCACACATTGCCTTAGGATCAGGCCAGTACTTTGGATCAAATTTCCATTCTCCCTGTTCTGTCCAGTGGAAATAATCAATTACTATTGCAGCAATATCTATGCCCCTCTTTTTGTATTCTCTGCACACCTCTAACACTTCATCCTGGCTTTCATATCGAAGTTTACTCTGCCAGAAGCCTGCTGCCCACTTTGGAAACTGTGGTGCATATCCCGTAAGATCACAATATTTTTTCAATACAGCAGCTGGAGTCTTATCAGCATATACAAGGTAGTCAGCCTGATATGCACTGTCTGCCACCCACATTGTATGATTGTTTGTTGTCTCACATCTTCCCGGTGCCGGATTATTCCACATAAAACCATAACCAAGTGAAGAATATACTACAGGTACAGCTGATTTGGTATTGTAATGAAGAAGGTTTACAGTACTTCCCTTTCTGTCAAACTGATCCTCCTGCTCCTGTCCAAGACCATAAAAATGTTCTCCTTCATTTGCCTCAAAAATGACCTTTATCTGATAATGGTCGCCTTCCACATGAACATTACGTCCTGTGTATTCTCCCTCATATTTTGTTCTTAATATATCTTTTCCATCACGGTAATATGTTATTAATCCACCATACCATGGTTCTCCGGCTTCGATTTTTGCAGACATCATACCATTCTTAATATAGGCAGCTTTTTCATCACCACTTGTTTCAACCTCTGCGTCATCAGATGCAGGAAGAAGTGTCCAGTTCTCATCAAGTATCTTTCCGTTTTTGGTTGAACGGCATCTAAGACAGTTACGTCCATATCCTTCAATTACTGTAAGTTCATCTTTTCGTTGAAATACCAGTTTATCCTTGTAAATTGTTATTTTTCCCATGTCTTTCTCCTTATATTTTTAATCATAATCATAATTTTACTATGCACAAGCAATTAAGCCACTGCTGGCACGCATCATTATATCTTATATGATATTGATTATTGTCCATGTATTCTACTACTATTGCATCATTTTATAATACTATATTGACATATTCATGATTGACATGTATTACACTGAAACATTATAATGTTATTAAATATCTTTGTTGAATTATTGGTTATTACACACCTCTTGCAAAGGTGTGAGTCTTCTCGACTGAGATAAAATACTTCAACTATAACCCTTGCAGGAGGAATGGCTATGTCGCTTACTGAACAGATAAAACACGAAACAGCAGGAAGACCTTTTTCAATACACCACACAGATGTTTCACCTTCTGCCTGGTCAGCCCTTTATCTTCACTGCCATACGGAACTTGAACTTTTTGTTTTGCAGGAAGGGGAGCTGTATGTATATATTGAAGATACAAGAATACATATGAAGTCTGGTGATGCACTTTTTATTCCAGGGGGACTTACTCATTATGCTGTTAAGGTTGCCAATGATGGTGAGCCATGTTCATTTGACGCCTTTGTGTTCATGCCTTCCATGATAATGGATATTATTCCTCCATATCTTAAAAGCTACATTAATCCCACATATTATACGTCTGCTGCCGGAATATGCCATATTAAAAAGAGCCAGTCCCAGACCGAAGAAGTTCTTGGTAACATTGTTGGCATTATGAAGTACAAAAATGTCCCTGTAAAACAGTGTGAGCTTCTTATAAGGGGAAGACTTTTAGAAATATGGCAGGACCTGTACAATAATTGTTTTTCAGGACTTGATATATCTGAAAAAGATTCCTATGCACCAGGAATCATAGACAAGAGTCTCACCCTGATAAATGATGAATATATGTACGACCATTCTCTTAAAGAGCTTGCTGATGCATGTGGTCTCAGCACAGGTCATTTTTGCCGTACCTTCAAAAATATTACCGGACTTTCACCCTTTAAGTATCTTACAAGAGTGCGTATAACAAAGGCCTGTGAGCTACTTACCCGTACAGACAAAAAAATAGCTGACATATCATCAGCCTGTGGCTTTAATAATATCAGCTACTTTAACAGAACTTTTCTTGAAGTCATGAAGGAAACTCCTTCCTCCTACAGAAAGAACTACATAACTTCATTTTTATGAAATACCTTTACTGGTATTGCGAACTTTTCTATCATGGAATCATAACAATTTTCACACATTACAAATTTGTGGCAAACCAGGTCTTTTTTCGAAAAAAATCCCCATTCCTTAACTGCTTCAAATGCATCCTCCATTAATATTCCATTCTCACATCTGAGCCTTCTGCCACAGACATTACATCTTATATCATTCATTCCCATCAAGGTTTCCTCCAATCGACCTGTACTTTAACAATATAACTATACTATTTTGCTGCCGAATCGTATATAAGTAAATAATGTCAATATCTCTTCCACATAATACATGCATCTTCCACCGGATTTCTATAGTAGTTCTTTCTTATGCCCTCTAACACAAATCCGTTCTTCTGGTAGAGCCTGATTGCTGCCTCATTGCTGCTTCTGACTTCAAGAGCAAACTTTGTTATGCTCTTTTTTGAACCATGAGCCAACAGCTCCTTTAAGAGCTTATCTGCGATTCCCTGTCTTCTGTATTTTTTAGCTACAGCAATATCAGTTATATCAGCTGTACCAATGCTCATGGTAAGTATGGCAAAGCCTGCAATTTTTTTAGTATCCTCATCTTCCCAGACAAGAGCATAATCATTCTCACTTGCCACTGACTGCCTAAAAAGATTCTCGCTCCAGGGGTCAGTAAATGACATAAGCGCAACGTTATGTACCTCTCTAATATCTTTTTCAGTCATCTGTCTTATCATCAGTTACCGCCTTTCCCTCTCATGGCTTTCCCTCTCATGGCTTTTCCTTCTCATGGCTTTTCCTTCTCAAGTCGTTCCCTCTCTGCCTGGGAAAGCCTGAGATACTCCGGCTCAAATGCATCTCCGCTTACATATTTGCCATCCTTAAAAAGCATAGCTCCAAGAACAGCTACACTAGAAGCATCCTGAAGTCTGTGATGCGGCAGAACAATATAGGCATTTTCGCCAAAATGCTCCCTGATAAATTCTTCATGAACATTAACTCCATCCCCCAGGAAAATAATTCTCTTATCTCCCCTTAATGCGTCAAGCTCATCTGCAAGCTCTCCTACAGGAACGGCACGTTTACTAATGATTTCTTCATAAGAATCACCTTTAAATCTGTAAGCAGCTGTATAAACCTGTCCTCTTCTGGCATCCATAACAGGACATACTATTCCATCCATTCCAACTGCATTATATGCAAGACCTTCAAGAGTAGAAACAGGTATTACCGGAATATCAAGGGCAAGTGAAAGTCCCTTTACTGTTGCTGCACCTATCCTTAAACCGGTAAATGAGCCCGGTCCACAGGCTGTAGCTATTGCATCAAGTTCTTCCGGTTCAAACTCTGCCTGTTTCATAACATAATCTATCATGGGCAGAAGCGTCTGTGAATGTGTTTTATTGTTATTTACTGAATTAACCGCTATAATTTTTCCGTCCTCATATACAGAAACGGAAGCTGTAAGACCAGAACTGTCAACACCTAAAATCTTCATACGTCTATTCCCTCTTTTACTTTTATTAATCTGTAATCAAAGCCCTTTGTAAGGTCCTTCTCTATTGTAATTCTTATGGCGTCATCTGGAAGAATATCTTCTATCATTTCCGGCCATTCAACCAGTGATACACCATTTCCAAAGAAATATTCTTCATATCCTAATTCATCCATTTCAGATGAATCACCAATTCTGTACACATCAAAATGATACAGGGGCAGACGTCCCTTATCATATATCTGCATAATGGTGAATGTAGGACTGTTAACATAATCTTCTATTCCCAGTCCCTGGGCAAAACCCTGGGCAAATGCTGTTTTTCCGGTACCAAGATCTCCTGACAAAAGATATATCTGTCCTTCCTTTGCTTCTTTTGCAAGCATTTTTGCAAATTCTCTGGTATCTTCAGCCTTAAAGCTTTCATATTCTAAATTAAGTTTACTCATATTAATAACCACATTTCTCTTTATAATATATTGAAATAAAATCCATGAATTTATTCACGTCACCCAACTGATCCTTAGGAAATATTATTGCTCTTACAGGAGAAGTATATATATATACTGCCTTTGACGTATTAACAATTTTGCAAACATCTTCCCATAAAAAATGTCCACTTTCATTATTCTGACTTATAACAACCCCTTCCTTACAGAAGTTATAGGTTATAGGCTCCTTAAATACATCCTGCGATGTAACCTGTCTTTTTGCCTTAATAAGAAGCTGTATAGGTTGTACTATAGTAAAAAGTGTACCAAGAATACAAAGTACTATTCTTTCCATATTACCGTACTTATTCCAGCCGGCAATTACCATAACAATTGCCGCAATACTTATAAGAACTCCAAACCATCCGGCAATACTTCCGTATGAATGTCGCAGCACAAAGCCCTGCATATCCTTAACTCTTATCTTAATCCTATACTGAAGACTTCCCTCAAGCGTAAAGCCCTCATTGCTATCCATATTCTCTCCTGAATCTGTGTCTTCATATGGAGATTTTCCGTCTATCTCTTCCTCATCTATTCCGGACATTTCTCTTAATTCATCCATATAATCATTCTTTTTCACAATATCACTCCCATTCCACTATGATTGTCAAAATGCCTTGTCAAATTATTATCATATGTTTTATTGATATTTGCAAGTATTTTTCTTGTCATATTGTCAAAAAAAAAGTATAATGAACTTGTCTTGTGAAAAATATATACATATTTTTATCAAATTTCAAAGACTATGGGAGAGAATTATTATATGAGAGAAAAAAACAAAGCTGACAATCCATCATCAAAATCATTTATGGATTATGTCAGGTCAATTAACCCGGTTTACTATTATCTGCTGTTTTCACTGTTTGCTGTAGTACTTTTAGTACATATGTTTACAGGTCAGTGGATAAACACACCTAACACCTACAATTCATTTGCATTACAGGCCAAATCCTGGCTTGAAGGCAGACTCGATCTTGGTGAAAACTATTCATACCTTGAAATTGCTGAATATAATGGCAAATATTTTATCAGTTTTCCACCTTTTGTATCATATGTACTGCTTCCATTTGCAATAATATTTGGAGAAAGGACACCTGACAACCTTATTGCAGTAATATGTTACCTGGTAGCAGCTGTATATGCAGTCAAATTATTCAGGAAAATACGTGGAACATATAACAATGCATTTATATTTGCATTTTTACTGTTAGGCGCAAGCAATGTAATATTCTGTTCAGTTAACGGATGGGTATGGCTCATTGCACAGAACTTTGCTTTCACACTTTCACTTATGTCAATCTACTATGCAACCTGCGGAAAGCTTGGTCTTTCACTTTCTTTCCTTGCCTGTGCAGTAGGATGCCGTCCTTTCCAGATCGTATATATACCACTTTTACTGGTAATATATTTTTGCGGAACAAATACGAAAAACTTTTCATTTGTCAAATTCGTTAAAGAGAAATGGACCTGCGCCATTGCTCCATTTTTAATTGGATTATCATATATGATACTTAATTATATGCGTTTTGATAATGTATTTGAATTCGGACACAACTACCTTCCTGAATTCGTAGAGGCTGAGAACGGACAGTTTTCATTCCGGTATGCACTGCAGAATCTTCCTTCACTTTTCAGGCTTCCTGCAAAAGCTGATAACGGAGCTCTTGTATTCCCTAGCTTTAATGGTGTTGCCGTATGGTTAGTGAGTCCAATTGTTATTACATTTATTATATATTTTGTATATTCAATTGTTAAACGCAAGAAACTTGAAGAGGAGCTTACTCCATCATTTAAAAAACGTAACAGCATTGTAAGAATACTTCTTCCATGCCTCATGATTTTACATATATTCTTCATCATATCCCATAAGACAATGGGTGGATGGCATTGGGGAAACCGTTATATTAATGATGTTCTTCCATTTATGTTCTATGGTCTCTTACTGTTTTTGCCAAAGAAGGAATCACTTTACAAGTTCAATATTCCTCTCTGCGTATATGGTGCCTGCATTAACGTACTTGGAGCTGTTATAACCTACAATAACTGGTCATTCTAATTTCAAGTCGAACGCAGTTGAGACCTGGCGCATGATTCCAGGAAACATACGCTGACATATATATGATAATATAAGAGCCCGGTTCACAAGAATAATTGCGAACCAGGCTCTTTTTCAATGGTTTTTTTTATAAATATCTTCAATGATTTTTTCAATAATTATATTCAGTGATTTTTTCAATAAATATCTTCAATGATCATTTTAATAATTATATTCAGTGATTATGCTCATGCTCATGTTCACATGGGCAGGCTATTTTAAACATTGCCTCACAGGCATGATGTAAAAGTTCTGACTTTTCATTGTCAGCAACATGATAATATACTTCCTTGCCTTCACGTCTGCTTACAATAAGTCCACCTTTTTTTAGAAGCTTTAAATGATGTGACACAGCAGGATCCGTCATCTCCATTGCTGCAGCAATATTGCTGACACATTCCTCGCAATGACAAAGCAGCCAGAATATGCGTAGCCTTGTTGAATCACTTATCTGCTTAAACATATCTGCAACCTCATTACAATCATTGTAACTTGGCATTCTCTCTATTACATATTCCGTATTATCACCATGATGATGTGGTAAACTTACTTTTGACATTATATACTCCTTTACAAAAACTTCCTTCAATCCTTACTTCCAACCTTAAGAAGTGCCCTTGTTGCATTAAGTACTGCAAGAACCATAACTCCAACATCTGCGAATATTGCCCACCACATATTAAGCAAACCAAATGCTCCCAGTATAAGACATATAATCTTTACAGCCAGAGCAAATACTATATTCTGATGAACAATTCTAAGGGTTCTCCTTGATATTCTCATTGCTGTGGCAATCTTAGCTGGATCATCATCCATCAATACAATGTCTGCAGCCTCTATAGCAGCATCAGAACCTAAGGCACCCATGGCAATTCCAATATCAGCTCTTGACAATACAGGTGCATCATTAATTCCATCGCCTACAAATGCAAGCTTTTCACCCTTGCTTTTATTATTAATTATTTTTTCAACTTCGTCAACCTTATCTCCCGGAAGAAGTTCACTTTTCACTACATCCACACCAATTTCAGCTGCAACTGCATCTGCAACCTTTTTGCTATCTCCTGTAAGCATGATAACCTGTTTTACTCCTGCAGCTTTAAGATCTGCAACAGCCTTTTTTGCTTCCGGCTTAATAACATCAGATATAAGAATATAACCAGCATATATTCCATCAATTGCCACATGCACTTCTGTTCCTGTTTTTTCCGGTACAAGCGGCTTTACACCACACAGGTTCATAAGCTTAACATTACCCGCATCAACCTTTTTCCCATCAACTACTGCTTCAATACCATGTCCACTGATTTCTTCAACATCACTTACAATATTCTTATCAACTTCTTTTCCATATGCCTTTTTAAGGCTTTTACTTATAGGATGTCCCGAGTAAGACTCTGCATGGGCTGCTATTCTAAGAAGTTCATCCTCACTGATTCCACCACATGGATTAACATACGTTACTTCAAATACTCCCTTTGTAAGAGTTCCTGTTTTATCACACACAACATATTTTGTTTCAGAAAGTGCTTCAAGATAATTGGAACCTTTAACAAGTATTCCCTGTACCGATGCCCCTCCAATTCCACCAAAAAAGCTTAAAGGAATTGATATTACAAGAGCACATGGGCAGCTTATAACAAGCGTTGTAAGAGCCCTTACAAGCCAGACACTCCAATTAGCAGGATTACTCATAATGATATTAACTACCGGTGGCAGAACAGCAAGCATCAATGCTCCAATACATACAGCAGGTGTATAATACCTTGCAAACTTTGTTATAAAGTTCTCCGACTTTGATTTTTTCATACCGGAGTTTTCAACAAGATCTAAAATCTTAGAAACCGTAGACTCTCCAAATTCCTTAACAGTACGTATACGAAGCACTCCGGACATATTAATACATCCACTTATAACCTCGTCTCCCTCTCTTACTGTTCTTGGAAGGCTCTCTCCCGTAAGAGCACTTGTATTAAGAGAGGATTCTCCTGATACTACAATTCCGTCAATTGGCACCTTTTCCCCCGGACCAACAACAATTATTGCACCAATCTCCACATCCTCCGGATCAACCTCTGTAATCTCACCGTTCTCCTCAAGGTTGGCATAATCAGGTCTTATATCCATAAGTGCCGTTATGTTTTTACGGCTTTTACCTACAGCATAGCTTTGGAAAAGCTCTCCAATCTGATAGAAAAGCATAACTGCTGTTCCCTCTCTGTATTCTCCAAGAGCCATTGCTCCAATAGTTGCAATTGCCATAAGAAAATTCTCGTCAAAAACTTTTCCATTAATTATTCCAAGACCTGCTTTTCTTAATATATCGTATCCAATTACAAGGTATGGAATAAGAAATAATCCAAGTTTCGCATAACCTGTTACAGGAATAAAACTGACTGCTACAACAAGTATTGCCGCTATTATAATTCTTATAAGCACCTTCTTCTGTTTTTTACTCATAAAAACTCCCTCCCACTTCTACACTACACTTTTAACTTTTCAAATATCTTAATCAAGATATATCTCACAGTCAGACTCAACCTTCTTGCATGCCTTAACTACCTTTGCCATAACCTCGTCAGCATCTGCGCCATCTTCAAATTCTACACTCATCTTCTGTGCCATAAATGCAACTGCTGCATCCTTAATACCTTCAACCTTCTTGGCAGCCTCTTCCATCTTAAGTGCACATGCTGCACAATCCACTTCTATTTTGTATCTTTTCTTCATAATAAATACCCCTTTCTGCATAACGCATTCAAAATTATTAATGGTCATTTGAAATTATCATTTACCATCTATGAACATTTAAACATATGTTTAAATGTTTGTCAATATCTTATTATAACTTATTATAAAAAAAGAATGAAAAGCACATTATGTGCCTTCCACTCTTCTATTTATAATACTACTTTTAAACAAATCCTATGTATTTATTGATTGTCGCTTCCATATGTATCACTACTATCATCAGTTCCATATGTGTCAGTATTATTGCCTGTATTATTGTCTGTAGTATTCCCTGTATTATTATCTGTATCATAACCAAATAAACTGCTTCTGTATGAGGTGTCTGTATTTACTACGTTGCTTCTGTCACCATACATGTCATATGGGGTATCCGGATTAAACTGTCTTGCAGTTTCATTAATTCCACCACCTGTATATGGACTTTCCTGACCATATGGTCTCCGGTCGTCATACAATCCACCTGCACCGTAAGAGCCTCCATTGCCATATCCATTGCTTCCATAGGAATCAATGCCATAAACATCATCAGCTCCAATCTGTTTGTTAAACTCTCTTTTTCTTGCAAATCCCTGGTTGATGGTCTTTTTCTCCTTTTCAACCTGCTGCCAGTCATCCTCATACACATCCATGCAGCCTTTGTTAACCTCTGAGAAATCATTGTTCTGCTTAACATAACCATTAACCTTACTGTAATTCTCATTAAACTTTTCTTCATTATGATACTTTGAAACCATTCTTGTATCATAATCAGCTGTAGCCATTCTGTACTCCTTAACGGACTTCATAAAAAATAATATGAGAATAAGTCCAATAATAGTGAATACAAAAATATTACTCTTCATAGGTTCAAATGATGCATAATCAATGTAATATTTCACAATGTACTCGCTACACTTATCAATACTCATGCTTTCTGCCATAGCTGATATACGGTTAACTGCCTCAGAAAGCTCTGTTTCAGAATAAGCCACCTTCTTTCCTGCGATTTCATACTGCTTATTCTCCTCGGTAAGCTTACTCTTATAATCAGAATATGAAAGAATTGTTCCTGTCATATTGTCAAAGACCTCATAATTATCTGATGAAACCCTGACACCTATGTATTGTGATGTCTGTCCGTCCAGGGTTACAGGTACAAGATATATTCTTGTCTCCTTAAAGGCTGTTGAAAGAGACCTTCCTCCTTCTTCAAAATAACCTATATTGTAATCAACATCACCAAGAAAATATTCTTCTGTTATCAAGCATTCTGATGAAAGGTTATTCAGTTTTGTGTTTCCCTGTTCCTCTGCTTCTTCAACCCTGATTCTCACAAGTGATGAATATAAGACAAAATGAGCACATGTCAGAATCAAAATAATGTAAATCCAGAAACTAAATCTTTTTGCCATAATATCTCCCCCAAGATACTTCGTATTATATATATCATCCCTTGTATTGTAGCACAAATTATAATTTATATTCAACCTAAATTATTCACGATATTGCCGTGAAAGTGGCTGAATCCCACATAGTTGCTACATTTTAACCGAATATTGCTTTTCACTTATTAAGTGAATAAACAGGCGCATTGATACCGTCCGTTTAGAACTGCTGAAGATTGCTACAAAAGTAGTTCGTTCAGCAAGATATATTACATTCAAGCTGTGTAATAGCTGCCCTTATAAAAATGGCAGGTCTTCTATGAACAAAGTATATACAGAAGACCTGCCATCACACAATCAGCAAAAACCTGGCAATCCTACCGTATCACAACCTTCC
>DEDL01000002.1:0-15730 GCA_002349525.1 Lachnoclostridium sp. UBA2905
CATCATCACAGATTTTCAAACGGCTTTAGGAATCATAATAAGAAACTTTGGAGTTTGAAGAGTGGCTTGAGAGTAGTTTTTCGAATAGAATTAAGAAAAACAAATAACTATAATTAACCTTACGGAGCCGTTCGAGTAACAGCTCCGTTTTGTTTTGATTTTTTCTTGCTTTTCCCTTATAAAACCGCAATAATCATTGCTTTTAAGCGTCCTGTGTGATATAATAAACTTGTATAATTGTAACTATCTGAAAGCAAGGAAAATCTAATGGATTCTAACATCGAGTGCTGGTACTCAATGAAAGAAATATGCGAATATCTTGGCGTCAGCCGTGATACCGTACTTGATTGGATAGAAAGAAGAAATATGCCCGCAGCAAAAATCGGACGCCTTTGGAAATTCAAAGTCAGCGAAATTGACGCTTGGATGAAATCCGGTATTGCAGCGGATAAATAATCAAATTTCGGAGGCATATATGAGTTTTATTGAATCTTACAAGCATCTTGATAAAATATGCGGAGAAATGTTTGAAACTCAATATGGAGTATCCGCCTATATAGAGGAAATGCTAAACAATCCTCGGGGCTCTTTTCTTATCAGAGGATGGGAAAATGATTTAAAACAACTAAAGCACTATCGTTGGATTAGAAATCAAATCGTACACGAGCCCGATTGTTCCGAAGAAAGTATGTGCGAAGCCGGAGACGATGAATGGCTTGATGATTTTTATGAAAGAATAATAAATCAAACTGATCCGCTTGCAATGTATTTTCAAGCAACAAAACCACATCCTGTTGCAAAATCCGCACAAAATCACGAACCGGCTCAACTGCAATATACATATTCTAAACAGCCTAACCGGCCGAAACATAACTCAAAAAAGGTCGTAAGATCGATTGTGTTTTCAATTATCGTAGCTATTGTTCTACTGTACATAGTACTTAGTACTTAAATACTTTATTAATTGATTTTGGAGGTGCAATTTGGCACTTGAAAATAAATTAGGCTTGACAAGCTTCGCCGACCTAGCCCGTGAAGAAGAACGCATCAGCAAGAAAAAGGCTGTTGAACTTTTTGAAACAGGCTTACCTGATACTCTTCCGGCAGGTAAGTTTGTAACATTGCAGGCAATCCACAAGTGCCTTTTTGAGGACATTTATGACTTTGCCGGAGAAATCCGCACGGTCAATATGGCAAAAGGCAATTTCCGATTTGCACCGCTTATGTATTTGCAATCGGCACTTGAAAATATTGACAAAATGCCACAGTCAAATTTTGATGAGATAGTAGAAAAGTATGTTGAGATGAACATTGCGCACCCATTCCGTGAAGGTAACGGTCGAAGCACTCGCATTTGGCTTGACCATATTTTGAAAAACGAAATCGGCAAAGTCGTAGACTGGAGCAAGGTGGATAAAGA
Organism: Lachnoclostridium sp. UBA2905; assembly: GCA_002349525.1. Classification (GTDB taxonomy): domain Bacteria; phylum Bacillota; class Clostridia; order Lachnospirales; family Lachnospiraceae; genus V9D3004. The sequence goes on from DEDL01000002.1 coordinate 1,421, forward strand.
AGACTACTTACTTGCAATGGAACGCAGTCCGATTAAAGATGTAGAGATTAAAGTGTTGCTAAAAGGTGCGCTTACCGATGAAATTAACAGCCGTGAAGTTTATATGAAAGGTATCGACCACAGCTACTATTATGAGGGTTATACAACCTTTAAGGCTGAAGAATTATAAAAACATTTCCAATACTTTGACTGATTCGGGGGATGTAATCATTTGAAAATAGATACAATTGAAAAGATTGCGTTACAATTAATGGATAAAAACGACACAAAAGCTAAAGAAATTATCAACAGTGAATATCCGTTTGAGTATTTCAAGCGTTCAAAAAGAGGAGTTACGGATAAAATAAAATTTAAGCAGTGCATAAAAGATGGGTTTATTGACAGATACAGTGGCGAACGATTGGTTAATCCGGGTATATTGAAAGTAATTTCTTATTACTGTCCTAATGAATTTCCATACCAACAGCATTGAAAAATGGATGCCGGCCATATTGCATATTGGGAGCTAATGCCGTCAATTGACCACATTAAAACGATTGCTTTGGGTGGTGCCGACGGTGAAGAAAATTATGCAACAACATCAATGATGCATAACTTAATTAAAAACAATTGGACCTTAGAACAATTACAGTGGTCGCTTCATCCGCCAGGAAATATAAAAGAGTGGGATGGATTAACTCAATTATTTATATCTTTGGTTGAATCCGATAAACAATTATTAAATGATTCCTACATAAAAAAATGGTATCTTCTTTCTAAAAAAGAAGATTTATAAAATATCATTCTTGAAAAGAAACGAGGTGCAAATATGCCGGATAAGAATTGGCAATTTGAACTTGAAGAATATATAAAGCAAGGCGAACCTGACAAAGCCGAAAAAAGCGAAGCGTGGCAAACAGCCATCGGTTTGCAGGCTGTTGACGGGCTGAATACATCTGACTATTTGTTAGACACAGCCAAAGAGCATATTGAAGGTAAAATCACCATTGACGAGGCTCAAAAGCGTATTCACAGTTACTATGAGCAGCGTTCTGTACGCACCGAAACGGAAAATGAAACCAAAGAAGCAGACATTGTTTCGGCAAGAATTGCAAAGTTGTTAGGAGAAAAAGCGTTTCAGTTTTCCCCTGCCGAGTGGCTTTCGATTCATCGTAGATTGTTCGAGGGTGTGTTCGGTCACGCAGGACAAGTTAGGCAGTACAATATCACAAAGAAAGAGTGGGTACTGAACGGCGATACAGTCATCTATGCGGATTGGAACAGTATTAAGGAAACTTTGGATTACGACTTTGCAACCGAAAAACAGTTTTCTTATGAGGGCTTGTCGGTTGATGCGGCTGTAAAGCATTTAGCTAAATTTGCTTCGGATATTTGGCAAATTCACCCGTTCAGCGAGGGAAACACCCGTGCTACTGCCGTATTTATGATAAAATATATGAAAACATTCGGCTTCAGCATAAATAACGACGCATTCGAGAAAAATTCTTGGTATTTCCGCAACGCTTTGGTTCGTGCTAATTATAATAACCTGCAAAAAGGCATCCATTCCACAACGAAGTTTTTGGAAATGTTCTTTTCAAATCTTTTGTTAGATACGCATTATGAGTTAAAAAACAGATATATGCACATTGATTATGTGGAGAACGATTCCCAAAGTGCCAAAAACGAACCGCCAAAGTGCCAACTTGGCACTTTGAAGTGTACTTTAGAGGAACTGGCAGTATTAGATTTAATAAAAACGAACCCATCTGTTAAGCAAACCGAACTTGCAGAACAAACAGGCAAGTCAGTCAGAAGCATAAAGCGCATTATAGACTCTCTAAAAGAAAAACAATATATCCGCAGAGTTGACGGCAAACGCTATGGTAAATGGGAAGTATTGATTTGATAAAGCTATATAAAAAAGCATTAACCATAATCATACAAGCATAAATATGAGTAACAAAATAATTTATATTGGATTTGTAACAGCAACATTAATATTAATTGCACCATATATATGGTTGATATTAGATATATTGGATAGAAACAGTTACGATAAAATACTAATTGATGCCTGTTTGTCAGGCCCATGTCTTATCTTGACAGTTTTAATTTGGTGCTTTACTGTTAAATTAGAAAAAATTAAAAAGCAAAAGAATAATTGAAGTATTTTAAAGTTCAAATTTGATAAACGAAATCTGAGGGGAGAATTTTCCACTTAGGTTTCTATATAATGACAGAAAGAATATTGATATAATAGTATTTTTTGTATAGTGAGTTTTTTATGAATTATATATGATCTGATGGAAAAAACCATAGCTCTTGAAAGTGAGAAAAAGGCTAATCAGAGTAAATCTGATTTCCTGGCAAGAATGTCTCATGATATGCGAACACCTTTAAATGGGATAATAGGATTAATTAAGATTAATATGGATCATTTTGATGATATTGATTTTGTTCGTGAAAATTACCGCAAAATGCAGATTTCTGTTGAACATTTACAAAGCCTGATAAATGATGTTTTACAAATGAATTTGAAAATAGTCCTGCAGGAACCTTTGATGCAATTCTTATGTATATAATGATGCCGGTTATGAATGGATATGAAGCTACAAAAGCAATACGTAGTCTTGAAGGTCCGGATGCAAAGGCTATTCCTATTATTGCAATGACAGCCAATGCATTTGCAGAGGGTGCCGAAAGATGTATTAATGCAGGCATGAATGCACATCTTTCAAAGCCACTGGACATAGAAAAGTTATGCAAAACGATTTGTGAACTGGTGCAGTAATCAGGTATTCAGGTGCGGTTACAAATAGTGGTCAGGAGACTTTTGAGACTATTTGTAACCGTTTTTTGTCAAGTGTTATAGTTGATTTTAGGCATGTGATATATTTTATTTTTGACGTGTGATATACTTGATTCTTGATTAAGAGTTAGTAGTGTGATATTCTATTTATTAGACTGTAATTTATCAGATTACTTAATGTATTTCGAATGATATATTAAGAGAGATATATTATGAATGATATATTGCGAATTATATATTAGAAGGATATATTAAGAAAGATGTATTATGAAGGATAAATGATTTAAAGGAGATACATAATGAGACAGGAATATGTTATGGGAAATGGGGCAATTGCACTTGGAGCTCTTGTTGCCGGAGTTAATGTGGTAAGCGGTTACCCTGGAACTCCTTCCTCAGAAATAATTGAAACAATAGCAAAACATTCGAATAAAGATGTACATGTGGAATGGTCAGTTAATGAAAAGGCTGCACTTGAAGTCGCAGCAAGTGGAGCTTATGCAGGAGCCAGAACACTTGTAACAATGAAGCAGGTAGGACTTAATGTAGCTGCAGATCCTTTGATGTCACTTGCTTATGTAGGTGTTAAGGGTGGAATGGTAATAGTATCTGCAGATGATCCGGGTCCAATTTCATCACAGACAGAGCAGGATACCAGAGCATTTGCTGAGTTCGCAAGAATACCTGTGTTTGATCCATCTTCACCGGAAGAAGCATATGAGATGATTCAGGATGCTTTTGATTATTCAGAAAAATATCAGACACCTGTTTTATTCAGACCAACTACAAGAGTCTGTCATGCATATGCCTCTATAGAAGTTCCGGAAGAATATAAGGTAAAGGAATATGAGGGCTTTGTAAAAGACTCTGGCAAATGGGTCATTTTCCCACGTTTGTCATATATGAACCATGCCAAAATTGAAAAACGTAATGTTGAAATTGGTGAAGATTTTTCCAATTACCGTTTCAACACAGTAGAAGTCAAAGATGACAAGGCTTCTAAAAAAGCAGTTATTACTTCAGGAATAAGTTATGCATATACAAAGGAATTTTTACAGTATCATAAGGATGTGAAGCTTATTAGAATAGCTACAGCTCATCCTTTCCCTGAAAGCTTCTTATTAGAGGCACTTGAGGGTGTTGATGAGGTTCTCTGTATAGAAGAGCTTAGCCCATATATTGAAGGTCAGGTATTACGTATAGCCGGAAAGCATCATCTTTCTTTAAAGGTGTATGGAAAGCTTACAGGACATGTACCTGCAAGTGGTGAAAATAATGCTAATATGGTTGAAGGTGTCATTTGCAGATTTATTGGCATGAAAGTCTGTAAGGGTCTTGAACGTGAAGAAAAACCCGCACTTCCTGTACGTCCACCTGTCTTATGTGCCGGCTGTCCTCACAGGGCATCATTTTATGCTGTGAAGAAGGCTATGAAAGGAAAGAAGAGTTATTTTTGTGGAGACATTGGATGTTATACGCTTGGTAACGCCATGCCTCTTGATATGGTAGATACCTGCCTCTGTATGGGAGCAGGAATAACAATGGCTCAGGGATTTCACTGGGTAGATAAAGAAGGTACATGCTTTGCCTTTGTTGGAGATTCTACATTTTTTGCTTCAGGTATGACAGGAGTTGTGAATGCAGTATATAACAATGCTGATATGATTCTTTGCGTACTTGATAATTCAACAACTGCTATGACAGGTCACCAGCCACATCCGGGAACAGGTCTTAATATGATGGGACAGTTTGTGGACAAGGTAAGTATACCTAAGGTTCTTGAAGGTATAGGGGTTAAGAAGATAGTAACAGTTAATCCCCTTGATTTGAATGCAGCCATTAAAGCAGTTGAAGAGTGTGCAGCCCTTGATGGTGTTAAGGCTATTATATTTAAGTCACCTTGTATTGCAATTGAAAAATCAGATAAGAAGGCAGCTATCAGTGATAAGTGTATTCAGTGTAAGAAATGTATTAAGGAGATAGGATGTCCGGCACTTTGTGTTACTGATGGAAAGGTAACGATTGATACTAATCTTTGTACAGGATGTGGCTTATGTAGTCAGATATGTCCTGTAAATGCGATTGGAGGTGGCAGCAATGAATAAAAATGTATTGATATGCGGTGTTGGTGGACAGGGAACGGTACTTGCTTCCAAACTGCTTGCAAGTGCACATATGCGACTTGGAAATGTTGTTCATTCTGCAGAGACAATTGGAATGGCACAAAGAGGTGGCTCTGTAACAAGCCATGTAAGAATTGGAAATGAAGCACATTCGCCGTTGATTCCTCTTGGAAAGGCCGATGTTATCATGGCATTTGAACCTGCAGAGGCAGTAAGGAGTATTGATTATCTTAAGGATGATGGCATAGTAATTGTTAATAGTGTTCCGGTAAAGCCAACAACAGAAAGTCTTCATGATACCGGATATGACGGAACTGTAATGATAGAATACCTGAAGAAGGTGTGTAAGCATCTTGTTGTTGTGGATGCTGGAGAATTGTGTGCCTCCCTTGGCTCAGACAGGTATTTCAATGTTGCGGTACTGGGAGTTCTTGTTGGAACTAAAAAGCTTGATATAGATGAGGAAACAGTTGTTGCAGAGATTAAAGAGAGAGTAAATGCCAGATTTGTGGAAACAAACCTTAAGGCCCTTCACATTGGTATTGAAACAGGAGGTAAGTATGAAGTTAAATAAAACACAGCTTGAGCAGGTTGACAGACAGGTTAAGCGTCTGATTGAAGGAGACAGCTATTATGGAAAAATGTACAGGAAGTTAGGAATTACAGGTGTAAGTAGTCAGGAAGAATTTGAAAAACTCCCATTTTCCAGTAAAAATGATTTGAGAAATGCTTATCCATTAGGAATACAGGCTGTACCAGATGAAGAAGTTGTACGTATTCATTCATCTTCAGGTACAACTGGTAAGCCTGTTATTATTCCTTATACAAAAAAGGATGTTGATGACTGGGCAGTTATGTTTGCAAGATGTTATGAAACTGCTGGTATTACAAAACTTGACCGTATACAGATTACTCCGGGTTATGGTCTTTGGACTGCAGGTATAGGTTTTCAGTTAGGTTGTGAAAAGCTTGGAGCTATGGCAGTACCAATGGGACCTGGTAATACAGACAAACAGCTTCAGATGATGCAGGATTTAAAGTCAACAGTTATCTGTGCAACCTCATCTTATGCACTTCTTTTATCAGAGGAGATAGAAAAAAGGGGAATCAGAGATAATGTTCACCTGAAAAAGGGTGTCATTGGCTCGGAACGCTGGAGTGAAAAGATGCGTGATACTATTCAGAAGAATCTTGGTATAGAGATGTATGATATATATGGTCTTACAGAAATATATGGTCCTGGTATAGGAATCAGCTGTTCTAAACAGGAAAATATACATTACTGGGATGATTATGTATATATTGAGATTATTGATCCTGTTACAGGCAAACCTATTCCGGATGGAGAAGAAGGAGAAATTGTTATTACAACACTTGTTAAAGAAGGTGCACCACTTCTTCGTTTCCGTACTCATGATATTTCACGTATCATTCCGGGAGAATGTCCTTGTGGCTGCAAATATCCAAGACTTGGTATCATTCAGGGACGAAGTGATGATATGTTTAAGATACATGGTGTCAATATGTTCCCAAGTCAGGTTGAGGAGATACTTGCAATGGTAGATGGGGTGTCGAGTGAATACAATATTAATCTTGCTCATGATGATGAGAAAAACCGTGACATTATATTGATTACTGCTGAGGCAGAAGGCAGGGTTAATTTTGAAGAAGCGGGTAATAAGATACGTGGTCTTGTGAAATCAAAGATTGGTGTCACTCCAAAGGTTACTGTTGTACCTGTTGGAACACTTCCAAGGTCTGAAAAAAAGACAAAACGAGTAATTGATCACAGAGATCAGTAATATATGTATTCATTTAATTTCAAATATCCAATTAATTTCAAGTACGTAAAGGCTTACTTGAATTCAGTCAAATGCATTACTTATCAAAAGTTTTGTAAATTGATTTTTAATGCATTTTCTGATATTCTAAAGGGTAGAACACGCACTATTTGGAGGAAAGTGATATGAGCGTAGCTAATTTTATATCTCTCCTTGGAGGTATAGCATTATTCTTATTTGGTATGTCACTTATGGGCGAAGGTCTTAAAAAGGTTGCAGGCAATAAGTTAGAACTGATTTTATGGAAGCTTACAAGCAATCCATTGAAGGGAATTCTATTAGGAACTATTGTTACTGCTGTTATACAGAGTTCATCTGCTACAACTGTTATGGTAGTAGGATTTGTTAATTCAGGTATGATGAAGGTTGCCCAGGCTATTGGAATTATTATGGGTGCCAATATCGGTACCAGTGTTACCGGATGGATATTGTGTCTTTCATATGTTGATTCAGGTGCCGGCGGAATTGCAAGTCTGCTTTCAACAGCAACACTTTCAGCAGTTATTGCATTAATCGGTATCATTTTCAGAATGTTTTGTAAAAAAGCAACATTGAATCATCTTGGCAATATTATGCTTGGATTTTCAGTGTTGATGTTTGGTATGCAGTCAATGAGCGCAGCTGTTTCACCACTTAAGGAAAGTGAAGCATTTATTAATACTCTTACTGCATTTTCTAATCCATTTCTTGGTATTCTTATTGGAATAGTAGTAACTGCAGCCTTACAGAGTGCATCAGCATCTGTAGGTATTTTACAGGCTCTTTCCATGACAGGTGCCATAAGCTTTGGAACAGCACTTCCAATCGTTATGGGTATGGGAATTGGAGCTGCAGCACCAGTTCTTTTATCTGCAATAGGAGCCTATACTAATGGTAAAAGAACAGCATTTATATATTTGTTTAATGATTTATTTGGAACTATAGTAATTGCAACAGTATTTTATTCTATTAATGCCTTTGCTCATTTTGGATTCCTTAATATGATAGTTGATCCGGTAATTGTTGCTCTTATTAATACAGTATTCAGAATTGTTACAATGTGTATTCTGTTTCCATGTATTCCATTACTTGAGAAGCTTGTATGTTTTATATTTAAGGATAATCCAGAGGACCTTGAGGATTCAAGGGATATTGAGCAGCTTGAAGAAAGATTCCTTGCACATCCTGCACTTGCTATTCAGCAGAGTAAGATTGCAACAGTTTCAATGGCTAAAAAAGCAAGAAAGAATATATTCCGTGCCATGGATCTTTTGAATGACTTTGATCAGAAGGCCTATCAGAAGGTTCAGAGAAAGGAAGATGTTATTGATAAGTATGAGGATAAGCTTGGAACATATCTTGTAAGACTTACAGGAGCAGAGCTTATTGGTTCACAGACATCAGATGTTTCTCTTTTACTTCATACAATCGGAGATTTTGAACGAATTGGTGATCATGCTGTTAATATTGCAGAAACTGCATCTGAGATTTCAGAAAAGAAGGTTAAGTTTTCACAGAAGGCGGTTGGTGAGATTGAAGTTCTTACTCAGGCAGTAAGAGATATTCTTAATCTTACTATCGATTCATATATTGAAAATGATCTTAACAAAGCTCATCAGGTTGAGCCTTTAGAAGAGGTAATTGATAATCTTTGTTATGAGATAAAAAGCAGACATATTGACAGAGTAAAACAGGGCAAGTGTACACTTTCACAGGGCTTTGTATTTAATGATATTCTTGCAGATTATGAAAGAGTAGCAGATTATTGTTCAAATATAGCTGTTGCCATGATTGAGCTTGAGTCTGCTGAGTTTGAGACACATCAGTATCTTAATAATATGAAGTCAAAGGATAACGCAAAATTCAGAAATGCGTTTGAGAAATATCTTAACACATATAAGATTTGATAGTAACATTATTATGAATAGCTTTATAAAAGAGTTAAAACGATTTTATAAAGCTATTTATTTATTTTTATTGAAATATTATTTTTTTGTGTTATAATTGGTAAAATAAGGCAGAAATATTGTCTTAAATATATAAAGAGGGAGATTTAATTATGAAAAGAAAGAAAATTCTTGCATTAGTACTTGCTGCTTCAATGGCTTTATCATTGAATTATGCACCTGCTGATGCAGCGAAAAAGGCTGGCGTTAAAAAGGTTACACTGAAAAGTAGTATTTCTGGCAACAGCAAGCAGATTGTTATTGCCAAAGGCAAATCAGTTAAATTAGTTTCTAATGTTGTTGTTGCTAAGGGAACTAAAAAGTCAGCTAAAAAGTCAGCTAAAAAGGTTACATACAAGGTTGCCAACAAGAAAATTGCTGCAGTTTCTGGAAAGGGAATTGTAAAGGCTAAGAAGGTTGGTAAAACTAAGGTAACTGCTATATCAAAAGCAGACAAAAAGAAGAAGGCAACTATAGGCGTAAAGGTTGTAGCTAGGGCTGTAAATAGCATTAAGATTTCCAAAAAATCATTAAATATTAATGCTGGACAGAAGGTTGCACTTAAGGCAACTGTTAAGGCTAAGAAGGGTGCCTGCAAGGATGTTGCATGGTCAAGCTCCAACACAAAGGTTGCAACTGTCAATAAAAAAGGTCATGTAACTGGTGTTTCTGCTGGTACTGCTAATATTACAGCAAAGGCTGTTGATGGTTCTAATAAGAAGGCAACATGTAAGGTAAGTGTTAATTCTTCAGCTTCAGTAGCTCAGGTTAATCTTACAGGTATATCTGTCCTTAATTCAAGAAGCATAGCATTCTCACTTAGTAGCGCATATCCTTTAGATATGTCAAAGGTTGTTGTAAAGAGTAAGAAATATCAGTCAGGTATATTCAACAATGTAGTTAAGATTAGCAGTCTGTCTTCAACAGATAATGTTAATTATACAATAGTTATTGATAATAGAAATGTAATTTATGAAGGCGATTTTGTAAGTATTGAGATTCCATCTCTTACAGGAACTGTGAAGATGTTACAGACTCAGTATCGTGAAGCAGTATGTGCCTTTACAGATGAAACTATATCTACATGGGAAGTTGGAAAATATAAAAGAGAATCATTTAAGTTTGAATATTCTAAGGGATATTCATCATATGCTATTAATGCTCTTCCAGCAGGTCTTTCTGCAGAAACCAGAGATGGAAGACTTTATATTAAGGGTACACCTGTAGCTGCTGGTGCTGTAGATGCAGTTGTGTCAGGTACTGATGAATTTGGTAATACTCATAGTGAGACTATTCATTTTATAGTAGGTGCTGAAAATGCTATTGTAGGAGCTTCAGTGCAGGAATATATCCTTATTGGTACAGAAGCATCATATAGATCTATGTCAACCTACTTTGTTGGTGGCTCAGGTGAATATAATTATAGTGTTGTTGCAGATGCAAATAATATTGTAAAAAATAAAAATGAGGATTCTTCTCTTGATTCTTCAGATATTTATGCCAAGGTTCTTGTACCTGGAACATTTTATGTAACTGTAAGAGCTACAGATGCAAGTAATCCTGGGTTATATGCAGATATTAATTGTGTATTTAATGTAAAACAGGGAATATCAATTGGTGGTGTTATTAAAGATGCACAGGGCAATCCAATGAACTCTGGAACTATAACTTTTACTAACAAAAACAGGAATTCTAAATATTGTGATCATGCATATTATTATGTGCAAAGCTCAACAAGTACATATTCAGCAATTGTAGAGCCTGGTATTTATGATATTTCTGCATCATATTCATATGGTTCAGATGGTGCTGAAGACTATAATTTATCAATACAGTATTTGTATTCTCAGGCGCTTACTACCACAAGAACCGGATATGATATTCAGCTTAGCAATATTTATAAGGTAGTAATAACATGCGCTGATCCTGAATTTTCATCTTATGGAAATACATGGTGGTATTTCAATGATGTTGAAGTAGGTAATTCTTCAGGTTCAGGTGCAATTTATCTTAAAAATGGTGTGTATACATTATCAACTAAAGAGGATGATGATCAGCGTGACTGGTTCACAGGTGCAGCGTTTAAGTATGTTGCTAATGTAGTTGTAAATGGTTCAGCAGTTCAGGCAGTTGCCAACAAAGTGAATGTTGAGTCTGGTAAAAAATACGGTGCAGTAAATACTACATACTATGTTGATATGGAGAAGTCTGTATCGCTTGAAGATGCAGGTTCATATTATGCTTACAAGTTTATACCTAAAGAAACAGGTATGTACAAATTTTCAGTTAATGATGATGATGATGTTAAATTCTATGATATGTCAGGAATAGCAATTAAGGGTACAGTAGTTAACGAAAATACATTATATGAGCTTAAGGCAAATCAGACATATATTGTTGGTGCTGGATATCAGACAGATAGTAGATTTTCTATTACTAAAGTTATAGTTAGTGATACTGATACAGAAGAATAATTGTAGATGTTTAATTGTATTAAACAGGTATAATATTAAAAGCAGTGTTTTAACAGGTAAAACTGTTAAGACGCTGCTTTTTAATGTTGAAAAATATTAAGTTCAAATCGAACATTTATCTATTAATAATGGTCAGTATCATTATCAAATTCGTGGTCATAGTCATCGCTGTCTTCGCCATGATGCTCCATAAATTCTCTGTTTGTTACCTTTTTACGATCACGTTCAGCTTCAACCATTTCTGAAAGCATCTCTTTGACACTTTTGGAATCCTTTATATTCTGGATTTCAAAATCCTTAAGAGTTTTATCAGCAGAACAGCATCTGATGGTTCCAAGACCAAATAATCTCTGCCAGAATTTTCTTTCTAATGATATATCCATAATTCGATAAAGTCTTACCTCGTCTTCCTTGACGTTAAGAAATCCTGTACTGATAAACAATCTGTCAGCTGATAGACTGTATTTAGTGAATGTAAAAGGAAGTCCGAATATTATTCTTTTTCGGTCACCCCATATTATATCTGCCATCTTAGTCCCTCCTTATATAAAAATACTAATGTATTAAAATTTTATCATTTGTTATTTGATATGTAAACCTTAATTATGCATAATGAAACTCTTAATATAAGCCTGTGTAATACTTTGCTAAGAGTTTTCTTCGTTGTATGAAACACTGTTGGTTTTTATTAGAGCACGTGGGAGAGCATCCTTTGAGTTTTTCCAGGGTGCGTCCTTGTTGGTGTAATCAAATTTGTCGGTAAACCATTCGACATCATCATTTACACGTTTGAGATTGCTTAAAAATACATCATTTAACATTCGGATGAAGTCCTCATAATCCCTGCCACCAAGGTGATTGCCCGCATTTTTATACAAAAGAGTGTAGTGGGCAAAGCAGAAGCCTTTTGACTTTTTAAGTTTACTTACAAAGTCACCATCTGTTTTGTATAAATGAAATATAGTTGCAATATATCTGTCAAATACACCATTAATTCTATTGCATACATAACAGGAATTATTGAGATTATCCATATATTCCATGAGTTTGTCAGGGGAGGTATTCCTTTTAAAAAATGATGGGGCCTTTGGTGTGGATTTTGAAAGCTTCTCAAAGTCCTTAATGACTTTATTGAAATGTGTATTTAATATAAGTCCTAACCCAAGTCTGTTCTGGTGTTTATACATTAGTCTGATGTGTTTCTCACAAAAACCTGTTTTATCTGTCTCCATTCTTATATCATCTTCCATATAGCTGGGACCGAGAGTAAAGTTTATGGCATCCTTTTCTATTTCTTCGTACATTGTACACACAGGGCACTCGCAGTGCTTATCAAAGGCGTCATTAACAGGTATCATATATAATGCTTCTTTCATTGTAAAACCTCCGTTCTTATAATCAGTTAAAAATTAATTGCAATTATAGTCTTTTTTTGAATATTTGCCAGGAGAAATCCCTGCAACCTTTGTAAATGTTCTGATGAAGTTTGAATAATCGTTAAAGCCGGATTCAAAGCAGGCGTCATTTACACTGCTGCCGGAGTTCAAAAGCTTTTTGGCATATTCTATACGGCTGTCAATAATGTAAGTTCTTATTGGCAGACCGGTATGTTTTTTAAATAGATGGCTTAAATATGCTCCATTGTGATAAAACTTTTTTGACAGCAGCTTCAGAGAAAGATCATCGGAAATGTGGTGACATATAATATCGTCCTCATAGGGTTCATAATAATTATCGAGCTGCAAGGTATACACCACCTCCTAAGGCTTATTATATATAATAGTATATGCATATGTACGATTACGCAATAAAAATGTGCAAACTGGCAATGAATATTATAAAGTTAAAGATATCATATTCAAAAATGTTTCCGTTATATTTAAGGGTGGTGTTTCTTCGGTGCCGGATGAGCCAGCTGAATTTGAGAACCGGTATCCTGAATCCAATGTATTTGGAATTCTTCCTGCAAGTAGATATTATATAAGGCATGGGGAGAATATCAGATTTGAAAACTGCACTAATGTAGTTTCACTTCCCGATGCAAGAGATATAATTTATTTCAGTGGAGAAGACTCCAACTTTAACTTGAAATGTATAAATAACTTGAAATAGTTACAGATTATGGTTAAAATATAATGAAGTATGTCACACAAGAAAAGTGATGTACTACATTTTATGTTAGGAGAAGAAACTATGAATTACAAAAAGAGAGATATGTCTATCGAGATTATAAGAATAATCGCATGTGTTTTAGTTGTATTTGCACATATACAGATAGCCATTAATGTTGAAGGGGTAACACGTGTTGACAGATTATTGTTTGCCACTGCTATCAGTGATAATGTTCCCTTATTTTTTATGATAAGCGGATATTTTCTGTTCACAAAAACAGATGGGGATACAGTTGATATTTTAGCTGTCTACTGGCAGAAATTAAAGAGTCTTTTAAGAAATGTGCTTGTGCCAATTACCTTACTTATCATTATTATTGCATGTATTGAGGGCTTTATTAAAAATGAGTGCAGTCTCAGTGAATGCACCTTCAATATAGAGTCAATTAAAACCTATCTTTATAATTTTTATTGTAAACAGTATGCCTATGACAGGGCAGGACATTTCTGGTATATATGCAGTTACATGAGAATATTTGTATGGTTTCCTGCATTAGCAATGCTTTGTAAAAAGGATAAAAATGTTACTAAAGCAAGAAGACTGCTTATATTACTTTCATTTATTGTTATGATTTTACATGACATATCCAATTTCACAGGCGCTGATTATGGAAGTTATGAAACAATGATTTTTGATAAGAATATGATATATGTTATTCTTGGTTATGAGATGTATCATATCTTTAACTACGGCAGTTTTTCAATGATTAAGCTTAGAAAATATGGCGCGATTCTTTACGGAACAGGCTTTTTTTTAAGAGCCGGTCTTCAGTATATATACTATCAGGTACAGGGAACTGATAATGGAAGTCCATTTTTTGGAATGGAATCATTTACCTGTATATTGACAGCCTTTGGAGCATTTATGTTCTGGCATTCCTTTAGAGGAAAGGTAAGCTCTAGGGTATGGGGATTTATTGGAAAATATACATTGTACATATATATGTTCCATGCAATGGTTATTGACAAATTAAATGACATTATG
>DEDL01000002.1:15740-111492 GCA_002349525.1 Lachnoclostridium sp. UBA2905
TATGGAAAAATGGGGGGCTGTTCAAATATTTTCACTGTAATCGGATTCTACCTTACATACGGTTCATGTATTATTGCTATCAGCTTTGTCCTTGGTTTTATATTTGAAAGAATTTATGCCGGTATTTTATATGGATTATCAAAATGTATTAAGATAAAGCAAAAATAAGGCAATTAATACTTAATATACATAATATATCAATATAGCCTTTCCTTTTATACTGTAATAGAAGATATGTATAAGGCAAAATGATACATACACAAGTAATCCTATTGACAAACTAGGAAATAAAGCGTATCATTTCATCAAAATTAAGAAAAGTTTTTTACAAAAGCCTTAAAAACATAGTATAATTGGAAAGGATGGTTATTATGAAAAATATTTTATGCTTTGGTGATTCTAATACTTATGGATATAACCCTGTTACCAAAGGCAGGTTTCCAGATAATATAAGATGGACGGGACGACTTAAGTGTAAAGTTGAAAAATATAACTATTCCGTTATTGAAGAAGGCCTGGTTGGAAGAACTACAGTATTTGAAGACAGTGTTCGTACAGGCAGAAAGGGAAGTGATTTTCTTATACCATTGCTTGAAAGTCATTTTCCGGTAGATACAGTTATTCTTATGCTTGGTACCAATGATTGCAAGAGTATTTATAATACAACGCCACATATTATTGGTAAGGGCATTGAACTGCTTATAAAACAGATTAAAGATTATAATAAAGATATAAATATACTTCTTATTTCTCCGATTCATCTTGGTGAACAGGTATGGAAGGAAGAATTTGATCCTGAGTTTTGCAGACAGTCTGTTGAGGTGTCTAAAAATCTCAAATGGGAATATTATAGAATTGCCCGGAAATATGGATGTGATTTTCTTGCTGCCTCAGATATCGTGTCGCCTTCAAAAGCTGATCAGGAGCATCTTGATGAAAGAGGCCACCGCCTTCTTGCTGGAGAAATTTCAAAGAGGTTTGAAAGGAAGGTCAGTTAATGAAAAAAGCCTTAATAGCCATGAGTGGAGGAGTTGATTCTTCACTTGCTGCCAAGGTTATGACAGATAAAGGATTTCAGTGTATAGGATGTATGATGAAATTGTATGAAAATAGTGATAATGACACAAAAGTGTCCAAAACATGTTGTACACTTGATGATGCAGAGGATGCAAGAGCTGTTGCTTATAAACTTGGAATGCCTTTTTACGTTTTCAATTTTAAGGATGCATTTGAAGAAAAAGTTATATGTAAGTTCACAGAATGCTACGAAAAGGGTATTACACCTAATCCATGCGTTGACTGTAACAGATATATGAAATTTGATAAGCTTTATGAAAGAGCAAGGATTCTTGGATGTGATTATATTGTTACAGGACACTATGCACAGATTGAAGAAAAGGATGGTATATTTTATCTGAAAAAGGCTGTTGATGATACTAAGGATCAAAGTTATGTCTTATATTCATTAACCCAGGAACAGCTGGCTCACACCATGTTTCCTCTGGGAGAGTATAGAAAAACCAAGGTCAGGGAGCTGGCCGTGGAGAATAATTTCATTAATGCCAATAAACCGGATAGTCAGGATATTTGTTTCGTTCCGGATGGTGATTATGCAGGAGTAATTGAAAAATATACCGGAAAGGTGTATAAACCAGGTAATTTTGTAGATACATCAGGTAATATTTTAGGCCAACACAAGGGAATAATTCATTATACGATTGGGCAGAGAAGGGGTCTTGGAGTTCCAGGTAAAAGCTCATATTATGTACTTGGAATCAGACCTGAAACTAATGAGGTTATACTTGGAAACAATGATGATTTATTCACAAGGGATGTTTATGTGGATGATTTTAACTGGATAAGTGGTCATGTTCCTGAAGTTGAATTCAGGTGTAATGCAAAGATAAGATACAGACACAAAGAACAGCCGGCAAGGGTTATTCCTACAGGCGAGCATAGTGCTCACATCATTTTCGACGAACCACAAAGGGCTGTGACACCGGGACAGTCAGCAGTATTGTATGATGGTGACATTGTAATTGGCGGTGGAACGATAATAAGGAGGTACACAGATCATGACTAAATCTGTAATTAGTAAAAAAGCAGCAGCTGTTTTATTTGCAGGTGCAATTGTTTTAACAGGATTTCAGCCAACACACATCTTTGCGGCAACTCCATTAATTGAGGAAGCGGAGTATAAGGGGAATGGCGTTGTTGATGTAGAATTTCAACAGGATGTGGAATATAAGAATGTAAGGGTCAAAGTTAAGGATAATAAAGGAAAAAGCTATAAGGCATCGGTAATCATTATGGATTCTGATGATCTTACGTTTAAGATAAAAAAGATTAAGAATGGACGTACCTATAAGTATACTATAAAGGGCATAAGAAGTCTTGGCCAGGGAAGTTATGGTAAGGCTAAGGGTACAATAAAGCTTGCTTCTATGAAGAATGTTATTACTGCTTCAAAAGCAAAGAAGATAGCACTCTCAAAAGCAGGTGTTAAAGAGAATGAAGTATTTGATCTTGAGGTGGAAAAAGAGCACAAAAATGGTCAGATTACTTATGAGGTAAACTTTGAAAGTTCAACCTTTGAGTATGAATACATTATTGCAGCGGATGGAAGCGTTCTTCATTCAGAAAAAGAGTATAATGATTAATTAAAAATATCTTTAAGGGGGCTTTCGCTTTAACGATTGAAAATCGGTAAGGCGGGGCCCTCTTTTTGTAAAATTCGGGAGTGAATTTTACATAGATTTTACATTGAAACCTATTCAGATTTTACATGAATTATGTAAAATTAAATGGAAATAGAGTAAGTATAATTATGCATATGATAATTAATTGATGCTACTGAAAGGAATAAAGAGAATGGATATATTTATGATACTTAATATGATAGGTGGTCTTGCCCTGTTTTTGTACGGTATGAAAACAATGGGAGATGCCCTTTCAAAGCTTGCCGGAGGCAAATTAGAACTGATACTTGAACATATGACCAATAATCCTGTCAAAGCTGTACTACTTGGAGCTGGTGTTACTGCTGTAATACAGTCTTCATCTGCAACAACAGTTATGGTTGTTGGTTTTGTTAACTCAGGTATTATGAAGCTTAATCAGGCAGCTCCGGTTATTATGGGTGCTAATATTGGTACAACCATTACTTCATGGATCTTAAGTTTGTCCGGACTTAGCGGGGATAATATATGGATACAGTTACTGAAACCATCATCATTTACGCCAGTTCTTGCAATTATTGGTGTTGTGCTTCTTGTATTTATTAAAAATGACCGTAAGAATGATATTGGAACAATCTTACTTGGATTTGCAGTTCTTATGTTTGGAATGGAATCAATGAGCTCTGCTGTTAAACCATTAGCTGATATTCCAGAGTTTACAAGTCTTTTTACTGCATTTGAAAATCCTTTACTTGGAATGCTTGTTGGTGCAGGTCTTACAGCAATTATTCAAAGTTCCTCTGCATCCGTCGGTATATTACAGGCAATGTGTTTTACAGGTTCAGTAAGTGTTGGAGCTGCAATACCAGTCATTATGGGACAGAATATTGGTACCTGTATTACTGCACTTATATCCGGAATTGGAGCCAGCAAGAATGCAAAGAGAGCATCATTAATTCATTTGTATTTTAATCTTATTGGTACAGCATTATTTATGACAGTATTTTACGGTATTAATGCAGTTGTTCATTTCGGAATTCTTTCTGAAACTGCAAATGGTGCAACTATTGCCGTAATCCACAGTTTTTTTAATATTGCAGCGACCCTTGTACTTCTTCCTGCTGTTAAGCTTATTGAGAAGCTTGCCTATATTACCATTCCATTAACAGAGGAAGAGATTAATGGCAGTGTAGCAGAAAAGGAAGTGCCTGTTCTTGACGAGAGATTTCTCAAACGCCCTGCATTTGCTGTTGCCCAGTGTAAAACAGCTGTATGTGATATAGCATCTCTTGTGGAAGAGGCTATGGCGCTGGTTGTAAAAAGTGGAGCCTCTTACGATGAGAATGAGATTACAAGAGTAATTGAGATTGAGGATATCATTGATAACAAAGAAGATGAACTTTCAGCATATTTGACAAAGCTGACATCTAAACAGTTATCTGAAAAAGACAGCAGACAGGTCAACAAATTTGCCAAGTGTGTTATAGATTATGAACGTATATCAGATTATCTGAAGGGCATTGCATTTACCCTTCGTAAGATGAACAAAAATGGAGAGAATTTTTCAGTACAGGCCTGTGCTGAAAGAGACATCATATTTAATGCAACATACGAGGTTGTCGAAAATACCATCAAGTGTTTTGTTCATGATGATAAGGATGCTGCCGTGGTAGTTGAACCATTATATGAAGTAATTAAATCCTTGAAGGAAAAAATACGAAAGAATCATAATATGCGTCTTGCAAAAGGAGAATGCTCTGTAGAGCTTGGAATGGCACTTACTGATATAGTTTCATCTCTTGACAGAATTGCAGGTCACTGTTCAAATATTGCAGAAGAGGAGATTGCACTTGAAACTGAAAAATATCAGCTTCATCTGTATTCAAGAATTACCAGGGAAAATAGTGAGTTTTATAAGGAAAAGCTTGCTGAATATCAGAAGAAATATTATATGATTAAAGAATTTGAATAATATCTTTGGAAGGTGATTGTTATGCTGATTTATATCGTCGAAGATGATAATAATATTCAGGAAATTGAGGAGTATGCTTTAAAAAGCAGTGGATTTGAGGTTAAATGTTTTGATAAAGCCATTTCATTTCAGAAGGAAATTAAAAATGAACTTCCAGATTTGATATTGCTTGATATAATGCTTCCCGGTGAAGATGGTTTATCAGTCCTTGGAAAATTACGAAGCAATTCACGAACAAAACATCTGCCTGTTATTATGGTAACAGCCAAGGTTTCAGAAATTGATACTGTTAAGGGTCTTGATCTTGGAGCAGATGACTATATTACAAAGCCTTTTGGTGTTATGGAGCTGATATCCAGAGTGAAGGCTTTACTTCGTAGAATACGATCAGATGAGGAGTCTGTGCTTTCCTATAAAAACTTAGAAATAGATGTAGTACGTCACGTTTGTCTGGTGAATGGGGTTCAGATAGAGCTTACATATAAGGAATATGAGCTCCTGAAGCTTTTTATGTCCAATATTGGTATTGTAATGTCAAGAGATTCAATTATGAATTCAGTATGGGGCTTTGATTATGTTGGAGAGTCACGAACCATAGATATGCATATTAAGACTCTGAGAAAAAAACTTGGAGATGCCGGTGTTTATATTATAACAGTGCGAAATGTGGGGTATAAACTGGAATGAAGAAAAAAATAAATTTACGAATGATATGTATTTCTGTATTTTCTATTTTTTCTGCAATCTTGCTGATGTATGTTATTTTTTCTGCAAAACTTAAGACTGAGGTTTTTGAAGAATTGAAATTTGCAGCTGAATTAATTGATAATGCAGATTTAAGTGAAGATGTTCTGGATGCAGTACCAACGGATATTCGTGTTACTATTATTAATGCTGATGGAAGTGTCAAATATGATTCATATGCTGATCCGTCAACCCTGCAAAACCATCTTAACAGACCTGAGGTCTCAGGTGCCTTATTAGAAGGTGAACATGAAGACATAAGAAATTCTACTACAATGTCAGAAAGTATTTTTTACTATGCAAAAAAACTTGATAGTGGAACTGTTTTAAGAGTAGGAAAGGAATATGAAAGTGTTGTTCATATTGTCTGGTCGGTTATTCCTGCTGTTTTAGCAGTTGTTCTTATATTGGTTGTTATATGCCTTATTGTATCATTTTTTCTTACAAAGTCTATAGTAGATCCAATTGATGATATTGTTGATAATCTTGAGAGAAAATATATTGATGAGGACAAAATATATCCTGAGCTGATTCCTTTTACTCATAAGATTCGCCAACAGCATGTTGATATCCTTGAGTCTGCAAATATCAGACAGGAGTTTACCGCAAATGTGTCACATGAGCTTAAGACACCTCTGACTGCAATATCAGGATACGCTGAGCTTATTGAGAATGGCGTTGTAAAAAAAGATGAAGATGTGATTCATTTTGCCAATGAGATACATAAGAGCGCAAAAAGGCTTTTAAATCTTATAAATGATATTATTAAGCTTTCAAAGCTTGATGCAAAGGCATATGATTCCACATTTGAGGTGGTTAATTTTGCTGAAATTGTAAAGGATACGGTTGAGATGCTTTCAGTTAATGCTGATAAGCGAAGGGTCCAGCTAAGGTACCAGGGCTGTGATAATGCAAGAATAAGAATAGGCAAGGAGTTTGCTGAAGAAATTACCTATAATCTTATTGAAAATGCTATTAAGTATAATAATGATGGTGGTTATGTACTTATTACCCTTAATAATAATGGAAGCAATACAGAATTCCAGGTTTCTGATAATGGTATTGGTATTCCAAAAGAGCATCAGAATCGTATATTTGAAAGATTTTACAGGGTAGACAAAAGCCGTTCCAGAGAACGCCAGGGTACAGGGCTTGGTCTTGCGATTGTAAAACATATATGCGAGCTTACAGGTGGGGTAATTAATCTGAAAAGCTATAAAGATGAAGGTACAACAATTTCAATTACCTGGGCTAATGAAAACTCTAAAATTGATAAGTGAAATGAAAACTTGAATCCTTTGATTTTATAAATTATAAATTATGAACATCTATTCAAATTATGTTCGATTGCAAAAACAATATAAAATGTTATAATGAGCGTTAAAGATATACAATATTATTATGTGATGGGAGATAATAAGGATGAGTTGTGACAGAAAAGTTATTAGACAGGAATTCCTGATAGGTGAAAGGGCATTATTTAAGCAAGAGAATACGGATATATATGATACCATATTTGACGATGGCGAATCTCCTTTGAAGGAGAGCAGGGGAATTGCCTTATATGGAAGTATGTTTAAGTGGAAGTATCCTCTGTGGTATGCAAAGGATATTCATGCTACAGATTGTACATGGTTTGATATGGCAAGAGCTGGTGTATGGTATTCTGATGATGTAACTGTTGATAATGCACTAATTGAAGCTCCTAAGAACTTCAGAAGATGCAATAATCTCACTCTTAATAATGTTACTTTTGTTGATGCTGCAGAAACTCTCTGGAGCTGTAATAATGTTAAACTTAATAATGTTACTGCTAAAGGTGACTATTTTGCCATGAATACCAACAATGTCAGGATTGATGGTTTTAAACTTGTGGGCAACTATTCATTTGATGGTTGCAGGAATGTTGAAATTCATGGAGCTAATATGCTTTCTAAAGATTCTTTCTGGAATACTGATAATGTTACAGTATACGATTCATTTATATCTGGTGAATATCTTGGTTGGAATGCCAAAAATCTCACACTTATTAACTGCACAATAGAAAGTCTTCAGGGAATGTGTTATATAGATAATCTTGTTATGAAAAACTGCAAGCTTATTAATACAACTCTGGCTTTTGAGTATTCTTCTGTTGATGCAGATATTAACAGTAAAATAGATAGTGTTATGAACCCTTCATCGGGTATAATAAGGGCAGAACATATTGATAATCTTATATTAGAGAAGGATAAGATTGATCCTTCAAAGACAAAGATTATATGTGAAGGCTAGAATTCTAACGGGAAGGAGTACTTTATGAAGTATCATTTTGATGAAATTGTTAATAGACGCGATACAAACTCATTAAAGTGGGATGTAGGACTGGATGAACTTCCAATGTGGGTAGCTGATATGGATTTTAAGACAGCACCGGAGGTTATCAGTGCATTAGAAAACAGGGTGTCACATGGCATTTTTGGCTATGCTGACGTTCCTGATGCCTGGTATGACGCTTATATAAACTGGTGGAGCACAAGACATAATATAGTATTTGAAAAAGAATACATGATGTTTTGTACCGGGGTGGTTGCAGCTATTTCTTCAATCGTCAGAAAGCTTACAACACCTGCTGAGAAGGTTGTTATACAGACGCCTGTGTATAATATTTTCTATAATTCTATTTTAAATAATGGTCGTGTCGTTTTTGAAAATGAACTGAAATATGAAAATGGTATCTATTCTATGGATTTTGATGATCTTGAAAAAAAGCTTTCTGATCCACAGACAACACTTATGATTCTGTGTAACCCTCAAAATCCAGCAGGAAAGATATGGGACAGGGAAAGCCTTATTAAGGTTGGTGAACTGTGCCACAAATATAATGTTATAGTATTATCTGATGAGATTCATTGTGATCTTACTGACCCTGGTAAAGAATATATTCCTTTTGCCTCGGCATCTGAGATATGTAAGAAGATAAGTATAACCTGTATTGCACCAACAAAGACATTTAATATTGCAGGTATTCAGACTGCTTGTATTGTTGTGGCTGATCCTAATTTGAGACACAGGGTATGGAGAGGCATTAATACTGATGAGGTGGCAGAACCTAACGTTTTTGCAATTGAAGCGGTCCTTGCGGCATATGAGAAGGGTGCCTTGTGGTTGGATGAGTTAAGAGAATATATTTATAATAATAAGTGCCTCGTAGCTGATTATATTAATAATAATATTAAGAATATTAGCCTTGTTGCATCAGATGCAACATACCTTCTCTGGCTTGACTGCAGTAATATTACAGATGATTCACGCAAGCTTGCTGCTCATATCAGAAGCACAACAGGTTTGTATATATCAGCTGGTGCAAGCTATGGAGAGGCAGGAAGAAGATTTTTAAGGATGAATATTGCTTGTCCAAAAGAACTTGTTAAAGATGGTCTTAAAAGACTTGAGGAAGGTATAAAAACATACAGGCAGGTATGATTTTTAAATTATTTTACTAATAGAATGACTAAGCAGTAAACTTAGATTAAGGAGGATTCATTTATGATGGAAATTGCAAAGAATACATTTTATATTGGAGTAGATGATCATGATATTGATCTGTTTGAGGGCCAGTACATTGTACCTAATGGAATATCTTATAATTCATATGTAATAATGGATGAGAAGATTGCTGTTATGGATACAGTTGATATGAGGGGAGAGGATGAATGGTTTTCCAAGCTTTCAGAGGTTTTAGGAGGAAGAAAACCGGATTATCTTGTTGTATCTCATATGGAGCCAGACCATTCCGGTTCAATATTAAGACTTGTTAAGGAATTCCCTGATGTAATATTGGTAGGTAATGCCAAGACATTTACCTTTATGAGCCAGTTCTTTAATATTGATCTTACAGATAAAAAGCTTGTTGTAAAAGAAGGGGATACACTGAAGCTTGGCGGACATGAACTTAGCTTTATCATGGCTCCAATGGTTCACTGGCCGGAGGTAATGGTTACTTATGATTCTTCTTCGAAAATATTATATTCAGCAGATGGATTCGGTAAATTTGGAACTCTTGATACTGATGAGGACTGGACTTGTGAAGCAAGAAGATATTATATGAATATTGTTGGTAAATATGGAGCGCAGGTGCAGGCTCTTCTTAAGAAGTTTGCAGCAAGAGATATTCAGACAATATGTCCTTTACATGGTCCTATTCTTAAGGAAAACCTTGGGTATTATATTGGCAAATATGATGTATGGAGCAGCTATATGCCGGAAGATAAGGGTATTGTAATTGCTTGTGCATCAATTCACGGTAATACCAAAAAGGCAGCATACAAGCTTGCCGAAAAACTTGAAAGCAAGGGAGAAAAGGTATCAGTATTCGATCTTTCAAGGGATGATATTGCTGAAGTTGTTGAAGATGCATTCAGGTATGACAGACTTGTTCTGGCTTCACCAACATATGACGGAGGTCTATTCCCGGCTATGGATATGTTCCTTGCAAGGCTTAAATCAAAGGGATATAAGAAACGTAAGGTTGGTTTTATGGAGAATGGAACCTGGGCACCTATGGCGGCTAAACACATGCGTGCGATAGTAGAGACACTTCAGGATATTGAGATTATTGAACCGGTTGTAACAATCAGATCTGCCCTGAATGATGATTCAGAAAAAATGATGGATGAATTAGTTGACGCATTGTGTCAGTAATATATCAGATATATCAGTCAGATTAGAATTCTACTGATATCAAATATAATAAAACTGATTTATTAAAATACACTTTTAAATATACCTATAAAAAAGTTACAGATTACAAGGCTTTATAAGCTTTAGTAATCTGTAACTTTTTAATGATTAAGTTTTGAAAGGCTTAATTATGCTTTAAGTCTTTTACTTAATTATGCTTTAAATCTTTTAGTATATTCTCTTACCTCAGCAACAACAACTCCATTAAGAGCAACAAGAGCAATTAAGTTTGGTATTGCCATAAGACCATTAAATATATCTGCAATATTCCATACTGCAGCAACTGTCATATATGGTCCGATAAAGATTGCAAGTATGTATATCCATCTGTAAACCTTTACTACCTTAAGATTACAATTGGTAAGATATTCAAGACATCTTTCACTATAATAATCCCAGCCAAGTATTGTAGTAAATGCAAAGAATACAAGGCAAACCATAAGTATAAGTGAAGCAACCTCTGCAGGGAAAGGAAGTCCAATCTGGAATGCCTTAGTTGTTACAGCAACGCCTTCAAGTCCCATATCCCATGCACCAGTAATAACAATTGAAAGACCGGTAAGTGTACATATGATAAGAGTATCAATTACTGTACCAAGCATTGATACAAGACCCTGCTCAACAGGTTCTTCTGTCTTTGCAGCTGATGCAGCAATAGGAGCACTACCAAGACCGGCTTCATTTGAAAAGATACCTCTTGCAATACCACTTTGCATTGCAACTATAATAGCACCAAAGATACCACCTGATACTGCACGAAGACCAAATGCACTCTGGACTATCTCAACAAACGCACCAGGTACCTTTGTGATATTGAATATAATTATTAAAAGTGCTGCAGTAACATATAAAATTGCCATGAAAGGAACAACAACTTCAGCAACTTTTGATATTCTCTTAAGACCACCAATTAATACAAGACTAACAAAAAATGTAAGAATGATTCCTGTAATAACAATTGTGATTGAATAAGGACGACCAAGAATACTTACTGTACATGCTTTCTTTGGATCAAAGAAGTTACAGACTGCACTTGAAATTCCGTTTACCTGAGTAAATGTACCGATTCCGAATAATCCTACTGTTACTCCGAAAAATGCAAATATCTTGCCAAGCCATTTCCATTTTTTGCCCATTCCTCTTTCAATATAGTAGAATGGTCCACCTAAAATGTGTCCGTCATCTGTAACAACACGATACTTAACAGCCAGCATACATTCTGAAAACTTGGTTGCTGTTCCAAACAGTGCAGCAATCCACATCCAGAATAAAGCTCCTGGACCTCCGGCAACAAGGGCAGTGGCAACTCCAACGATGTTACCTGTTCCAATTGTTGCGGACAGTGCCGTACACAGTGCAGCAAAGCTTGTTATCTCACCTTTTCCGTCAGGATCCTTGCGAAACATAAGCTTTACACCTTTTGCCAGTTTTGTAATCTGAAGACCTTTTAATCTTATTGTAAGAAATATTCCAACACTGAGTATTAAAACAATAAGTGGAACTCCCCATACAAAACCATCAATCTGAGTGATGATTTTGTCGAATTTTTCTAGCATAATATCCTCCTCGTATTAAACATAATATGCATATAAGTTTACCATAATAATATATAGTTTACAATAAGTAGCTTAAAAAAATAATATTAAAAGTTACTGCCGCAAGTTATACTTATTAAGTATAAACTACTTATTTGTGAGATTTATTTTGACCAAAGCATGTGGGTTATAGCTTTTTACTATAGGTAATAATAAATATTATGTAAAAGAAAAGACTGTATATCATATTGACTTGCTAGGTTTTATGATATATTATTCAGACATAAGCAAAACCTATCAAAATGATATGAAAGTCGAGGACGATTATTATGAGTAAATACAGATTTGAAACATTACAGTTACATGTTGGACAGGAAAAGCCTGATGGAGAAACAGGAGCAAGAGCAGTTCCAATTTATCAGACAGCATCTTATGTATTCAACAATTCAGAACATGCAGCACAGAGATTTGGTCTTAGTGATCCTGGAAATATATATGGACGTCTTACTAATTCAACTCAGGATGTTTTGGAAAAAAGAGTTGCAGCTCTAGAAGGCGGTGTAGCAGCACTTGCACTTGCATCTGGTGCAGCTGCAATTAATTATACAATTCAGGCACTTGCTGCTGACGGTGGACATATAGTTGCACAGAAAACAATATATGGAGGAAGCTACAACCTTTTAGAGCATACACTTACACATTATGGAATCAGAACAACATTTGTTAATGCACATGATCTTGCAGAGGTTGAGAATGCTATAGAAGAAGATACAAGAGCAATCTATCTTGAGACTCTTGGTAATCCTAACAGTGATATTCCTGATATTGAAGAGATAGCAAAAATTGCTCACAAGCATGGACTTCCACTCGTTATTGATAATACATTTGGAACACCTTATCTTATTAGACCAATTGAATATGGTGCTGATATTGTAGTTCATTCTGCAACAAAGTTCCTTGGCGGACATGGTACAACACTTGGTGGTGTAATTGTTGACTCAGGTAATTTTGACTGGAGTGCAAGCGGCAAGTATCCTCTTATTGCTGAACCTAATCCAAGTTATCATGGTGTATCATTTGTTAAAGCTGCAGGTCCTGCTGCCTTTGTAACATATATCAGAGCAATTCTTTTGAGAGATACAGGAGCTACAATTTCACCTTTCAACGCATTTTTACTTCTTCAGGGTATTGAGACATTATCATTAAGACTTGACAGACATGTTGAGAATACTAAGAAGGTTGTAGAATATCTTTCAAATCATCCATTAGTTGAAAAGGTTAATCATCCTTCATTAAAGGATCATCCAGACCATAAGCTTTATGAGAAGTATTTCCCATATGGTGGCGGTTCTATATTTACATTTGAGATTAAGGGTGGGGTAAAGGAAGCCCATAAGTTTATTGATAATCTTGAGATATTCTCACTTCTTGCTAATGTAGCCGATGTTAAGAGTCTTGTTATACATCCTGCAACAACAACTCATTCTCAGTTGTCAGAGGAAGAACTTTTAGATCAGGGTATTAAGCCTAATACAATAAGACTTTCAATTGGAACAGAGCATATTGATGATATTATTGAAGATCTTGAACAGGCATTTAATAAGTTGGCGTAATCGTATGGAGGTCTATATGAAGTATCCTGATAATGCAGATTTAATTGTTGCTTATTCTAAAAACAGGGTGATAGGACGTGATGGTCTTATTCCCTGGAATATTGAGGGTGAGAAGAAAAGATTCAAGGAGCTTACAACAGGCAATATTGTTGTAATGGGAAGGCGCACCTATGAAGAGATAGGGCGTCCCCTTCCAAACCGACTCAATATTGTTTTGTCAAACACAAAGAATTTTAGTGGTGGTAATCTTATTACAATGAAGAACCTTAATGAAGTGTTTGAAAGATTTAAGGATGATAGCAGAAGGATATATATTGCTGGTGGCGAAAGGTTATATAGGGAAGCTCTTAATTTTGTTAAAAATATGTATATAACTCTTATTGATGCTTATATCGAAGGAGATGCATATTTTCCAGAATTTGACCAGGAACTTTTTGATGTAAGCTGCGAAAAATCTGTTGACGGAGATATTCCCTACAGGTATATGACCTACACCAGAATATAGATGTTAATCAGAAATTATCTAAAAAAAATATAAATTAATGATTTGTGGTTGACATAATGATTTATCGTAATATAATAATTTTAAATTAAATATGGTTCACTTAAACCGATGACGTGGAGATAACGTTATATGTGCACTCACAGAGAGCCGGGGTGGCTGAGAATCCGGTAGAACGCAGTATTTCAAATGGACCACTGAGGGCATGGTCAAAGGATTTTAGTTTATATGAACTCTAGATCTTAGTATTCCATGACGTATGCATACGTTAGTTGCAATGAATATGATGGTATTCAGAAAGTGCATGAAGTATAATTATATTATTATTTAAGTACAGACAGAGTTAGCATTGTATATATATGATTGATACATTCTGTAAGATATTTAGATATATAATTTTTCATGAATCAAGGTGGCACCGCGGTAATTGTATTTCCGTCCTTGACAGACTTTTATAAGTTTGTCAGGGACTTTTTTATTGCAAATATTCATTTTAAGTGAACCCTCAAAAAGGAGGATAAAAATGTATAAACCAGATTTAAAAAATGCAGTGAAATTTAAGGATGATTACAAAATGATTCCGGTGTGCAGGGAAATTTTTTCGGATTTCATTACACCAATTAAGGCTTTGAAAAAGCTTATGAACGAAAGCAGACACTGTTACATGCTTGAAAGTGCCGAAAATCAGGAAAAGTGGGGAAGATATACCTTTCTTGGTTACAAACCATTATTTTGCGTTACATGTCTTAATGGTCTTTTAAAAATTACAGATGTTAATGGCAAATTAATTAATGAGATTAAGACCAGCAATCCTGGAGAGTACATTAAAAATATTATGAAGGAGTATACAAGTCCTGATATAGACGGACTTCCAAGCTTCACTGGTGGACTTGTTGGATATTTTGCATACGATTACATAAAATACAGCGAACCAAAGCTTAACCTTGATGCCAATGATGAAGAAGGGTTTAATGATCTTGATTTAATGTTATTTGACAAGGTAATCGTTTTTGATAATGTCAGACAGAAGATGTTTGTTATAGCCAATGCCAAAACAGAAGATTTTGAAAATAATTACATAAAGGCTGTAGAGGATATTAATACAATTATTAACATTCTTAAATACGGAAAGGAAAAGGATGTTGAGCCTGCAAGACTTGAGTCAGATTACAGGGCATTATTTGATAAAGAAACATTTTGTGACATGGTTGAAAAGGCAAAAAAATATATTTGCGAAGGAGATATTTTCCAGGTTGTATTGTCTAACAGACTTGAGGCTGATTTTTCAGGAAGTCTCTTTGATACCTACAGGGTACTAAGAACTATAAATCCTTCACCATATATGTTTTATTTTTCGGGTGATGATATTGAGGTGGCAGGTGCCTCTCCTGAAACACTTGTAAAACTTGAAAAATCAGTACTTCACACATTTCCATTAGCAGGAACAAGACCTAGAGGGAAAAATGATGTGGAAGACAAAAAGCTTGAAAAGGAACTTTTTTCTGACGAGAAAGAATGTTCCGAGCACAATATGTTAGTTGATCTTGGAAGAAATGATCTTGGTAAGATAAGCAGGTTTGGAAGTGTTGAAGTTGAAAAATATATGTCAATCGAAAGATTTTCACATGTAATGCATATTGGTTCTACAGTAAAAGGAGTTATAAGAGAAGATAAACATGCAATTGATGCAGTGGATGCAGTATTGCCGGCAGGAACCTTATCAGGAGCACCAAAGATCAGAGCCTGCGAAATTATAAATGAACTTGAAAATAATAAACGTGGAATATACGGCGGGGCTATAGGTTATCTGGACTTCAAGGGCAATCTTGATACATGTATTGCAATCCGAATTGCCTTTAAAAAGAATGACAAGGTATTTGTAAGAAGTGGTGCAGGAATTGTTGCAGACAGTGTTCCTGAAAATGAATATACGGAATGCATAAACAAAGCAAAGGCAAGTCTTGCTGCAATTGAAATTTCACAGAAAGCGGAGGTGTTATGATGATTCTTTTAATTGATAATTATGACAGTTTTTCATATAACCTGTATCAGCTTGTTGGAAGCATTGACGAGAACATAAAGGTTATTAGAAATGATGAGATGACGCCTGACCAGATAAAGGAGCTTGATATAAGCCACATTATTATATCTCCGGGATCTGGTAAACCGGCAGATGCAGGATATTGTGAAGAGATTATTAGACAATTTAAAGGTCAGGTGCCTATACTTGGAGTTTGTCTTGGACATCAGGCTATATGTGAGGTTTTTGGAGCAACAGTAAGCTATGCAAAAAAGCTTATGCATGGTAAGAAATCAAACATTAAGATTGACAATAATTCCAAATTATTTAAAGGACTTGATGAAAGAATAAATGTTGCAAGGTACCATTCACTTGCAGCAAGGAAGGAAACAATGCCTGAGGACCTTTTGGTTACAGGAATTACAGATGATGAGGAGATAATGGCTGTGGAACACAGAATATACCCGGTATATGGTGTTCAGTTTCATCCGGAATCAATACTTACAGAGTATGGAAAAACTATAATTGAAAATTTCTTAAAATAAGAGTAAAGGCAGGAGATAAATATGATTAAGGAAGCTATCAAAAAAATAACAGAAGGTACTAACCTTACAAAAGAAGAAGCACTTGAGGTAATGAATGAAATTATGTCAGGAAATACAACTCAGTCACAGACAGCAGCATTTTTAACTGCCTTACATATTAAGGGAGAAACTGTTGATGAGATTGCTGCTTGTGCATATGGAATGAGAAGTCATGCAACAGCACTTAACAAGGATGGAATGGATGTTCTTGAGATTGTAGGAACCGGTGGAGATGCATCCAATTCATTTAATATATCAACAACGGCAGCATTTGTTGTTAGTTCGACAGGAGTAAGAGTTGCAAAGCATGGAAACCGTGCAGCATCAAGCAAATGTGGTACAGCAGATTGTCTGGAGGCACTTGGAGTAAATCTTTTGGTGGAGCCTGACAGGAATGCTGAGATTCTTAAAAACAATAATATGTGTTTTATGTTTGCACAGAAATATCACAGTGCAATGAAATATGTAGGACTTGTAAGAAAGGAAATCGGTGTTCCTACAGTCTTTAACATACTTGGACCACTTACAAATCCTGCCCATAATGATTATCAGCTTTTAGGTGTATATGATGAAGCCTTAATGGAGCCTATGGCCCGTGCCCTTTATGAACTTGGTGTTGTAAGAGCCATGGTTGTACATGGAGTGGATGGACTTGATGAAATATCAATGTGTGCACCAACAAAGATTGTCGAAATGATAGATGGCAATATATCAAAATATGAGATTTGCCCAGAAGAATTTGGGTTCGAAAGATGTGATAAATCCGAACTTACTGGAGGAGATCCTAAGGAAAATGCAGAGATTCTTACCAATATTCTTAAGGGCCAAAAGGGACCAAAGAGAGAGGCAGTTCTTCTTAATGCCGGTGCAGCACTTCATATTGTAAAACAGGTTTCAATTGAAGAAGGAATCAGAATGGCTACAGAAGCTATAGAGTCAGGAGCCGCATTAAAACAGCTCAATGATTTTGTTAAAGCAACTAATGAATGAAAGGACTTATTTGTATGATATTAGATGAAATAGCAGCAAAGACAAGAGAACGTATTGAATATGAGATGAAGATGGAATCCCTTGTAAGACTTAGAAAAGAGGCGGAAGGTAAGGATATTTCAACAGATTTTCCTTTCAAAAAGGCCTTGATGAAGAAGGAAATTTCCTTTATATGCGAAGTAAAGAAGGCATCTCCATCTAAGGGACTGATAGCCGAGGATTTTCCTTATCTTGAGATTGCTAAGGATTATGAGGCTGTAGGTGCAGATGCAATATCCTGTCTTACAGAGCCATATTATTTTAAGGGCAGTGATGAATACCTTAAAAATATAAAAAAAGAGGTTTCCATCCCTGTTTTAAGAAAAGATTTTACAATAAATGAGTACATGATTTATCAGGCAAAATGTATGGGGGCAGATGCAGTACTTCTTATATGCGCCATTTTAGATGATTCCGAGCTTTTACAGTTAGGCAAACTTGCAAAGTCACTTGGTCTTAGTGCTCTTGTTGAGGCACATGATGAAAGAGAAATAGAGAGGGCTCTTAAGGCTGGTGCTGATATTATCGGAGTAAATAACAGGGATCTGAAAACATTCCAGGTGGATATTTATAATTCCATTCGCCTAAGAAAGTATGTGCCTGAGGACATTTGTTATGTATCTGAAAGTGGCATCAAAAATGAAAACGACATACGTAATCTTATTATGAATGAGACCGATGCCGTATTGATTGGAGAAACTCTTATGAGAAGCAATGACAAAAAGGACATGATTAACAGATTAAGGGGTATTTAGTATGGTATGTAAAATAAAACTTTGTGGAATGATGAGAAAAGATGATATTTCATTTGTAAATGAAGCACTTCCTGAATATGCAGGTTTTGTTTTTGCAGATACCAGAAGAAAAATCACCGGAAAAGATGCTGCCAGATTCAGAGATATTCTTGATGACAGAATCAAGGCAGTGGGTGTATTTGTTAATGCAGACATTGATTATGTTGTCAGGCTTCTTGAAGATGATATCATTGATATTGCACAGCTTCATGGAGATGAAGATAATGACTATATATTACGGCTTAAGGAGCTTACCGGAAAGCCTGTTATTAAGGCAATCAGAGTACGTGATGTCAATTGCATAGATAATCCTGATACTCATCCGGCAGATTATTTTTTGATGGATGCATATGTTAAAGGGCTGCCTGGTGGCACAGGGGAATCCTTTGACTGGAATATAGTTGATACCTACAAAAAAACAAGTAATAAACCCTTGTTTCTTGCCGGTGGAATTAATATAAACAATTGCCAGAAGGCAATGAAGTATGAAACATTTGCCCTGGATATAAGCAGTGGTATTGAAACTGATGGATATAAGGATAAGGATAAAATAATTGAAATATGCAGGAGGATAAGAAATGTCTAAAGGAAGATTTGGTATTCATGGTGGACAGTACATACCTGAAACACTTATGAATGCTGTTACAGAAGTTGAAAAAGCTTATTTTAAGTATAAGGATGACCCTGAATTTAACAGGGAGCTTACAAAACTCTATAATGATTATGCCGGACGTCCAAGCCGTCTTTATTATGCCAAAAGACTTACAAAGGAGCTTGGTGGATGTAAGATTTATCTTAAAAGAGAAGATCTTAATCATACAGGTTCCCATAAGATTAATAATGTTATAGGTCAGATGCTTTTGGCAAAAAGAATGGGAAAAACGAGAGTCATTGCTGAAACAGGAGCCGGACAGCATGGTGTTGCTACAGCAACAGTTGCTGCAATGATGGGTATGGAGTGCGAGATTTTTATGGGTAGAGAGGATACTGTAAGACAGGCACTTAACGTATACAGAATGAAGCTTTTGGGAGCAAAAGTACATGCCATAGATTCGGGAACAGCTACCCTTAAGGACGCTGTAACTGAAACCTTCAGGGAGTGGACAAAGAGAATAGATGATACTCATTATGTTCTTGGTTCTGTTATGGGACCATATCCTTTTCCACAGATGGTTAGAGATTTTCAGTCTGTTATCAGCAGGGAAATAAAGATGCAGATTCTTGAAGCAGAGGGAAAACTTCCGGATGCAGTACTTGCCTGTGTAGGTGGTGGTTCTAATGCAATTGGAGCTTTTTATCATTTTATTGAAGATAAGGGAGTAAGACTTATTGGATGTGAAGCTGCAGGAAGAGGAATTGATACCTTTGAAACTGCTGCCACAGTTAATACAGGAAGGGTTGGAATTTTTCATGGAATGAAGTCTTATTTCTGCCAGGATAATTATGGCCAGATAGCCCCTGTATATTCAATTTCAGCAGGACTTGATTATCCTGGAATCGGACCGGAGCATGCTTACCTTCATGATATTAAGAGAGCAGAATATGTTCCTGTAACTGATGATGAAGCTGTTAATGCATTTGAGTATTTATCAAGAATAGAAGGAATTATTCCCGCAATCGAAAGTGCCCACGCAGTTGCACATGCCATGAAACTGGCACCAGCTATGGATAAGGAACAGATAATGGTTATAAACATTTCTGGACGAGGAGATAAGGATTGTGCAGCAATTGCGCGTTACAGAGGGGAGGATATTTATGAGTAATATATATAAAGCATTTGAAAAACATAAGGCATTTATTCCTTTTATAACATGTGGGGATCCAGACCTTGAAACTACTGAGAAGGTAGTATATGAAATGGTTGATGCCGGAGCAGATTTGATAGAGCTTGGTATTCCGTTTTCAGATCCTACAGCAGAAGGACCGGTAATTCAGGAGGCAAATATAAGAGCTCTTGGAGATAATAATAATGTTACTACTGATGATATTTTTGAGCTTGTTATAAAGTTAAGAAAAAAAGTTACTGTACCAATGGTTTTCATGACATATGCCAATGTGATATTTTCATATGGTTCAGAGAAATTTATAAGCAGATGTAAGGAAACAGGAATTGACGGACTTATTTTGCCGGATATTCCATATGAAGAAAAGGATGAGTTTGATCCTATATGTAAAAAGTATGATATTGACCTTATATCTTTGATTGCTCCAACATCCCATGACAGGATAAAAACAATTGCCAGTGATGCATCAGGCTTTATATACTGTGTTTCATCCCTTGGTGTTACAGGTACAAGAAATGAGATTACAACAGATATAGGCGCTATGGTAAAGCTTGTTAAGGATGTTAAGAATATTCCATGTGCAGTAGGATTTGGTATATCTAATCCCAAACAGGCTGAAAAAATGTCAAAGCATGCAGATGGTGTAATTGTTGGAAGTGCCATTGTGAAAATAATTGCAAAGTATGGACGCAAATCTCCAGAATATGTGGGAGAGTTTGTAAGAAGCATGGTTGCAGACATAAGATAGTTTAGGGACAGGTTGTGGAATATTATAATCCACTAAGCCTGCTGCTTTATATAAAAAATCAGGTGCCATTATTGTGGCACCTGAATAAAGGATGTATTGTAAAATCTCATATTTATTGTTATTGCATTTCTGATCCAGAATTAATTTTATCTGATTGCTTCAAACTGCCATACCTGGTTTGTTCCGCCCCAGTAAGCATTCTCTACAACATTTGTATTGTCTAATACTCTAAGATGTAAACCACTCTTTGCACCACTTACCTTTGTAAGAATTCCATACTGACCAGCAGTATTACTAGCCTGAAGCTTAAACTGCTGTGCGTCACCACCGTAATTATTATATATAATCATTTTGGTGTTGTCAGCTGTGTGACCGCCGTATACATCAAGGTTAAAGTTGCCAAGACCATTCTTGAATGTTACATAACCATTTGATAAGTTTGTAACATACCATTTCTGTCCAGCTACTCCAGTTCCTTTTCCGGCTTCTACATTGGCTCCGGCAGAACCATTGTTGTTTGTTACCTGAAGGTATTTGCCACTTGCCGGGTTCTTGATGTAGTACCAGCCGTTTGAAATCTTACCAGTTGTTATTGTGCCTGATGAGCTTCCACCTGATGATGTCTGTCCTGAAAGAGTACATACAAATGTTGAAACACTCTTTGATGGAAGATATGCCCAGAAACTATTGTCAGAAATCTCTAAATTTGATGTTGTTTTTGCAAGGCTTTCTGAAGCTGATGTACGATAACGCTCAACCTTAGTTACTTTTTTACCGTTAATAGTAAACCTCTGGCTTATATTACTTGAGCCACTGTTAATTGCTACAACAACAGCTTTACCATCGCCTGTATATGCTGATACATAAATGCCATTATTAGGAACCTCTGTAGCCTGAACACGTCTGTATCCACGACGTACAAACTTTGAAAACTGTGCCATACACTGGCCGCGCTTGCTGATTGTTCCATTCTCACGCATTGGGCTGTAGCTTCTGCGGATATACCACCATACATATGTCTGGAAACCATTTACCATTGCTTTATGGATGTGCTCTGCAACACCAATTGCTTCAGGCCATGCATCTGCTGAGCTTGAGCTGTTTGGATAATAAACCTCTGTCATCCAAAGCTGTTTATTAGAAGCTTTCTGATAGTAAAGAGGGTATGAGAAATTGCTGTAGCTTGTTCCATAAAGATGTGTTCCAAGGATGTCAACATTTGAAAGTGCCTGTGAATCATTTAAGATAGCATTGTAATATGACTTGTTATATGAAAATGATTCAGGAGCGATTACACGGCATTTAATAGAACCTGCATAGTATTTAAGGAATGTTACAATTTCACTTTCTGTCCACCATGTCCAATCTGCACCATAGTCTGGCTCATTACATACTGAAATACCATAAAGATCAACACCATTATTTTTCATATAAGTAACGAAGTTGTTAAGATGCTGTGCATACTGTGCATATTTGTCATGACGAAGTCTCTGTGAATTAGGATTACCATTACGGGTAAATTTTTCACAAAGGCCTGCAGGCGGATTCCAAGGCGTTGCAAATACAAGAGCTCCCTTTGAAACTGCTGCCTTTGCTGTAGCAAGTTCCTTGTACCAGTTGTTGCTGTTTGAATCAACCCAAATTCTCAAAATCTGAAATCCAAGCTGATTATTACCATTACCAAAAGCTGTTTCTCTCTGTGAAGATGTAAGATCACCGGCCCATGTTGGGTGATTCATACCACCATATCCCATAATTTCCTGATAGGTAGTATTAACATTGATAACTGCATCTGATGCAGCACTTGCTGTTTTGCTGCCGCCAAGTGGAAGCAGACTTACTGTCATTGCTCCTGCCAGTGCAGTTGCAATAATACGCTTTGTAAACCGTTTTAAATTAAACCCCATAGATTATATTCTCCTCCTTAAGAAAAATTAAATAAATAAAATTTGATACATCCTTTATCTTATTTTATATTAAGATAATATTAAAATACAATTAGGCAAAAGGCTTAACTTATAAAATGCAATGAATAATCGTCAAAATGCATAATGAAGTTGCGATAATTCATAAAAATATGGTTAAATCTGACAAAAAACAGGATACTATATATTGAACATATAGTATCCTGTGAGTTTGACCTGAAATATTTGAATATTTTTTAATGAATTGAATTTAAATCTGACAGTTCATTTTCACTAATAAAGAAATTTAATTCATAACATTTGTAAGTGGAAGCCTTGGTGTCATAATAGTTATACGATATTTTTGCCGGTTTGTAGCCTGGTTTTTCAAGAGATGTTATATCATTATAATTATCAGGATTATTTAATATATTGTATACTTGCGAAGTAAATTCAATAAATGCAGGTGAATCGGCTGATTCTGATAGTATTCTGTCATAATTATATTTGCCTAAATATTCGGAATAATCTGATAATTTTTTCAGTTTATATGACATATCATCATAAGCAGATATATAAAAACTATATTCCTGCTCATTGTTATTAAGAGTGTCATCTAAAATATTAAGTACAAATGATATATCCTGGTTGTCAGGACAGTTTTTAAAGGATGTTTTGAATAAGTCTGATATGCTATTATCCTTATTGGACTCCTTAAAATACCTGTTAGTAAGATTGTAATACATTGCAAGTGTTTTCGGAGTTTTTTTCCAAATAGGAAGAAAAGTATAGCAGTATGTGTCATCAAAAGTAGTTGTCATGGATATGTTTTGATGTGCAGTAGTCATATTATCTATTATGTCAGCATATGATAATGATTTGTACTCCTCCTTGAGTGTCTTATATAAAGCAGCAACATCCTTGTTATTATTAGAAATATTATCGCAGTTTAATGTAACCTTACTTGATGGGTAATCAGGAAGATTAGTATATATTTTATTGTATATTTCTTCGTGATTGATTAATAAGTCGTATTCTGCATTTTCTTTTTTGTTCATGACTATTGTTCTTGTTTTAACAGTTAAACCAGACTTAATATTAAGCTTTACGGTTGAAGAATTAGTATCATTTATAACGAAATCATTGCTTTTTTTCTCAAGTTCAATGGTCTGTTTAAGCTGTTTTGATACAAACTGTTTGAAATCATCATCTGTATAACGAACCTTTGTAAGCATCTGCTCAAAATAATTCATGTCATCAATATCATTATTTAAAGAAATATATTTAATGTCTGATGCATCAGGACAATAATTAACCTGGACATTATATATTAGGCATGAAAAACCGATTATAAGTACATTTAATACAGCCAGATAAATTACTGATGGAAGGGATTTTATAACGTTTTTGAATTTTTTGGTAGCTAAAAGCTCATATACAAACATTGCAATAACTGCAAGGAGATATATGACAAATAATGCGAAGATATCACTTCTGTCGGCTGTGGTTTTATTATTTATTATGTTAAAGAGCTCATCACATCCTGCAAGGCAAAGTGGAAGAGCTACGCACATACGAATTGAGGTCTGTAAATGTTTGCTGGTTGCAGCATTTCCGGCAAGCTCGCTTTTTCTTCTGGTAAATAAAATTATTGAGACAGCGAAGAATATTACTCCAAGAATAAATGTATATGTCATTGAAGAAGCACTTGTGAAAAATGCAGGTGTTGAGGAATAAAAAATTCCGTATATAGTGTTAAATACTATATTATACTTATTGGCCAAAAGTGTAATAAGATTATCTGAATCAAGTAAGATACTTGAGCTTGTAATCATTGTACATATGGCTGTAGTAAGAATTCTTGGAAGAAATAAAATTATTCCTGTAACACATATATTTGTAAATAATGTTCCGGTAATTGAGCAGGATAATGTAATGGCTGCTGCAACTAAAAATGAACATATCAGCATTGAAAGACAGAATAATAAAAGATGTCCGCCATCAATTGCCAGATATTTTGACATTATTTTGCATATTAACAAAGATGAGATGGCAGGAACAAATATAGCAATTGTAATCCATGTCATAACTGCTGCAAATATTGTAAGGAATATACATTTTCTTGTCTGTGGAAATGAATGATAATAGTCACTTGTCATTCTTTTCGTCAGAAAATTAAAGGCTGTCAGTGCAAGCACCGGTACAATTATTGTGTAGGAAAAAATCAGGCAAAAATAATTGCTTGTTATTGTAAGAACTACCGGCAGATGTGTTTCTGCAGTTATCATGGTATATTTGCCAACTGGAATAAGAACCTCCCAAAGCATAAGAAGTGCAGTTGTAATTAATCCAATTAAGCGTAACTGTCTCATGCTTTCTTTATAAAGATTCCTGTTAAATATTGTATATGAAGGTTTGTTTTTAAGACTCATTTTTGTCATCTCCTTATTCAAAATCTTCAAATGAATAGCCAAGGGCTTCCATTTCATAAGTAAACACTTCTTCAAGAGTGAGTGGAAGAGCTTCTATTAAAACAGGTTTAAGACTGTTGAGTTTTGCAATTGTCTCATCATGATTTCCCTTTATGATCATATTTGTAACACTTCCTGATTTTTTCATGTTGTGAATATTAAGTCCAAGAGAGTTAAAAATATCAGTATCATAATCATGATTAAATGCAATCTGCACTTTAAACTGTTTAGTCTTTAAATTATTAATATCGTTTTCAAGAACCAGTCCGCCTTTATGAAGCAGTGCCAGCTGGTCGCATATGTCCTCAAGTTCTCTTAATGAATGGGATGTTATTATAGCTGTTAAATTGTAATCTATAACATCGCTACAAATGAGGCTTTTAACAAGATTTCGAATAACCGGATCGAGTCCGTCGAAGGTTTCATCAAAAAACATGTAGTCCGGCTTGCATGAAAGAGCCAAAATTATAGCTGCCTGCCTTTTCATTCCCTTTGAAAAGGTATTGAGGTTTTTGGATGGATCAAGTCCAAATTTTTTAGTTAAATCATTAAACCGTTCATAGTCAAACCTGCTGTAAACGGAAGAATAGAACTTTGCCATACGATTCATATTTGAACCCTGTAAGAAGAAGAGCTCATCAGGCACGTAGCATATTCGGTTCTTCACGTCCGGATTTTCATAAACAGGTTCATCATTAATAAATATTTTCCCATTGTCCGCCCTGTAAACACCTGACAAAAGTCTTAAAAATGTAGACTTACCGGCACCGTTTGAACCAACCATTCCATAGATACTCCCCCTGTCTATAGAACAGCTTACATTATTAAGTGCAGTAAAATCGCCAAAGTGTTTTGTAATATTATACGTTTTTATCATATCTTTCTACTCCTTTTATACACTTTTTCGACACAATCAATGATGTCGTCTTTACTTATACCTGCAAGGATAAGATTTTCCAATAAGTTCTCAAAATCTGATAATTGTGAGAGCTTATTCTGCTTAAGAATAATAAGTGCCTTTTCTGTTATAAATGATCCTTTTCCAGGAACGGAACATATTATTCCTTTGGTATCAAGTTCAGAATATGCTTTTTGAATTGTATTTGGATTAATTGACAGTGACAGGGAAAGACTTCTGACAGAAGGCAGCTTATCGCCGCTTTTCATGGCGCCGGTCAGAACAAAATTCTCTAACTGTTCAATAATCTGTTCGTACACTGGAGTCCGAGACATCAAATCAATTCTGAACAAATTATCACCTCCGTATTAATAATACCAACCGTATTAGCTAGGTTAGTACAGCTGATACAGTTAATATATTCCATTAAACTTGTTTTGTCAACTATTTTTTGAAAAAATATCTGGAAGAGAAGATGAATGCGAATGTCATTGAATAAAAATTAAGCAGCCAGCTTCAGATATGTGTTAAAGTAGGTGAAGACGACTGCTTATTGTGCACATATATACTCATATGATGTGAACACATATTTACTCGGATTTAGGGGTCTGTTCCCTGTACTGCTTTGGTGAGAGACCTGTTTCCTTTTTGAACTGCCTGCTGAAATGCTCTGTGTTGGAATAGCCACACAGTGTTGCAATTTTTTTGATTGAATAGTCTGTGTTATTGAGATAATCCTTAGCAAGAATTACACGGTTTTTTATAACGTCCTGGATGCAGGAGATACCAAACTCTTCAAAATAGAACTTGTGAAGAAGTCTTGGGCACACATATAACTGCTTTGCCATATAAGAAATTGTCCATGGAAAGCTTGGATTAGTCTTTATATTATTGTGCAACTGATATAATGCAAGCGTTCTGAAATCATCATCTTTATTAGAGAGGGATTCATTCAGTTTATAAAACAGTATCTGAAATAAAGACTGTATCGTAAGCTCCTTGTTCTTATTGCTGAAGAAATTTTCAGCAGCTATAAGCTGTATTATCTGACTTATATAAGAAGATTCAATAGTCTTAAAAGGGGTCTCTGTAGGCACAAGACCATTATTTACAAATGATTCATCGGTGTAAAAACGAACCCAGTCATCGGAATATGCCTCATTATTAGCAGCATAATAATGAACCTCAGTACGGGGTGGATAAAGCATTGCAGTATGGGCCGGCATAGTTGTTTCTTCACCGTTTATAACAAATGTAGCACTAGTATGTGTCTGTATTAAAAGCCACCAGTCATGATGTGAATCATAGTTATATGTAAATAGTGGCGCATGAGTTGTATTGCTTTCAGCAGCATCTATTTTAAGCATTGTAATCTGCCTCCTGTAAAATGTATAGTGACTATTGTTTAGGGTAATTATAGATTATTATATTTTGCACAAAAAATCAATTATTTTATGAAAATGAAAGGTGTTTTTTTCATTATATATGTTACTTGTTGTAATTTATTATCAGAATTTATACACTTATTATCATAGATTATTTATGGGTAAAAATATATAATTAACAAAAATACATAAATGGAGGGATTTTGTGAAAAGAAGATTTTTTTAAAAAGGCATGGCATATATGCTTGCAGCTGCAATGATGTTAAGTATGTGTTCTGTAAGTAATGATGCTTCTGCTGCAAAAAAGCTTCTGTTAAACAGAAGTCAATAGAACTTGTTAAAGGGAACTTTAAGAAGAATCTTAAGAAGGTAACTACTAAGAAAACATCAGTTACAATTAAAAAGCTTAAGAGGAGTAAAACTTACTACTTCAAGGTTCGTGGACTGAAAAATGGAAAGTTTTCTTCGGTGAAAAAAATTAAGCTTTAGTATATGAATGAAAGGAAAAAAAACATGACTAAAAATATTTTCAAAAAATGTATTTGTTTTGTTCTTTGTGGAACAATGGCTTCTACACTTGCATTTACAACAGGTGGTGTTAAAGAAGCAAAAGCAGTTAATCCTATTGTTCAGGATGTATATACCGCAGATCCTGCTCCAATGACCTGTTCAGATGGAAGACTTTATGTGTATACTTCACATGATGAGGATGAGACATTAAACGGTTTCTTTACAATGAATGACTGGAAATGTTATTCAACAACCGATATGGTTAACTGGACAGATCATGGAACTGTTCTTAGTTATCATGAATTTGAATGGGCAAAGGAGAATTCCTCCTGGGCCTGCCAGTGTATTGAGAGAAACGGTAAGTTTTATATGTACGTACCAATCAATGCGAAAAATGGTCAGACTGCCATTGGAGTTGCTGTAGCTGATTCTCCAACAGGACCATTTGTTGATCCAATAGGTGAGCCGCTTATTGGACCAGCTCCTAACTATATTGATCCTACTGTATGGATTGATTCTGACGGTCAGGCATATCTTTACTGGGGTAATCCGGATCTTTTCTGTGTAAAGCTTAATGAAGATATGATAAGCTATGACAAAGATCTTAATGAGGATGGATTTGTTAATGGTATTAAAACATGGAACCTTGAAACAAGAGATTTTCCAGAACTTTCAAGTGTTACAGACGATAACAAATATATATCAAGCGGTGAATATGCAAATGATGCATCAGATGAACTTAAGGATGCACAGTCACAGTTTGGTGTTGGAATAAGAGTTGATAACAAAAAAGTAAGAAGACCAACTCTTTATGAAGAGGGACCTTGGTTCTATGGCAGAAACGGACATTATTATATGGTTTATGCTGCTAATGGTATTCCTGAAAGAATTGACTATTCAATGTCAGACAGTCCACTTGGACCATGGGAATATAAGGGTGTTATCCTTGATGAAACGATGGAAGATAATGATGGAACCGGAAGCTTTACAAATCATTCAGGTGTTGTAGATTATAAGGGACATTCATATATTTTCTATCATACAGGAAGACTTAATGATGGTCACGGATATCATCGTTCTGTTGCAATCGAGGAGATTACCTATAATGATGATGGAACAATTGAGACTGCTCCAATGACTAATAATGGTGTTGATGCTGTAGATACTCTTAATCCATTTGAACGTGTGGAAGCTGAAACTATTGAATACAGCAATTCACTCAAGGCATCTGACAAGGACAGACTTGGTAAGTATGGTGTTGAAAAAGAACCAGTTGCTGATACTCCTTCAGATGTATGTCTTACAGATATCCAGAATGAAGATTATGTATGTGTAAGGAATGTTGATTTTACACAGTGGGGAGCAGTTTCATTTACAGCTTCATGTGCTTCAGATGCAGGCAATGGAAAATCTGCCGGAAAGATTGAGTTATATCTTGATTCAACTGACGGAGACTGTATAGGAGAATGCGATGTTGTTGCCGGAGCAGATGATAAGACATTTGTTGAGAATAAAATTGAGCTTGATAAAAATGTTGTAAAAGGAATTCATGATCTTTATCTTGTGTTTACAGGTGATGATTCAAAGGATAATCTTTTCAGATTTGATTATTGGAAATTTACTCAGGGATCTGTTCCTACAGCAACTCCAACACAGGCGCCTGTTTTAAACCCAACACAAGCACCTGCTGCAAACCCAACACAAGCACCTGCTGCACAGGCACCTGTAATGGCGCCAGTTCAGACTAAAGATAAAGCTGCTGACACAAGTGTAAGTGTACCTGGTAAAGTTAAATCCATTAAGGCAGTATCTAAAAAGAAAAAAATTACTGTTAAATGGAAAAAGACAAAGAATGCCAAGGGTTACAGAGTAAGATATACACTTGATAAAAAATTCAAAAAGGGTGTTAAAAGTATTAAAACACGTAAAACCCGTGTTGTAATCAAAAAGCTTAAAAAGGGTAAGACATACTTTATTAAGGTTGATGCTTTTGCAGCTGATAAGAAAAACTATGGTAAAGTTAGTTCAGTAGTAAAAGTTAAAGTGAAATAGTAATATAAAAATCAAGTGAAAAAGCCATCATGATGTGTTATAATATCATGGTGGTTTTATTTTTAATTAATGAAATGGGGAATTATAACATGAAAAGAAAAAATGCAAAGAAAGTATTGTCATTTGCTCTTGCAGCTACACTTGCAGTGCCAGCGGTAAACATTGTACCTAATGTTGCAAAAGCAGATAATCCGATTGTGCAG
The DNA here is from genome assembly GCA_002349525.1 of Lachnoclostridium sp. UBA2905. Classification (GTDB taxonomy): domain Bacteria; phylum Bacillota; class Clostridia; order Lachnospirales; family Lachnospiraceae; genus V9D3004. The sequence goes on from DEDL01000002.1 coordinate 45,889, forward strand.
ACCTACTACACAGCGGATCCGTCACCAATGGTTGTGGGAGATACTCTGTATCTTATTACAAGTCACGATGAAGATGTATTAGAGCCTAATAATGCAACAGATAATTATGACTTTTACACAATGAAAAACTGGAAATGTTATTCAACCAAGGATATGATCAACTGGACTGATCACGGTTCAATATTTGGTCAGGACTCATTTTCCTGGGGACATCAGGGTGTTTACAGAGCCTGGGCTTCACAGTGTGTTGAACGCAATGGCAAATTTTATCTTTATGTGCCTATTTTGAGAAATGATTCAGGGCAGCCTTATGTTACTAAAACAGAAAAGTCTGCTAATGCTTTTGAAGTAGTGGCAGATGATGTTACTGTAAAGGATTCATCTAAGGAAAAGAAAATTAACTTATCAAGACTTCTTCAGTATGATGATACTATTCAGGTTGGAGACTATGTAATTCTTAACGGACCTCCAGGATACGGAATTGGTGTTGCAGTAGCAGATACACCTTATGGTCCTTATGAGGATGCAATTGGTGAACCACTTATTAAGGGTGACTGGAATGATATTGACCCAACAGTTTTTATTGATGACGATGGTCAGGCATATCTTTTCTATGGACAGACACTTAAATACTGTCTCCTAAATGATGATATGATATCACTTAAGACAAATCCGACAAGGTTTAATGTACCTAATTATGTTGAAGGACCTTGGTTTACAAAACATGAAAACAGATATTATTTCATGTGGGCTGCTAATGGCGGTAATGTATCATCTAACCATAAAGGTGGAGAGAATATACAGTATGCATATTGTGATGAACCTTTAGGAGATTATACTTATGGTGGCATCCTTCAGGAAACTACAAAGGGAAACTGCTTTACTAATCATCCTGGAGTATGTGATTTTAAGGGACATTCATACCTTTTCTATCACACCAATGAACTTCCTGCTGGTGGAAGCTATCACCGTTCTGTAGGAATAGCTGAATTCAAGTATAATGACGATGGTACAATTGATGTAATTGATATGCCGGACAGCGTTTGGCCAATAGGTACTCTTAATCCATTTGACAAAACTGAGGCAGAGACAATATGCTATGAAGAAGGTGTTAAAACCGGATGGTATAATGGAACACCTATTACAGGTGGTGAGAATCTTTATGTATATAATATGCATGATGAAGATTATATTTTAGTAAGAAACGCAGACTTTGGCAATGAAGGAGCTGTTTCATTTAAGGCAGCAATTAAGGATGTTAAGGCTGATGCCGATGCATCAATTGAAATATATTCTGATGATGAGCTTGTTGGAACCTTAAAAGCAGATAATACTTCTGATACATGGAAGGAAACAACAATTAAGCTTGACAAAAAGGTGACTGGTGTACATGACATAAAATTTGTGTTTAAGGGAAGCTACGAAAAGCCTGAAAATGAAACTGATAAGTCACATCCTGACAGAAATGTTGTATCAGCTGAGGATACAGGAATGTTCAAGTTTGATTACTGGCAGTTTGAGGGCGAGAAGAAAGCTGACACAACAACACCTTCAGGTTCACAGACAACTACTAATGTAAGTACAGGCAGTACTAACAATGTATCTAATGTAAGTGCACCTGTTACAAGTACTGTTGGCAATGAACAGACTAATATTACTGCACCTGGAAAAACCAAGATCATTTCAAAGAAGGGATTAAAGAAGAAAATTAATCTCAAGTGGAAAAAGGTTAAGGGAGCTTCAGGTTATACAGTTAAGTATTCCTTAAGTAAGAATTTCAAGAAGAATGTTAAGAGAATATCAACTAAGAAAACAAGTGTAACACTTAAAAAGCTTAAGTCTGATAAGTATTATTACGTTAAGATTGCAGCATATAGTAAGACAGCAGATAAGGACAGGCTTTATGCAAAGTATACTGCGGCTGTAAAGATAAAAACAAAGTAAGTTTAGGAGTTTATAAAGTATGGCTGGATGTTTAAAAGGGCATAAAATTAGTATGGTTTATCCTGATTCAATTGCAATGGAGCTTGGAATTGAAGTGGGAGATTACCTGCTTGAGGTTAATGGTCACAAGATTGGAGATGTATTTGATTACAGATACTATATGAAGGATGAATATGTTCTTGTTCTTATAAGAAAGTCAAATGGAGAAGAATGGGAGCTTGAAATCGAAAAGGATTATGACGATGATCTTGGTGTGGAATTTGAAAATAGTCTTATGAGTGATTACAAATCATGCAGCAACAAGTGTATTTTCTGTTTCATAGACCAGATGCCACCGGGTATGAGAGAAACTCTTTATTTTAAGGATGATGATTCCAGACTTTCATTTTTGCAGGGCAATTATATTACCCTTACCAATATGAAAATGGAAGATGTTGAACGTATTACAAAGATGAATCTTGCCCCTATAAACATCTCAGTCCAGACTACCAATCCAGAGCTAAGATGCAAGATGCTTCATAACAGATTTGCCGGAGATAAATTGAAATTTCTGCAGATTTTATATGAAAATCATGTTGAGATGAACGGACAGATAGTTCTATGTAAAGGGGTAAATGATGGAGAAGAGCTTAAACGTTCCATTGATGATCTATCTAAACTGCTGCCTTTTATGAGAAGTGTATCTGTAGTTCCGGCAGGAATAACAAAGTACAGAGAAGGACTTTATCCACTGGAGCTTTTTAGTGCTGAAGAATCAAGGAATGTTATTGATCTCATAGAAAGCAGACAGAAGGAATTCTTTGATGAATATGGGCTTCATTTTATACATGCAAGTGATGAATGGTATATTAATGCCGATCTTCCATTTCCAGATAGTGAGCGATATGATGGTTATATTCAGCTTGAGAATGGAGTTGGTATGATGAGACTTCTTATCGATGAAGTGATGGAGGCAATAGATTATTATTCATCAAAAGATGATTTTAATAATGATTCTAAAATCAATGTCACCATTGCAACAGGGAAGCTTCCCTACACTACCATTAATATGTTATCAAAAAAGGTAATGGAAGTTTTTGATAATGTTAATATTAAGGTGCTTGATATTAGGAACGCATTTTTTGGAGAGACGATTACTGTTACAGGTCTTATAATTGGAAAAGATCTTGTGGACCAGGTGTGTGCTTACAGAGATGCCGGCAATGAGCTTGGTGATAGAATCCTTATATCTTCATCAATGCTTAGAACCGGGGAAGAAGTTTTTCTTGATGATTTGACACTTAGTGAAGTTATTGAAGCTATTGGCCTGCCTGTTGTACCGGTTGAATCTGGCGGAGATGCATTTGTAAGAAGTATAATTGACTGTAATTACAAAATGGAGAGAGACAACGGTACAGAGGGATATATTGCCTATAATAATCCCGAGAACTAATAAATTGCTGATATAATGCAATATTATTTTTTTAGAATAACATTGTTATTAATCTGATTTTGTTGTATCATCTGTAAGAATGAAATTTGGTCAGATATATATGACTTATTCAGATTATAAGGAGGAAATTGATAATGCAGATGACATTTCGCTGGTATGGTGAAGGCAATGACAGTGTTACCCTTGACCAGATTAGACAGATTCCAGGCGTAGAAGGAATAGTCTGGGCATTGCATGATAAGATGCCTGGCGAAGTCTGGGAAATAGATGAAATTGCCCAGGTAAAAAAACAGTTAGATAAGTATGGTTTCAATATGGATGTTGTAGAATCAGTTAATGTTCATGATGATATTAAGACTGCTGGTCCTAATCGTGATCTCTACATTGAGAATTACAAACAGACACTTAGAAACCTTAAGGAATTTGGTGTAAAAGTTGTATGCTATAATTTTATGCCTGTATTTGACTGGACTAGAACTGATTTGTTCCACCCTGTTGGAGATGGTTCAACAGCCCTGTTTTATGAAAAGGATAAAATTGTGGATGATCCTGAAGAAATGGCAGCATATATTCTGAAAAACTGCGAAGGATATACAATGCCCGGCTGGGAGCCTGAAAGAATGGCTAAGCTTAAGGAATTATTTGCAATGTATAAGGATGTAACCAAGGAAAAGCTCTGGGAGAATCTTAAGTATTTTCTTGAGGCTCTTATGCCTGTATGTCATGAATGTGATATTAAAATGGCAATTCATTCGGATGATCCACCATGGGATATTTTTGGCCTTCCTCGTCTTATTGTTGACGAAGAATCAGTTGATCATTTTGTAAAGCTTGTTGATGATCCATATAACTGTCTTACATTATGTTCGGGTTCACTTGGTTCAAATCCTAAAAATAATGTTGCTGATATTGTAAGAAAACATTGTGACCGTATTGCATTTGCCCATGTTCGTAATGTTAAACATTTTGATAATGGTGATTTCAGTGAAGCTTCGCATAGAGATTGTGACGGAAGCATTGGAATTCTTGATATTATGAAGGCTTATCACGACTGTGGATTTGATGGTTATATGAGACCGGACCACGGAAGACATATCTGGGGTGAAAAGTGCAGACCGGGTTATGGATTATATGACAGAGCTCTTGGAATTATGTATCTGCTTGGATGCTGGGATTCACTTGAGAAGTTTGATAAGTAATAAAGATTGATGTTATGCAAAAGTAATCGTCAGCCAGATATGGAATAGCGATTACTTTTGTTTTGGTAAAATGATTTATTTGAACTTATTTGGTATCTTATTTCCTTTACTTTTAATAAGTGATATGATAATATCTCATAGTACAATATTATTGTTAAATAGCTGATGAATTACCTGATTAAAATTTTATTTGCACCTGTAGCTCAGTGGATAGAGCAGTGGTTTCCGGAACCACGTGGCGGGGGTTCGATTCCCTTCAGGTGTATTTGTACATTGTATGAGTAAGGATTCATGCGTACTGCAAGTAGCATTGATTAGAATAATGCTTGAATATTTTATATTTAATGGAGATACATTATGAGTTTTAGACGAAGAAGAAAAAAAATATTAATAGGATTTACAACATTTGTTTTGGCTGTTGGATTTTTTGGAATGCTTGCACTTCCACATAAGGGAGCGCTTATAGGTAGAGATGCTATTGATGCAAGCAGCAACGAAGATATTAGTCTTAAGGGTAAGGTACATGACAAGTTAGTTGATTCGAGTCGTAAATTTAAATTTAAGGGAACCAAGCTTTTGAAGAAGAATGCATATCCAGAGGTTAATGAACTTGTTAAGAATTATTATGCTGCTATGATTTCATTTGACATGGATAGGATAGAAAATCTTGTCAGTGATATATCAAATGTTGATCAGAACCTTATAAGGGCCAAGCTTCAGTACATGGAAAATATTGAAAATATCATATGCTATACAATAGATGGTGACATAGAGGGAACATATAGGGCATATGTTTACTATGACCTGAAGATAAGAGGCATTGATACACTTGCTCCTGCACTTTCTGCCATGTATATAACAATGGGTTCAGGTGGTAATTATGTTATATATCTTGGAGAACTTGATAGTGATACACAGGATTTTATAAGCAAGGCTGATACAAGTCAGGATGTTAAGCTTTTATCTTCTCTTGTAAGCGACCGTTTGAGTAATGTTGTTAATAGTGATGCAAACATGAAAACCTTTTATGATATGATGAATGCAGCGGTTAATTCATCTGAATCAACACCAACAGAAGCTCCTGATGCTCAAGTACAGGATCCAAATGCCCAGGTAGAAGATCCTAATGCTCAGGTACAGGATCCAAACGCCCAGGTAGCAGATCCTAATGCTCAGGTACAGGATCCAAACGCCCAGGTGGCAGATCCTAATGCTCAGGTACAGGATCCAAACGCCCAGGTGGCAGACCCTAATGCTCAGGTACAGGATCCAAATGCCCAGGTAGCAGATCCTAATACAGGTGTAGTTACCCAATAATAATTGTTGATTAAAAGAATACCATGAAACGTCAGTTATTGCTGGCGTTTTCTTTTACAATAGCCATAACGAATATAATATGAAATACAGAGAGTGATTATATGACAGAAGGAATTAGAGTTAACAAATTTTTAAGTGAAGCTGGCTACTGCTCAAGACGAGAAGCTGACAGATTAATTGAAGATAGTAAGGTAACGGTAAACGGAGAGACTATATCCTGCGGAACAAGGGTTCTTCCAGGGGATTTGGTTTGCGTTGAAGGAATTACTGTGCTCAACAAAGAAAAACCTGTTGTACTTATATATAACAAACCAACCGGAGTTGTATGTTCTACAGCTGAACAGTATAATATTGTAGATTATATTGATTATCCTGTAAGAATCTATCCTGTGGGCAGACTTGATAAGGATTCAGAGGGACTTATTCTGCTTACAAATCAGGGTGATATAATGGATGCAATTTTAAGAGCCTCTAATTACCACGAAAAGGAATATCTTGTCAGGGTGAATAAACCTGTGACAGATGAATTTTTAGAAAAAATGAGTAGTGGAGTTCCAATTCTTGATACTGTTACAAGACCCTGTAAAATAAGAAAAACAGGAACGCATACATTTTCGATAATAATAACTCAGGGACTCAACAGACAGATACGTCGTATGTGTGAATATTTTGGCTACAGAGTTGTTAAACTTAAACGTATAAGAATAATGGATATCAAACTTAATGATCTTAAAAAGGGCCAGTACATTGAAATGAGTGAAAAAGAGATTAATGATCTTAGACACAAACTTTGCGATAACAAATAGGAGGTAAGACATTATGGCATCTTCAACAGAAAGAATGAAGGAGCTTGTTGATATACTTAATAATGCTTCAAAGGTTTATTATCAGGGAAAAGATGAGATAATGAGTAACCTTGAATATGACAGTTTGTATGATGAACTTCTTGATCTTGAAAAAAGCACTGGAGTGACCTTATCAAACAGCCCTACAGTAAATGTCGGATATGAGGTTGTAAGTGAGCTTCCAAAGGAAAGGCACCTTCATCCTGTTCTGTCACTTGATAAGACCAAGGATGTGTCTGAACTTGAAAACTGGCTTCATAACAGAGAGGGAGTTCTCTCCTGGAAACTTGATGGTCTTACAGTTGTTCTCACATATGAACAGGGAGAACTTGTAAAGGCTGTAACAAGAGGTAATGGAGAGATTGGAGAAGTAATTACTGCCAATGCCAAAACATTTGTTAATATACCTCTTTCAATTCCATACAAGGAAAAGTTGGTTATAAGAGGCGAGGCCCTTATAAAATACAGCGATTTTGAAAAGATAAATGATACTATTGTTAATCCTGATGACAAATATAAAAATCCACGCAATCTCTGTAGTGGTTCAGTAAGACAGTTAAACAGTGAGATTACGGCAAAACGTCATGTTTATTTTATTGCTTATAGTATATTAGAGTCTGGCGAATCATTTATGCTTAATAGTGAAATTCTTGTGTGGCTTAAAAACCAGGGATTTGATGTTGTAGGACATGATATTGTAAACAGTGATACAATTGCAGATGTGGTTCATGAGTATTCTGTAAAAATTGCATCAAATGATTTTCCGTCTGATGGACTTGTACTTGAATATAATGATATTGCATATGGACAGTCCCTTGGAAGAACAGCAAAGTTTCCACGTCATTCAATTGCATTTAAATGGGCTGATGAAGTGGCTACTACGACTTTAACTGATGTTTTCTGGAGTGCTTCAAGAACAGGACTTATTAATCCTGTAGCAATTTTTGAACCTGTGGAGCTTGAAGGAACTACGGTGTCAAGAGCGAGTGTTCATAATGTAAGTATTGTAAAGGAGCTTGAGCTTGGTATTGGAGACAGAATTAATGTCTATAAAGCCAATATGATTATACCTCAGATTGCCGAAAATCTTACAAAAAGCGGCAGTCTTATAATTCCTGAAACATGTCCTGTATGTGGTGAGAAAACAGTTATCAAAGAAGAAAATGGTGTTAAGACACTTTTTTGTCCAAATGATGGATGCCTTGCTAAGCAAATAAAATCATTTACTCATTTTGTGGGTAGGCAAGCAATGAATATAGATGGTCTTTCAGAGGCAACAATTGAAAAGTTTATTGCCTGCAGTTTTATTAAGGATTTTGATGATATATATCACATAGACAGACATGAAGAGGCAATTGTATCAATGCCGGGCTTTGGCCGGAAATCATTTGATAACCTTATAACTTCAGTTAATAATTCACGAAAGGTCAATCTGGCTAATTTTATATACAGTCTTGGAATAATAGGAATCGGACTTGCCAATGCTAAGGTTATATGCAAATATTTTAATTATAATCTTGATGATTTAATGAAGGCTTCACAGGATGTGCTTGTAGCAATTGATGGTATAGGTGAAGTTCTTGCAGAAGAATGGGTTTCTTATATGTCTGACGAAAAAAATATCAGCCTTATAAATAAACTGAAAAATGAGCTGACATTTGAAAAGCCGGAGGAAAACACAACAAAGCAAAGTCTTTCAGGTATAAATGTGGTTATTACCGGTAGTCTTGAGCATTTTTCTTCAAGAACCATACTTAAAAATATTATAGAAAATATGGGTGGTAAGGTAACCGGCAGTGTAACAGGCAAAACCAATTACCTTATTAACAATGACGTTTCATCCGGTTCATCCAAGAATAAAAAAGCAAAAGAGCTTGGTGTAACTATAGTATCGGAAAATGATTTTATTGATAAATTTCAGATTGATTATTAATTAAAAATATATTATTATCAAACTTGTGATAAAGGGAATATATATAGAAAAGAGAGTGGTAAATATGCCAATTAACGTACATTCAGAACTTCCGGCAAAGAAGATTATGGAAAGTGAGAATATTTTCATGATGGATGAGAACAGGGCTTATACACAGGATATAAGACCATTAAAGATTGCAGTTCTTAATCTTATGCCATTAAAAGAAGATACAGAGGTTCAGCTTTTAAGAAGCTTGTCAAATACACCTCTTCAGGTTGAAGTTGATTTTATATCTACAGCAACCTATATCGGTAATAATACATCCAAAACACATCTTGATAAGTTTTATCTTACCTTTGATGATATAAAGGATACAAAATATGATGGACTTATTATAACAGGTGCTCCTGTTGAAGATCTTGAGTGGAATGAAGTCCTTTACTGGGACGAGCTTACAATGATTATGGAGTGGTCTAAGACTAATGTAACAAGTACACTTCATATATGCTGGGGTGCCCAGGCAGGAATATATTATCATTTTGGAATTAACAAGCACAAGCTTCCAAAAAAACTTTCAGGAATTTATGAACATAGAATTCATAACAGAAAGATTCCACTTGTACGTGGATTTGATGATGTATTTAAGGCACCTCATTCAAGATATACAGAGATAAGAAAAGAAGATGTGGAGAAAAATCCTGAGCTTATAATACTTGCAGAGTCTGAAGAGGCTGGTCTTTTTCTTGTTACAACACATGGTGGAAAGCAGATATTTGTATTTGGTCATCCGGAATATGACAGATTAACCCTTGATAAAGAATACAGACGTGATCTTGATAAGGGAATTACTCCTCAGATACCTTGCAATTATTATAAGGACGATAATCCTGATAATCCACCCCTTCTTACATGGCGTTCACATTCTAATGCCCTGTATACAAATTGGCTGAATTATTACGTTTATCAGGAAACACCTTATGAACTGTAATATGATTCCATATAATATATAAGCAACGACCTGTCCGGAATAGGATTTATTCTACTGGCGCATAATATTAATCATAATGGCATTTGCCTCTTTGAAAGGATTGATGTAATATGGCAGAACAGTGTGAAATGGATTCTATCAACAAATACGGACAGGTTTTATTATCTAATAACAAGGATGGTTATAATATAAAGGTTATAACAATAATAGGAGAAATTGAAGGACACGAAGCATCAGGTGGCAATACAAAGTCTACAAAATACGAACACCTTCTTCCCCTGCTTATTGCTGCATCAGACAACAAAAATATAGATGGAATACTATATATTATGAATACTGTGGGGGGAGACGTATCATGTGGACTTGCAATAGCTGAAATGATTGCTTCTATTGATAAACCCAATGTATCACTTGTTATTGGTGACAGTCATTCTATTGGCATTCCATTAGCTGTTGCCTCTAAATATTCTTATATTGTTCCTTCCGGAACCATGATAGTACATCCGGTAAGGTTATCCGGCACAATTATCGGTGCTCAGCCCACATATGATTATTTTAAAATGATAGAAGACAGAATCGCATCATTTGTGGCAGCACATTCTGACACGGATAAGGAATCATTTGCAAAAATGATGGTCGAGAAGGGTGTTCTTGCAAAAGACCTTGGAACAGTTCTGGTGGGATATGATGCAGTAAAATGCGGTCTTATAAATGAGGTTGGCGGCTTAAATGACGCAATGAATAAACTGAAGAAAATGATTGCTGCATCAAAAATTGATGGTTAGAAGAAAGAAATCGCACTTATGTTTGCATTATTATGGCAAAAAGGGTATAATCAGTAAAGGTAAAGTCATACATTAAAATACATTTGAAGAAGTTAAGCAGAATAATTGAGAGGGAGTATTATGACATTATTAAACAGTATTTTACTTGGAATAATTCAGGGACTTGCAGAGTTTCTTCCAATCAGCAGTTCCGGACATCTTGCACTTTTTGAAGAAATATTTGGAATTAATGAAGCAGGAATGGTTTTCGATGTTATGCTGCATCTTGGAACACTGGTTGCCATATTTGTTGCTTTTTGGAAGGATATTAAGAAGCTTTTTATTGAAGGAATACATATTATAGTATCTCTGTTTTTGAATCTGATTACTTTTTTTATGAATCTGGCAAAAAAAGGCAACGAAAAAAAAGAGTACCAAACAGTAATTGAAACAGCATATACTAAGTTTGTTATTCTTATTATAGTATCAACTATACCAACAGGAATACTTGGAGTTCTACTTAAGGATGTTGTGGAAAAGGTTTCATCATCACTTATTGTAGTTGGCATATGTTTTATCGTAACAGCAGTTCTACTTATGATATCAGATAATGCAAACTCTGGAAGAAAGCGTGTTAAAAGCGCAACATATTCTGATGCTGCAATAATAGGCCTTGTTCAGGGCCTTGCAACCTTACCTGGAATTTCAAGATCCGGAAGTACAATTACAGCGTGTCAGTTATGCGGATTTGACAAACGTTTTGCAGTGAAATATTCATTTATAATGTCAATTCCGGCTGTATTAGGAGCAGTGATTCTTGAACTGAAGGATTTTGCCGGATTGGATATTACAGGTGGTGAGCTGGTTAACTATGGAATAGGAACTCTCGTTGCAGCCATTGTAGGTTACATCTGTATTAAGACAATGCTCGTACTTATTCGTGGACGCAGATTTAAGTATTTTTCATATTATCTTTTTGCCGTAGGTGCATTTTCAATTATATGGTATCTTGTTTAGGAGGATTTAGGACGGATGGCAACAAACAATAGTAATACAAGGAATAATAATGCCAGAAGAAAAACAGGTACAACAGGTAACAGAAGTAATTCAGGACAAAGTCAGCCAAAGCGCAGTCAGGCTAAGAAAAACCAGACAAGGCGTGGACAGGTTGATTACAATACATATGAACCATTACATACAAAGCAGGAAACAATTAAGGAATTTGTAATCTGGATAACACTTGTAGTAAGTATAATTTTAATGTTATGCGTACTTAATCTGTGTGGCCCTTTAAGTAATATCCTAGGATATTTCCTGTTTGGACTTTTTGGAATTATGGCATATATTTTTCCAATTCTGATTTTCTTCTCAATTGGTTTTTATTACATGAATAAAAGTAACAGGCATGTAAAAGTCAGAATTATTAGTGCCAATGTTTTATACATTATTCTTGCAGCAATAGCCCAGATGTTTATAAATGGAAGAATAGACAGTGTTTTTGAATGCTACACTGTATGCGCCCAGGAACATATTGGTGGTGGCTTTATTGGTGGACTTATAAGCATAGGACTTACCAAGGCTATGGGTTCAATAGCAACAGCTATTATTCTCGTTATTACAGCAATTATGCTAATTGTATTTATATCCGGACGTTTTATTGCGTCAAAGCTTTATGACAGAGGTACTGATGTTTACAATGATTATACTGTTATTAAGCAGGAAGAAAGACGCCGCAAAATTAAGGAAAGAGACGAGAGATGGGAAGAAAAAAGAGAAAAGAAAAGAACTATGTACACCTTCCCAAAGGAAGATAAGTCTGCTTTAAAAACGGACAGGCGGGGTACGGCAGATACATCATATGCGTCAGCCGCAACAGATATATCAAAGACAGCAGATCTGCCAAAGACAGCAGCTGTATCAAAAGCAACAAAAGAATCAGATACGTCAGAAAAATCCTATGAATCTGATTCCGGGTCTGCAACATTTGACTCTGATAAAGACGTGGAACATATATCAGAGACAAATGAATCATATGATGATTTTGACAATGTTGTAATTCATCGTCCTGAGGATAATATCCCGGTATATCAGAAGGAACTTATGAGTAAGTTTGGTAATGCCAGTTCCAATACCAGTGATAAGTCTGTTGAAAAGCTTTTACAGGCTTCTGTGGGACAAATGTTAGAAGAAGATGAAGGATCAAATACTTTTGAGAATGATTACAATGCGTCAGATAATGAGCGTAACACGCCAGCTTCTGAGGGTAATATATCAGAAGATGAATATAATGCGTCTTTAGATGTATCTGATGCTTTTGAAGATGTTTATAATACTTCTGAACATGAATACGGTATGCCTCCTGATGCTTTAGAAACATCAGGAGAAGAAAAAGCTTTTGAAGACAGTGATAATGTAAGTGAAAACATTCCTTATGAGAATGATACAGGAATAGTTGATGCTGATCCATTTGCATTAAGTGGATATCTTGATGATTCTGTGAATAAGACTGTTAGCATTGGAGGCGGCAAGCCATTTTCAAAGGCTCCTCTGACAGAAGATGTACAGAGTGCAGCAGGATTTGAGAAAAAGCCTTCAGTTATTGTGAAAGAGGAAAACAGGGATTCGGACCAAAAGGAAGAGGTTAATATCGAGATGCCTTACGAACCTATTCCATATATTTTCCCAAATCTTGATCTTTTGACAAAGCCGGAGAAGAACAATGACGGCATGACAGATGATGAGCTTAAGGATATGGCAAGGAAGCTGCAGGAATGCCTGAAGAGTTTTAAGGTTGATGTTACAATGACCGACATTATATGCGGTCCAACTGTAACAAGGTACGAGCTTATGCCGGCACTTGGAACCAGAGTTAAAAAGATTACTGAGCTTGAGAACGATATTAAGCTTAATCTTGCAGCCAGGGATCTTAGGATTGAAGCTCCAATACCTGGAAAAGCAGCAGTTGGAATTGAGGTTCCCAACTCATCTAATGTAATCATTTCGATACGTGAAATGTTAGAATCAAAGGAATTCATTAACAGCAAGTCAAATCTTGCATTTGCAGTTGGTAAGGATATTGGTGGTAAGACAATAGTAGGTGATATCAGCAAAATGCCTCACCTTCTTATAGCCGGTTCAACAGGTTCCGGTAAGTCAGTATGTATCAATACCATTGTTATGAGTATTATATATAAAGCCGACCCTAATGATGTTAAGCTTATTATGATTGATCCTAAGGTGGTTGAGCTTAGTGTTTATAATGGAATACCTCATTTGTGTATTCCTGTTGTGACAGACCCTAAAAAGGCTGCAGCAGCCCTTCACTGGGCAGAAATTGAAATGGACAGAAGATTTGAGATATTTGCCAATTATTCTACCAGAAATATTGAAGGCTACAATAAAGAAGTTGAAAGACATAAGGACACTGAACCAAATCTTAGGAGAATGCCTCATATTGTAGTAATTGTAGATGAGCTTGCAGATCTTATGATGGTTGCCTCACATGATGTAGAAACATCAATTTGCCGTCTTGCCCAAAAGGCAAGAGCCTGTGGAATACATCTTATAATTGCAACACAGAGACCATCTGTTGACGTAATTACAGGTCTTATTAAAGCAAACATACCATCAAGAATAGCATTTGCCGTATCTTCCCAGGTGGATTCAAGAACCATACTTGATTCTCAGGGAGCCGAGAAGCTTCTTGGTAAGGGTGATATGCTGTTTTTCCCACAGGGACTTGCAAAACCAATCCGTGTTCAGGGTGCATTTGTATCTGATGGTGAGGTTGCAAGGGTTACAGACTTTATTAAGGAACAATATGATAAGCCTGCATATGATGAATCGATAAATGATAAGATAAGTCAGGTTGAACAGTCTGGTATAGGCAATAATTCCGGACAACTCCAGGTTTCGGATAGTGAGGATGACGGCAGAGATTCATATTTTGCTGAAGCAGGACGTTTTATAATTGAAAAGCAGAAGGCCTCCATAGGTGTACTTCAAAGAGTCTTTAAAATTGGATTTAACCGTGGTGCAAGAATTATGGATCAGCTTGCTGAGGCAGGAGTTGTAAGTGAAGAGGACGGTAAAAAACCAAGAAATGTACTTATGACACTTGAACAATTTGAACAATATCTTAATAACAAGTAGAGTGGAGCAGAATATGAAATTATGGATTGTTACCAACAAATACCTTCGTACCAGAAAATTTGCTGAGCTTGAAGAAAAATTTATGTCTGCATGTAAAAAGCGCGGACTTGAATTTGAACTTGTTTTCAATGACGGTGGGCTTGTCACAACATTTAAAGACGATATTTGCACCGGAAAAATTAAAAATGATGGAAACCCTGTGCTCTTCTGGGACAAGGATATTCTTCTTGCAAAAGCCCTTGAAAAATCAGGACACAGGGTATTTAATTCTTCAGAAGCCATTAAAATATGTGACAGCAAATGTGAAACTGCCCTTGCACTTGCAGGTGTTGGAATTAATACACCGGAAACTATAATAAGTCCCATGACATATACCAATATTGGCTATACTGATTTTGATTTTCTGAGGGAGAGTATAGATATTCTTGGTCTTCCTCTTATAATAAAAGAAGAATTCGGCTCATTTGGTGCACAGGTATATAAGGCAGCTACCTATAGCGAGGCATTAAGCATATGTAAAAATATTAAAGGACGCTTTATTCTCCAAAAAGCAGTAACATCAAGCTTTGGGAGAGATGTACGCATACAGGTAGTTGGAGATAAATGTGTTTCAGCAATGCTAAGATATTCAGATACAGATTTCAGGGCTAATATCACTAATGGCGGCAAAATGGTTCCCTTTACTCCGGACAAGGCCTGGAAAGAGGCTGCCATTAAAACTTCTAAAGCATTAAAGCTTGATTTTGCAGGGGTTGATCTCTTATTTGGAAAAGATGATAAGCCATATATATGTGAGATAAATTCCAATGCTCATTTCAAAAATATAGATGACTGCACCGGTTCAGATGTTGCCCTTGAAATAATTGATTATATCTTATGTGAAATGAATATATGTGATGAGGTGCATGATGACTTGCAATAAGTATAAATATGGATGGCTTTTATATCATAAAAAAGATATTGATAAGAACAGGTGGTTTATAGACAATTTTATTGAAAAGTTCAAAATTCACAATGTTACATTAGAACTTGTGCCTGCTGATGATTTTGATAATATAATTAATAACCGCATTCCTGATTTTGCTATTGTAAGAGCTATTAATCCTTATTACAACAGGAAACTTGAAAAATCAGGTGTCAGGGTATATAACAGCAGTTTATTGTCTGAAATATCCAATAATAAAGCTAATGCTGTATCATTTGTTAATAATCTTTCAATTCCACATATTCCTACATGTGTTTTAAGACGTGATGAAAAAACAGGAGAATTGTATATTCACAGGAAAATTTTAAATTCTCCAGAGTTCTCTTTTTTGGAATATTACGATTCCTTAATTAAAAACTTTGGTAAGAAAAGTGATTATGAAAAGTATATTATTAAATCTGTTTCAGGACATGGTGGCAGGGAGGTTTTTATATTAAATGAATTCGATTCTGATAATATTATACCAATGGAGGCTGCCTGTGAAAAATATTACAGTGACAAATATGTAATCCAGCCCTATATTGATTGCGGCAACAAAGATCTGAGAGTTTATATAATAGGTGGAAAGATTATTGGAGCAGTAGTAAGGCATGGTATATCAGGCTTTAAGGCCAATTATTCCCTTGGTGGAGAGGTATCCCTGTATGAATTAAGGCAGGATCAAAAAAATACTGTAATGAAAATAGCAAATGAACTTAAAGCAGATTACTGTGGTATTGATTTCTTACTTTTTGGCAATGATGATACTCTTATTTTTAATGAAATAGAAGATGTTGTAGGTGCCAGAATGTTATCAGAATGTTCGGATATTGATTATATTTCATTGTATGTTAATCATATTTTAGATATTTAATGTGGAACAATTATAATTATTGTGTTATAATCAACGTGCTGTTTGTGAAATTCCCTGTGAATTTTATTTACAGATTATTTTTACGGAATAGTGGAGGACTCCTATGAAGACTGATATTGAAATTGCCCAGGAGGCAGAACTTATACCTATAACTGAAGTTGCATCCAGTCTTGAGATTGATGCAGATGAATTAGAGTTATATGGAAAATATAAAGCAAAACTTAGCGATGAATTATGGGAAAAAGTTAAAGATAATGAAGATGGTAAGCTTATTCTTGTAACAGCAATTAATCCTACACCAGCCGGAGAAGGAAAGACAACTACTACAGTTGGTCTGGGTCAGGCTATGGGTAAGCTTGGTAAGAAATCAGCTATTGCTCTTAGAGAGCCATCACTTGGACCATGTTTTGGTATTAAAGGTGGTGCTGCCGGAGGCGGATATGCACAGGTTGTACCAATGGAAGACCTTAACCTTCATTTTACAGGTGATTTTCATGCCATAACATCAGCTAATAATCTTCTTGCTGCAATGCTTGATAATCATTTACAGCAGGGTAATCTTTTAAATATTGATCCTAATCAGATTGTATGGAAAAGATGCGTAGATATGAATGACAGGGTTCTTAGAAATATTGTTGTTGGTCTTGGTCGTAAGATTGACGGAGTAGTTCGTGAGGATCATTTTATAATAACAGTTGCTTCAGAGATTATGGCTATTCTTTGTCTTGCAGATAATATGGAAGATCTTAAAAACAGACTTTCCAAGATCATTGTTGCATATACATATGATGGAAAGCCTGTAACAGCAGGAGAGATTGGAGCAGTTGGTTCAATGGCAGCCCTTCTTAAGGATGCAATTAAGCCTAATCTTATTCAGACTCTTGAGCATACACCTGCATTTGTACATGGTGGACCTTTTGCAAATATTGCACACGGCTGCAACAGTGTACGTGCTACTAAAACAGCTCTTAAGCTTGCAGATTATGTTATAACTGAAGCTGGTTTTGGTGCAGATCTTGGAGCTGAGAAGTTCTTCGATATTAAGTGTCGTATGGCAGGTCTTAAACCTGATGCTGTTGTTCTTGTTGCAACAGTAAGAGCACTCAAATATAACGGCGGAGTTGCCAAGGAAGATCTTGGCGAGCACAATTTAGAAGCTCTTAAAAAGGGTATTGTTAATCTTGAAAAGCATATCGAAAATATTGCTAAATTTGGAGTTCCATGTGTTGTTACTCTTAATCGTTTTGTAACAGATTCAGAAGAAGAACTTGCATATGTTAAAGAATTCTGTGAGGCAAGAGGCTGTACATTTGCCCTTTCAGATGTTTGGGAAAAAGGTGGAGATGGCGGAATTGAATTAGCCAATACCGTTATTGACACTATTAATACTAAGGAAAGTCATTTCAAGACACTTTATGATGATTCACTTTCACTTAAAGAGAAGATGAATACAATTGCAAAAGAAATATACGGAGCAGATGGCGTGACATTTGACCAGGCTGCAACAAAGGCAATTGCAAGACTTGAAGAACTTGGCTTTGGCAATATGCCTGTTTGTATGGCTAAAAATCAGTATTCACTTTCTGATGATCCTAAGTTACTTGGAAGACCGGAAGGATTTACTGTAAATATTCGTGACGTATATGTTTCAACAGGAGCCGGATTCGTTGTTGCTTTAACTGGTACTGTTATGACTATGCCAGGACTTCCAAAGCATCCGGCTGCAGAAAGAATTGATGTAAATAAAGAAGGTAAGATCACTGGATTGTCATAAGGGACAAAAATATATCCTATCGTTCAGGCCGCTTTCGCTGCCCTCACCTCGTAGCGGTACTAAATTCGTGCTTTGCACTCATTAAGTACCGACGGGCTCAGAGCACCTGAACTGATAGGACATTTTTTTTGTTTGAAAACTGCAATATGTTGGAGAATGGTCAGGTATTTATAGATTAGGAAATCAGGATATTGGGAAAACAAGAAATATTGTTACTCTTGGATGAAATTAAAAGTTTAATTCCTTTTGTTAATAATGATTAATTATATGAAACAAAATACCCCATTACCTTTGTGTGAGGATAATGGGGTGAATTTTTATCTTGCATTATTTATATGAGCATGTTATGAAAGGGCGTGCGAATAGCTTCGTAATTCTGGCACATACTCTGATTTTATTTACAGCTGGCCCTTAAATTTCTGATCACAGTAGATACATCTGTAGATTCTGTTTTTTGGGTCTGTAAGCTTGAATGTATGCTGTAAGCCTCTTTCACATGGATCAGATGTTATACATCTAGGGTTTTTACATTTTATAATATTAGTTACTTTGTCAGGAAGGTTTGGATGTGCCTTTCTGACTATTTTATCATTTTCTATAAAGTTAAGTGTTATATTTGAATCTAAAACAGCAAGCAGATCAAGGTCAACTGTTATTGGAGCCTCTATTTTTATAATATCTTTTTTGCCCATTTTGCTACTTTTTGCATTTTTAATTATAGCAACACTTGTATCAACCTTCTCTAGATCAAGATAGTTATATATCTGCATTGCGCCGCCTGCTTTTATGTGATCAATAACAACTCCTTCATGAAGTCCACCGATATTTAACATAATTTATTTCCTCCTGTATACTGGCATTTTATTGAACATGCTAATGTATTATTGTGGCTCAGGTATCTCTAAAAGAGTCATAATAAGTGCCATTCTTGCATATACACCATACTTGGCCTGTTTAAAATAAACTGCTCTTGGATCATCATCTACATCAGTTGCAATTTCATTGATACGTGGAAGTGGATGAAGAACCAGCATGTCCTCTTTTGCAAGATTTAACTTTGCTCTATCAAGAATAAAGCTGTCTTTTAATCTGATATAATCTTCCTCATTGAAAAATCTTTCCTGCTGTACTCTTGTCATATATAATACATCAAGTTCTGGAAGTACTTCTTCAAGATTGCCTGTTTCTTTATAAGGAACATGGTAAACATCAAGTGTTTCTGTCTTAAGGTATGTTGGAATTTTAAGTTCATCTGGTGCAATAAGAACAAATTTTGTCCCAGGATAGCGAACCATTGCATTAATAAGAGAATGAACAGTACGTCCAAATTTAAGGTCACCACAAAGTCCAATTGTAAGTCCCTCTAAAGAACCTTTTAACTCCTTCATTGTAAGAAGGTCTGTAAGAGTCTGTGTAGGATGATTGTGACCACCATCACCGGCATTAATAACAGGGATTCCTGAGTATTTAGCTGCAACAAGTGGTGCACCTTCTTTATAATGACGCATTGCACATATGTCTGCATAATTTGATACGATTCTTATTGTATCAGCAACACTTTCACCTTTGCTTGCTGAACTGCATGATGCCGAAGAAAAACCGAGTACGTTACCGCCAAGATTCATCATTGCTGTTTCGAAACTAAGACGGGTACGTGTACTCGGTTCATAAAATAAAGTTGCTAACTTCATACCATCACATACTTTTGAATAACGCTTAGGGTCTCTGTAAATACGCCCTGCAAGATCAAGAACATCATTAAGCTCGTCTACGCTTAAATCAAGTGGACTAATAATATGTCTCATAACACTCTCCAATCTGTGGCATGGCCACGAATAAATTGTGTAAAACAGACAGTTATGTAAAACGTAAGTAATGTCTGCTTAAACCTTTAGCTATTTTACATCATATTTATAATTCACGCAAGCAAAAAAAACATATTATAAAATTTTAATAGGCTTTAATAGGCATTTATTTTTATCTGATTATAATGTATGGTATCATAATGTATGTCATCTATACGAATAAGACATATAAGTATAATAATTATCAAATAAGTATTTTATGATTATCATCGTTAAGGAGGAGCATGCCAGATGATCAACAACAGATATTATAAAATAATGAGAAAAATATTTGCTGCAACTGCTTTATCGGCTGTTTTAATTGCCACAGGATGTGGCGGAGACAAAACTGATACTAATGGGAATGTCAGCAATACAGAAGCTACTGCCAAACCAGATAATGAAGCTTCAGATAGCAGCGCATCTGATAAACCTGAGGCTACAGCGGTGCAGTCAGCTGGTGATAATGTAAGGGGAGAGCTTGTAAAGCCTGATAATGTAGTGGCTGATGCTGTGCAGGTAGGAATAAATGATGAGAAGAAGTTTCAGACTATAGAAGGCTTTGGTGCAGGATTTACATATTACAGCAGCTATGTATTTTTTGCACAGTATAAGAGCGAGGTTTATGATCTTTTATTTAAGGATGCAAACATATCTATATTAAGATTTAAAAATGCCTATAAGTATGAAGAGGATAAGGATTATAATACAAAAATTGAAAAAGAGATATATGAAGAAGCTAAGAAGCGTCTTAATGAAAAAGGAATTTCTCCATTAGTTCNNTCTTATGAGTTCCTGGAGTCCTGCACCTTATTTGAAGGACAGTGAGAGTCTTTATGGAATTGGAACTATTGCAAAAGATAAAGAAGGTAAGTATAAGTATAAAAAGCTTGGAAAATATTTTGCAGACATGGTTCAGTATTACAGGGACAACGGAGTACCTATAGATTATGTCAGCATACAGAATGAACCGGACTATGTTGCTGCATATGAGAGCTGTACATTCAGTTTTATGGAAAAAGAAGATGCTGCGTCTTATGCAGATGCATTTCTTGCAGTTTATGACGCATTACAGAAGCTTGATAATCCCCCTAAAATGCTTGGCCCTGAAACAATGTCATGCGAAGGAAGCACTATAAAATTATATATAAGTGACATTCTTAATAAAAATCCGGAAAGCTTTGCCGGAATTGCCCACCATCTTTATGTTGGCGGTGATGAATNNCAAGCAGTTCAGATCAATTGCAATGGATTATCCGGACATGAGAAAATGGATGACAGAGTATTATCGTGGTGATTTCATGTACACAGTTCAGATGATTCAGAATTCTCTTACAATTGAAAATCTTAACTCATATATTTTCTGGGGCGGAGTATGGAAAGGTGCCTACGACAGAGACTATGAAAATATGATAGGTATGGATTCGGGAAGCAATGAGGAAGAATGGTCGCATGAGCATGGCTATACGGTAGGAGAAAAGTATTATGCAATGCGTCATTTTTCAGAATATATTCTTCCGGGATATGAAAGAGTATCAGCTGTCGTTGACACAAATACAATAAATGAGCCTGATAATAATGACGTAAGTACAGATGATATATCTTGTTCAGCATATATGTCACCTGAAAAAGATAAAATGGTTCTTGTTGCAATAAATGATCTTGATAAAAATAAGAAATTCCAGTTTGCCACAAAGGACTTTAAGATTGGAAACAGTAAAGTTATCCTTACAGATTATTCAAAGGGTCAGAAAGAAACCAACGAATTCTATGTGGATGCAGGAACTCTCGACAAAGATGGATGCTTTGAAATCCCTGCCCACAGTATTGTTACAGTAGTAATTGATAAGGAATAACGATTATTCATCAATTACATGTATCTCAAGATAATCAAAATCTATGGAATCGATAAAGCTGTCAGCATAAAAGCGGGTTTTATCGATTCTTTTAAATTCATCAATATTTCCCTCTAACCACATTGGAACAGATAAGTCAAAATGCTTGCATATATCTTCAAGGCCATCAAATACACGTTTTGTACGATTGATATCATAATTATCTGATTCGTAAACATAGTCTCCTGTCATTTTGTTGTTTTTAAATGTTTTACCCCACAATCTGAACATCAAAATAACCTCCCTTTTTATAAGATAAGTATGCCATCTATATTATTTTAATCATTTTATAATGTCAATAGCGGGTAGAAATATACACTGCTTTATGTTATACTGTTGTCTATTAAGGAATATTATTCTAAAAACGGAGGTTTAGACATGGCTAAGTTAATAGATGGTAAACTTATATCAAAACAGATTAAGGATGAACTTAAGGTTGAGGCTGCAAAGCTCAAAGAAGCAGGAAGAGAAGTTACACTTGCTGTTATCCAGGTTGGCAATGACCCTGCATCAACTGTTTATGTAGGCAACAAGAAAAAGGCATGCGATTATATCGGAATCCGTTCACTTGCTTATGAGCTTCCTGAAAGTACAACTCAGGAGGAACTTCTTAAACTTGTTGAAGAGCTTAATGACAGGGATGATGTTGATGGTATACTTGTACAGCTTCCACTTCCTTCACATATAGATGAAGATACAGTTATTAGAACCATTTCTCCTAAGAAGGACGTAGATGGTTTCCATCCACAAAGTGTAGGAGCTTTAAGTATTGGTCAGAAGGGATTTGTATCGTGTACTCCTGCTGGAATTATTGAACTTCTTAAACGTTCAGATGTTGATATTGAAGGTAAGGAATGTGTTATTATCGGAAGAAGTAACATAGTTGGCAAGCCAATGGCATTGCTTATGCTTCGTGAGAATGCGACAGTTACAATCTGCCATTCACGTACAAAGAATCTTAAGGAAGTAGCAAAGAGGGCTGATATTCTTATAGTAGCAATCGGAAAACCTGAATTTGTTACCAGCGAATATGTTAAAGAGGGCGCAGTAGTTATAGACGTAGGAATTCACAGATGTGATAATGGCAAATTATGTGGTGATGTATTATTTAGTGATGTTGAACCGATTGCTTCAGCAATTACACCTGTACCGGGCGGAGTAGGTCCAATGACAATTGCTATGCTTATGCATAACTGCATAGATGCACCAAATATAAGACAGGATTAAGAGTACAGACAATTTTAAAATAACATTATATAAACCCACAAAAAACAGGTTTCACATATCAATGATATGAGGAACCTGTTTTTACTTGAAACTCACTTTAAATAATTCATTCTACACTTTTAAGCCAAATAGCTTAATTCTACACTTACTAGTTAAATAGCTTAATTTTAAAACTAAATTCTATAATTTGAATCATAAAACATTTTAAGCATATTTTCTTATTCTGAAACCTTAATTACCTTATATATATTTTCAGTATCACTTTCTGATATGTCATTATACTCTATTGAAACTGTGTCACCTACGTTCTTAAGTACAATTCCAAGATTTTTTGATACATCAATATCGTAGATGTTTTTTCCGTCATTCAAGGCTATATAATAATGTGTATTGCCCTCAACAACTGCAGAGGCAAGCTTTGTAATTGTACCTGTAATCTTTGTTGTCTTAACTGGTTCGGCATTATTATCATCCACCTGAATGTTATTGCTGATGAGCATATCCTTGTACTGGCGTTCACATTCATTAGTTGTTGTGGCAGTTGCAACTACCGTATATTTCTGAATGTTAACCATTGCATACATTTTAACCAGGCCTGCACTATCCTTAAGTGATATGAAATAAGTTGGCTCACCTGATATATTAAGAAGCAGTGGGAATGTTGCTGTATAGCCAAGATTCTGAACCTTACCTTCGGCAGAACTCATAGCTGAAAATTCTTCTGCACCTGCAATCTGATAATATTTTGTCTCGGCAGTACGCTGATTCATCAGTACGAAACCAACATTAGATTCGTCACCACCCACACTTGTTATGCCTGTGTAAACCCAGACATCATCATTTAATGCAATATAATTGTATCCTTCAGTAGTTTTCAGACATCCCTTCTGGCTTAAAATGGAGTTTAGATAACCATGCTGAAGAGTTCCGTAGTAATCATAATAGGAGATGAGAAGGTCTGCTGAATATACATGATCAACCCACTGTGGTACCTCATCAACCTTATAATCAGTATGTTCTCCGGTTACAGCATTCACTATTACTACATTACTTATTGTTACACCACCAAAAAGACCAATTGTATAATCCTTAACAGGACATATCCAGTAAGGTGTTCCATTTTCATCTATTTCAAGATTTATATTATCAAAAATGTAGGTCGGATAATTAAATCTGATATATCTGTATATTAAACGTCCAAAATGCTCTGATTTTGAATATTTAATACCATCATCAAGTTTAATACAGTCTGCATTCTGGGTTGCCATATCTATTGAAATGTATGCTGGAATACCGTCACTCCTGTTTGTAAACCATTTTAAAAGGTTTCCATATACAAGAGGAGTAATTCTTACAGGCTTACCCTTATAATTAATCTGTGTATAATCGCTTGCAACCTCAAACTGTGAAACATAGTCCACCATTGTACCCATTTTCCTGCCGCCTACGATTTCGGCAGAGGCCTTGTCAAGAAGTGGAATTTCGTCATAGGAAATCTGTTGGATATCCTTTTCAAAATTACCGTTTGATATATTAACAAGCTCTTTATACTTGCCTGCATTTATAACGGGTGATGAAAGAAAAAATCCAATCCCAAATACGCAGAAAACAAGAATAGTAACTAAGAAAAAGAAGCCAAATAAATGATTCTTTTTCGAAAGTTTTTTTATGGAAAATGTTTTTGAATTGTGATTAATGGTATCAGATATATCCCTTATGGCAGATACAATAGATACTATTACAAGTACAACCAGAACAAATTTCCATAAACCTGGCGAATGGATGTTTATGGCCGGCAGAGTCACATAGTAATATATGGCTCCAAATATCAGCACAAATAATATTGCTGACAGTTTCAACTTAAAAATTGTTCCCTTTTTCATGTTGAAGCCTCCCTAATATAGTCTAATATAGTCTAATATAATAATCAAATTTACTAATTTTAGAAAATGATTATTGATAGAGATTGTAACACACTAAAGTCTTTAAGTCTATTATATTTTTGCCTGAAATCATAAATATGCTTTATTGACCTTATTTGAAAAAAATGTTAACATTAGCTATTATAAAAGTTGATTGGATGGACTAATTTTTATGAAGATATTATTAATATCACTTGGATGTGACAAAAATCTTGTTGACTCAGAATTTATGCTTGGCAAACTTACAGAAAAAGGCTTTGAGATTGTTGATGATGAAAGCGAAGCAGAAGTAATTGTTATTAATACATGCTGTTTTATACACGATGCCAAGGAAGAAAGTATTGAAACAATACTTGAGATGGCACAATATAAGAAGACTGGTGCACTAAAGGCGCTTGTTGTGTGCGGTTGTCTTGCACAGAGATATCACGATGAAATCAAAGAAGAGATTCCGGAAGTTGATGCAATAATTGGAACAACAGCCTATGAAGATATCGTTAACGCTGTTATGGAAGCTTTTTCCGGACATTTTTCTGAAAAACTTAAAAATATAGATTATCTTCCTTCACAGAATGCAAAAAGAATATATTCAACAGGTACAGAGTACTCATATCTTAAGATTGCCGAGGGATGTGATAAGCATTGTACTTACTGTATTATCCCTAAACTCAGGGGAAGCTACAGAAGTGTTCCTATGGAGGACATTATTAAACAGGCAGAGTATCTGGCAGAATGTGGTGTTAAGGAGCTTATCATAATTGCCCAGGAAACAACCATATATGGAAAAGATATATATGGAGAGAATAAGCTTACCGGGCTGCTTGACAGACTCTGCAAAGTTCCTGGAATAAAGTGGATAAGACTTCTGTATGCTTATCCGGAAGAGATTACAGAGGAACTTGCTTATGCAATAAGAGACCACGAAAAAATCTGTAATTATATTGATATGCCTATACAGCATTGTTCTGACAATATTCTTAAGCGTATGGGCAGAAGAACTTCAAAGGCTGAGCTTCTTGAAAAGATAGCAATGTTGAGAAGGATTGTTCCTGATATTGCCCTTAGAACATCACTTATAACAGGTTTTCCTGGCGAAAGTGAAAAAGACCATAAGGAGCTTGTTGAATTTATTAAAAATGTGCGCTTTGACAGATTAGGAGTATTCAAATATTCAGCAGAAGAAAATACACCGGCTGCATCATTTGAGGATCAGATTCCAGAGGATGTAATGGATGAAAGATTTGATGAGCTTATGAGCATTCAGCAGGAAATTGCCTTTGAAAAAGCAAGAAAACGTGTAGATGATGTTGTTGAAGTCATGATTGAGGGAGAGATTCCTGAGGAAGAAGTTTACATAGGAAGAACAAGAATAGACGCACCGAATATTGACGGATGTGTATTTCTGCCAATGACAGAAAGATTTATGACAGGAGATATTTGCAGGGCAAGGGTTACAGGAGCCCGTGATTATGACCTGTTAGCAGTTCCTGCATTGTAATTTACTTCATCTGGGAGGTTAGTGACATGAATTTGCCTAATAAACTTACTATACTTAGAACGATACTTGTTCCGGTTTTTATTGTTATGTATCTGACATCATGGATTGATGGTAATCAGTATTATGCTGCCGGTATATTTGTTATTGCAAGTCTTACTGACTTTTTTGACGGATATCTGGCAAGAAAATATAATCTTGTTACGAACTTTGGAAAGTTTTTAGATCCCCTTGCAGATAAGATGCTTGTTAATTCAGCCTTGTTATGTATGTTGGTTGTTCCGGATAATCCTTTGCCTTTCTGGGTTGTCCTTATCATTATTATGAGAGACTTTATCATTAATGGCTTCAGACTTGTTGCATCTGACAATAATACTGTTATTGCCGCAGATTACTGGGGAAAGGTTAAGACAACAGTACAGATGATTATGGTTATTGTTGTTATACTTAATTTTGATAATATTGTAATGGATGTAATAGAGCAGATTCTTATATATGCCTCTGTCATTCTTACAGTTGTATCACTTTTAGACTGCCTTTATAAAAACAGACATGTTTTATCAGATAAAAATAACAATATAAAACTGAATGAAAAAATAGTTAACAAATATGCTGAGAATCATATGACTATAGCTACTGCAGAATCCTGTACAGGTGGTATGGTGGCATCATCAATAGTTGAAATTCCAGGTGCATCAGATGTGTTAAAGCAAAGTCTTATAACATATTGCAATGATGCCAAAATGAAGCTTCTTGGAGTGAACGAGGATGTCATAAAGGCATACACGGAAGTAAGTGGCCAAGTGGCAATTGAGATGGCTGAAGGCGTTTGTGCATGGGCCGGTTCAGATGTTGGAATATCTGTAACAGGCATTGCCGGACCGGGTGGTGGAAGTGAAGAATTCCCGGTTGGACTTGTATATATTGGTGTATCCTATAAGGGTGAAGCGAAGGCATATAAGTATATTTTCAAGGGTTCCCGTAATGATATAAGAAAGGAAGCCTGCAACAAAGCGCTTTCACATGCTTTGGAACTGTTTGATGTCAAGGAATAAGTATCTGATAACATTTTTTGCCAAAAGGAGATACGTAACATTTTTATGAAGAAAAAGCATGTTTTATTATTAGTCTGCTCTCTTGTTGTTGTGCTTATTTTATATCTTTTAGCAGCTTATAATGGATTATTACCTGGCAGTTTATTCCAGACTGATAATGAGAGGTCGGATGATGTTTCAGAGAATGACCCGGAGGATTATGATGATGAAGGTGAAAATGAGGGTGAACTGTCTATTTACACAATTGATTATAATACCTTTGAATGTACACCTTCTGTGATTCTTATTCCAAAAGACACTAAACCTGATGAAGAATATATTGTTAAAGAAGTTGTTGCTAATTTTAAGGAAGACGCAAATGTTATTGATATAGAAAAAAAGGATAGTGGAATATATGTTTATTTTGCACATGATAAGGCACCTGTTACCGGTGTCAGTGATAAAATGGAGAATGCCATGTTAAATTGCATAGCATACAGTCTTTTAGATAATATAAAATCATGTGACAGTATATATTTCAGAACTGACAAGGGTGAATATACAGGCGACAATATTACCCTTGATTATGATGAACCTTACGTAAGCAGATAAAAGGACAGGAGAGTAAATTGTCAAAAGTAATTATTATTGGAGCAGGGGCAGCAGGTATGATGGCTGCTTATTCTGCAGCAAAATGTGGCCACGAAGTCACAATAATCGAAAAGAATGAAAAATGTGGAAAAAAACTTTTTATAACAGGTAAAGGACGATGTAATCTTACTAACGCCTGCGATGCTGAAGAGTTTTTTGATAAGATTGTTACTAATCCCAAATTTATGTATAGTGCATTTTACACTTTTACTAATTATCAGTGCATGGACTTATTTGAAAATGAATTTGGATTAGAAATAAAGACTGAAAGAGGGCAGAGAGTTTTTCCGGCTTCAGACAAGTCCTATGATGTTATTAACGCATTAAAAGGAGCTTTAAAAAAAGCTGGCGTCAGAATAATTCTTAATAAAAAAGTGACTGAACTTATTATCACAGATAATGTGGTCTGTGGTGTGAAATGTGGCGATGAAGAATTCAGAGCTCATGCAGTTATAGTAGCAACAGGGGGTAATTCCTATAAGTCAACGGGTTCTGACGGGGACGGATACCGCTTTGCCAAGGCCGCAGGACATACTATTAAAAATGTGGAGCCAGCCCTTGTTCCTCTTGTGACAAAAGAAGCCTGGGTTAAGAACCTTCAGGGATTATCCTTACGCAATATAGGAGTAACCTATATGTCAGGCTCCAAGGTTATATATTCAGATTTTGGAGAGATGATATTTACACACTATGGTGTCAGCGGACCGGTTGTACTTACTGCCAGCAGTTATATTGGTAAAAAGATAAATGGTGGCAGCATTACAATGATAATTGACCTTAAACCGGCTCTTAAGGACCAACAGCTTGAGGCAAGAATTATAAGGGATTTTGAAGAAAAGCCCAATCTTATATTCAAAAATTCTTTGTCTAAACTTCTTCCTAAAAAGTTAATACCGGTTATTGTTTCATTATCTGGAATCGATCCAATGAAACAGGTTAATTCTGTAACCAGGGAAGAAAGAATTAAGCTTGTACAGCTGTTAAAAAATCTCACCTGCACCATAACAGGATTAAGAGATTTTAATGAGGCTATAGTAACCAGAGGTGGTGTATGTGTCAAAGAGGTTGTTCCTGGCACAATGGAATCAAAACTTTGTAAGCATCTTTATTTTGCCGGAGAAGTACTAGATGTTGATGCTGTCACTGGAGGCTTTAATCTCCAGGTAGCATGGTCAACGGGATATCTGGCAGGTATGGAAATTGAATAAATTAAGAAAGGAACTAAAATAATGGGATTTGCAATGGCAATTGATGGACCGGCCGGAGCAGGTAAAAGTACAATAGCAAGACTTGCCGGTAGTAAACTTGGACTTATATACATTGATACTGGAGCTATGTTTCGTGCAGTAGCATATTATTTTCATAATAATAATATTGATGTTACAAGCAAGGAGGCAGTAAAAAGTGCCTGTGACAATATTAATATAGATGTAACATATTCAGATGGTGTGCAGCAGATTATACTGAATGATGAAAATATAACAGCTTTTTTAAGAAAAGAAGAAGTTGGTAAAATGGCATCAAAGGTTGCGGTTCTTGCTGATGTAAGAACAAAACTTTTAAATATACAAAGAGCACTCGCCTCAAGTAAAAGAATAGTAATGGATGGAAGAGATATCGGCACATGCGTACTGCCTGATGCTGATGTAAAAATTTATCTTACAGCCTCTTCCAGGGTACGTGCAAAAAGACGATTTGATGAACTTACATCAAAGGGAGAAAAATGTGATATAGATGCAATTGAAAAAGATATTATAGACAGAGACTATCAGGATATGCACAGAGAGATTGCGCCTCTTTGCCAGGCAGAAGATGCAATTTATCTGGATACATCTGATATGACAATTGATGAAGTGGTTGAAAAACTTGTTGCTATATGCAGGGAGAAAGATCATGAATGAAGTTAAGCTTGCAAAAAGTGCAGGATTCTGTTTTGGTGTCAAACGTGCCGTTGATCTTGTGTATGAAGAGGCAAAAAAAGGTGGAGACATATACACATACGGACCTATTATACACAATGAAGAGGTTGTAGGTGATCTTGAAAACAAGGGAGTAAGGGTTATCAATTCTCCTGAAGAGATAGATAATCTCAAATCAGGAACAATTATTATAAGATCACATGGCGTTTCAAAGGACATATATGACAGAATGATAAATAATGGACTGAATGTAATTGATGCAACCTGTCCATTTGTCAAAAAAATTCACAATATAGTCAGTGAAGAATCAAATAAGGGCAATGTAATAGTTATAGTCGGCAATAAGGATCATCCTGAGGTTCAGGGTATAAATGGATGGTCAAATGGCGAAACATATATCATAGATTCCAAGGAAGAAATCGACAAAATCACCATAAATAATGGAAAAAAAGTATGTGTTGTTGCCCAAACAACATTTAACTTTAATAAATTTAAAGAATTAGTTGAAATTTTGACTAAAAGAGTGTATGATATTATTGCCGTGAATACAATATGTAATGCTACTAAGGAACGGCAGACCGAAGCTAAGAGCTTGGCTTTAGAATCCGATGCTATGATTGTGATCGGTGGGAGACATAGTTCGAATACACAAAAGCTTTACCAGATATGTAAATCCGAATGTGATAACACAATGTACATCCAGACACTTGATGATTTGGTAATTGATGAACTAACATCTGTCCGTAGCGTGGGAATTACTGCAGGGGCATCGACCCCTAACAATATAATTGAGGAGGTTTGGCAGGCATGTCAGAAGAAAATTTTGCAGAATTACTAGAAGATTCATTAGTAACAATCCATAACGGAGAGATTGTGGAAGGGAAAGTTATCAGTGTCAAGGAAGATGAGATCGTTTTGAATATCGGTTACAAAGCTGATGGTATCATCACACGTAATGAATACAGTAACAAGCCGGTTGACCTTACCAATGAAGTTAAGGTCGGTGATGTTATGCAGGCAAAAGTTCTCAAAGTTAATGATGGTGATGGACAGGTATTACTTACTTACAAGAGAATCGCAATGGAACAGAGTAACAAGAGACTTGAAGAAGCATTCAATAACAAGGAAGTTTTAACAGCTCCTGTTGCAGCTGTATTAGATGGCGGACTCAGCGTTATGATAGACGAAGCTAAAGTATTTATCCCAGCAAGCCTTGTATCAGACGTTTATGAGAAAGATTTAAGCAAGTATGCTGGCAAAGAGATCTCATTCATCATTACAGAGTTTAATCCTAGACGTAGAAGAATTATTGGTAACAGAAAGGTACTTGTAGTTGAAGAGAAGAAGAAGCTCCAGAAGGAACTTTTCGATAGAATCAGTGTTGGAATGGAAGTTGAAGGTGTTGTTAAGAACATTACAGACTTTGGTGCATTCATTGATCTTGGTGGAGTTGACGGACTTTTACATATCTCAGAGATGTCATGGGGCCGTGTAGATAATCCTAAGAAGCTTTTCAATGTAGGAGATAAGATTACAGTACTTATTAAAGATATTAAAGATACAAAGATTGCTCTCAGCCTTAAGTTTGAGAGAGATAATCCTTGGAAAGATGCTGCAAAAAAGTACTCAGTAGGAAGTATTGTAACAGGTAAAGTTGCAAGAATGACTGATTTTGGTGCATTTGTTGAGCTTGGTGTTGGAGTTGATGCTTTACTTCATGTATCACAGATTTCTAAGGAACATGTTCAGAAACCATCTGATGTTCTTAATATTGGTGATGAAGTTACAGCAATGGTTGTTGACTTCAATGAAGAAGCTAAGAAGATTAGCTTAAGCATTAAAGCACTTCTTTTAGCTGAAGAAAAAAATAATGCAGATAAAGAAGTTGAAACTGAAGATGCTGATGCAGCTGAAGAAGAATAATTAATAATTAATATAACTTTTAACTTGTAGCGTCTGTATTTTTCAGGCGCTACTTGTGATTTTAGTTTCTATCATTTTTGAAGGAGGATCCATATAATGGCGGTAAAAGTATCTGTTGATGCAATGGGTGGAGATAACGCACCACAGGAGATAGTTAAGGGTGCAGTTAAGGCAGTTAATGAAATTAATAACCTTGAGGTTATTCTTGTAGGCAAGGAAGAACTTGTCAATGCTGAATTACAAAAGTATGAATATTCTAAGGATAAGCTTAAAGTTGTTAATGCAACAGAAGTAATCGGATTTAATGAAGCTCCTGCAGTTGCAGTTAAAAGCAAGAGAGATTCTTCAATTGTTGTAGGAATGAAAATGGTCAGAACAGGTGAAGCAGATGCCTTTGTATCAGCAGGAAGTACTGGTGCAATACTTGTAGGTGGTCTTGCATATATTGGAAGAATAAAGGGAATAGAAAGAACTCCTCTTGCAACCTTAATTCCAACTGAAAAAGGTGCCAGTCTCCTTATTGACTGTGGAGCCAATGTGGATGCAAGACCAAGCCATCTGGTTCAGTTTGCAAAAATGGGTTCACTTTATATGGAAAATCTTTGCAACATTAAAAATCCAAAGGTTGGAATAGTTAATATTGGTACAGAAGAGGAAAAAGGTAATGCACTTGTTAAGGAAACATTTCCACTTCTTAAAGAATGTAAATCTATTAATTTTGCAGGAAGCTGTGAAGCAAGAGATATTCCTAAGGGTGATTTTGATGTAATTGTTTGTGAAGGATTTGTTGGTAACGTAATTCTCAAGCTTTATGAAGGACTTGCAAAAACTCTTGTCAAGAAAATTAAAGCAGGACTTATGTCTACTACAATCAGCAAAATTGGAGCCCTTCTTTCAAAAAAAGCAATTAAGAATACAATGAAGTCATTTGATGTATCAGAATATGGCGGAGCTCCACTTTTAGGACTTAAGGGGCTTGCAGTTAAAACTCATGGAAGTTCAACACATATTGAAATATATAACTCAATTAAGCAGTGTGTAACATTTACAGAGAATGATATTAATGGCAAGATAAAGAATTTCCTGTCAAATGAAATGTAAGAATAGTGTTTCATATTGGAAACTTTAAATCTGGAGGCAAAGTAATGGTTAGTTCTGAAGAACTCGAGAATAAAATTGATTATCATTTTAAAAATAAAAATTTTCTCAGACTTGCTCTGACACACAGTTCATATGCCAATGAACATCATATGAAAAAAACAGCATATAATGAACGTATTGAGTTTTTGGGAGATGCTGTCCTTGAGTTGTCATCAAGTGATTATCTTTATAAAAACTTTCCGGATGTTTTGGAGGGAAAGCTTACATCCTTAAGAGCAAAGCTTGTATGCGAAGATTCTCTTGCCATGTCAGCAAGAGAGATTAATCTTGGAAAATATATTATTCTTGGAAAAGGTGAAAAGCAGTCACATGGTGAAAAGCGAAATTCCATTCTATCAGATGCTTTTGAGGCATTAATTGGTGCGATATATCTTGATGGTGGTTTTGATGTGGCCTACGATTTCGTAAAGAAATATGTTCTTAATGACATTGATAACCGTACAAAGATGATTGATTCCAAAACAAGTCTTCAGGAAATTGCCCAGGCGGAATTTGGTATCGGTGCAACTTATAAAGTTGTAGAAGAAAGCGGGCCTGAACATGATAAGCATTTTAAGGTGGTCGCATATATTGGTGACAAAGAATATGCAACAGGCGAAGGCAACAGCAAGAAAAATGCTGCTAAGGATGCCGCATATAAAACCATAAAAACACTTGAAAAAATAGGAGTTGGAGGATCAGATGTATCTAAAAAGCATTGAAGTACATGGTTTCAAATCATTTGCTCACAAGCTTATTTTCCAGTTTAAAGGTGGAATAACAGGAATAGTTGGACCTAATGGAAGTGGTAAAAGTAATGTTGCTGATGCTGTAAGATGGGTTTTAGGTGAACAAAGTGCAAAACAGCTTAGAGGAAGTAAAATGGAGGATGTTATATTTGCAGGAACGGAATCCAGAAAACCTTTAGGCTTTGCTTATGTTGCCATTACATTTGATAATTCTGATCACAAATTACCTATAGATTTTGATGAAGTAACTGTAGCAAGAAGAGTTTACCGTTCAGGAGAAAGTGAATATCTTATTAATGGCTCAATCTGTCTTCTTAAGGATGTTAAAGAGATGTTTTTTGACACCGGAATTGGAAAAGAAGGCTACTCTATAATTGGTCAGGGTCAGATTGATAAGATACTTAGTGGTAAACCAGAGGATAGACGAGAACTCTTTGATGAAGCAGCAGGAATTGTTAAATATAAGCGTAGAAAAGCTGCTACTGTTAAGAATCTTGAGGCTGAACGCCAGAATCTTGTAAGAGTTAATGATATATTAAGTGAGTTAGAGATTCAGGTTGGACCACTTAAGAAACAGTCTGACAAGGCAAGGAAGTATCTTGATCTTAGAGAAGAACTCAAATCTAAAGATATTCAGATGTTTATTATGGAATATGAACGTCTCAATGATGAAATAGAAAATATTAATTCAAAAAATAGTATTGCAGACAATGATCTTTCTGATGCACTTGCAAAGTATGAAGAAAGCAAAAACAGAATAGATGAGATGGATAAAAAAGGTCATTCCTTATCACAGTCCATTGAAGCTATGGTTACTACTGTTAATAATAACCGTGTCAAAGCTGAGCAGTTAGAAGGTAATATTAAGCTTTATGAAGAGCGAATTGAAACTGCAAAATCAAGTGGTGATGAGAATGAGAAAAAGATAAATGAGCTTAAGGCTAAGCTTTTGGCATCAGAAGAGGAACTCTCATTACTTAAGGCACAGAAAAATGACAATGATGCTCAGATAATGGAGCTTCAAAATAATGAAACTAAAGCAAAAGAAGACATGGAGAATGTTTTTTCTTCTATTAGAACCAAAGAAGCAGAAATAGATGAGTGTAATCAGAGTCTTGTTAATGCAATGAATGAAGCATCCAGAATAAAATCTGAAAAGGCCCGTTATGAGGCTATGCTTGAAAACTGTCAGGTAGAGAAGGCACAGATGAATCAGAGTCTTATAAGACTTAAGGCTGATATGGATGAGGCTGAAGAAAAGGCTGGCAAATATGAAGAAGAGGTCACAGCACTTAAATCTGCAATAGATGAAAAGACTGCTGAAGTTAACAATATAAGAAAAAATATTTCAAGTGATGATGCCAAAATAATTGAGGCAGGCAAAAAGCTTGAGAATTATCAGCGCCAGTTCCATACATATAATTCACAGATCAATACCTTAAAAAGTATTTCTGAAAGATATGAAGGCTATGGCCAGAGTATTAAAAAAGTAATGGAATTAAAGGCTGAAAACAAAGGAATAATTGGTGTAGTTGCTGATATTATTAAGGTTGAAAAGAGATTCGAAACAGCTGTTGAAACCTCACTTGGTGGTAATATTCAGAATATCGTAACAGATACAGATGAAACTGCTAAAGAGATGATTAATTTCATTAAGAAAAACAAATTTGGAAGGGCAACATTTCTTCCAATGTCTTCAATAGTTGCAGATGCACCATATGATAAAAAGTTAGATGATGAAAAGGGTGTACTGGGACCTGTTTCTGATTTTGTTGATACAAAACCTGAGTATAAGGAGATAATTAAGTATCTTATCGGACGTTTTGTACTTGTAGATAATATTGACAATGCATTAAAGCTTGCAAAAAAATATAATAGAACACTCCGTATAGTAACACTTGAAGGAGAATTTCTTAATGTTGGTGGTTCAATTTCTGGTGGAGCATTTAAAAATAAGGGCAATCTGCTTGCAAGAAAACGTGAAATTGATGAGCTTACTTCAAAGTTAGATGATACAAAAGAACATATTGATGCTATCAACAAAGAGATTCATGCTATTAATGATGCAAGACAGGCAATGAACCTTGAATTAAGCAGGGTAAATGAAGAACTTAACAGATTAAGACTTGACCTTAATACTAAAGAAATGCAGTTTTCACAGGTGAAACAGGCAGGACTTGAGAAGAAGGCTGATTATGATAATGCAAAGAATGACAACAAGCAGATTGAAACCAGGAAACTTGCACTTTCACAAGCCTTAAAGGATGCAGATGAACTCCTGTCAAAGCTTGATGTCAGCAAAACAGACAGTGACAAAAATCTTGAAACACTTAATGACGAACTTGAAAAGCTTAAAGGCATGCGTGCTAAAATGCATGAAACGATTAATCAGATCAATCTTGATAAAATATCCTTTGAGTCAAAGATGTCATTTATTGCTGAGAATATTAGTCGTGTAACAGAAACAATTTCTGGAACCAATGCTGAAATTGAAAATATAACAAACACTAAAACGGCATCTCTTATGCAGATTAAATCTACTACAGAAGCCATTGATGCTGTTAAGGAAGCTATTACTAATCTCAAAAAGGAAACTGATGAGCTTAACACTAAAATAGCAGAATCAAAAACAGAATTTGAAAGTATTGAAGAACTCAAGAAAAAAGCAGCTACTGAAAGAGAAAAGCTCGCTGATATACGTAATGAACTTGAAAAAGAGCAGATACGTATACAGAATCAGACTGAGAAGCTGAAGGCATCATTTGCCACACTTAACCAGTATATGTGGAATGAATATGAGCTTACTTACAGAGGTGCTCTTGAATTCAAATCGGAAACTGATTTTGATTATGATACACTTAAAAGAGAAACTAATGAGCTTAAACAGCGAATTAGAAATTTAGGTGATGTTAATGTAAATTCTATTGAAGAATATATCCAGGTTTCTGAAAGATATGATACAATGAAAACGCAACACGATGACATTGTTAAATCTGAGGAGAGGCTTGTATCATTTATCGATGAACTCGAAGAAAAAATGAGAGTGCAGTTTTTAGAAAAATTTGAAGAAATCAAGGAACAGTACAACATTGTTTTCAGAGAGCTGTTTGGTGGCGGAAAAGGAACATTAAAACTTATGGAGGATGAGGATGTTCTCGAATGCGGAATTCAGATTATTGCACAGCCACCTGGAAAAACACTTAAAAATATGTCTATGCTTTCAGGTGGTGAAAAGGCATTATCAGCTATTGCAATATTATTTGCAATACAGAATCTTAAACCATCACCATTTTGTCTTCTTGATGAGATTGAAGCAGCACTTGATGATTCTAATGTTAAGCGTTTTGCAAAATATCTTAACAAATTAAAATATAAAACACAGTACATTGTTATTACCCACAGACAGGGAACAATGGCTGCAGCTGATACTCTTTATGGTATTACAATGCAGGAAAAGGGTGTATCAACACTTGTATCAGTTGATTTGGTTGAACAACAACTTAAAAAGGAAGTGAAAAATAATGGGTGAAAAAAAAGGTTTTTTCAGTAAATTAAAGGCAGGATTGTCAAAGACAAGAGATAATCTTGTAAAGGGAATTGATTCTTTGTTTTCCGGATATTCAGAAATTGATGATGATTTTTATGAAGAACTCGAAGAGATTCTTATTATGGCGGATCTTGGAATTAATGTTACAACAGAGATCATTGAAGATCTTAAGGCTAAGGTTAAAGAAAATAAAATAAAAGAGGCAAAGCTTTGCAAGCAGCTTCTTATAGATACTATTAAGGAGCAGATGAGTGTAGGCGAAACAGCATATGATTTTGAAAATAAGAAATGCGTTATTCTTATGATTGGTGTTAACGGTGTTGGTAAAACAACCACAGTTGGAAAGCTTGCCGGATTATTGAAGGACAATGGCAAAAAAGTCATGGTGGCTGCCGCAGACACATTCAGAGTTGCTGCCATTGAGCAATTGACGGAATGGGCACATCGTGCTAATGTTGATATTGTTGCCGGTACAGAGGGTGCAGATCCTGCAGCTGTTGTATATGACGCAGTAAGTGCTGCCAAAGCAAGAGATGTTGACGTACTTATATGTGATACAGCCGGACGACTTCATAACAAGAAGAATCTTATGGAAGAGCTTAAGAAAATAAGCAGAATAATTGAGAAAGAATATCCTGAAGCATATATCGAAACACTTATTGTTCTTGATGGAACAACAGGTCAAAATGCCATTGTACAGGCAAGACAGTTCAGTGAAGTATGTAATATTTCCGGAATTGTTCTTACAAAGCTTGATGGAACTGCAAAGGGCGGAATTGCCATTGCAATCCAGTCTGAGATGGATATTCCTGTTAAATATATAGGTATCGGTGAAAAAATTGATGACCTGCAGAAATTTAACTCTGAAGAATTTGTTAATGCACTTTTTGAAGTTCAGAAATAAAAGTCAAAAAAGCAAAAATAAAAAGCAAAATTGTGAGGTATGTATACAATGAAGAAAAACTTTTACCATCCGGAACTTTTACAGACACCAGAAGGTGTCAGAGATATTTATGGTGATGAATGCAGTCTTAAGAACTATATTCAGGACAAAATTCATCATTCCATAAAAAGTTATGGATTTAATGATATTCAGACTCCTTCATATGAGTTTTTTGATATTTTTAACAAGGAACGTGGAACTGTAAAATCCAATGAAATGTTCAAATTTTTTGACAGAAATAATAATACTCTTGTGTTAAGACCGGATATTACACCTTCTATTGCAAGAAGTGTTTCAAAATATTATGAAGATGAGGAATTTCAGGTAAGACTTTGTTATGTTGGTAATACATATCAGAACAATTCTAATTACCAGGGAAAATTAAAGGAGATTACTCAGGCTGGAGCTGAGCTTATAAATGATGATTCATCAGATGCTGATGCTGAAATGATTGCATTAACTGTTGAATCACTTTTAAGTACAGGTCTTAAAGAATTCCAGGTTGATGTTGGACATGTGGAGTTCTTTAATGGACTTTGTGAAGAAGCAGGTCTTGATGAAAGACAGTACAATTATCTTAGAGAACTTCTTATCAAAAAGAATGTATTTGCAATTGAATCATATCTTTCAGAGCTTTCTATTGACAGTACAATCAAGGACATGCTCATAAAGCTTCCTGAGATGTTTGGCAATAATGATTATATAGATTATGCAAAGAAGCACGTTAAAAATGAACGTTCACTTGCAGCCATTGACAGACTTGAAAAGCTCCATGCAATACTCGATTCATATGGTCTTAGACAGTATGTTAACTTTGATTTTGGTATGATCAGTGGATATACTTATTATACAGGTATCATTTTTAAGGCATATACTTA
Organism: Lachnoclostridium sp. UBA2905; assembly: GCA_002349525.1. Lineage (GTDB taxonomy): Bacteria > Bacillota > Clostridia > Lachnospirales > Lachnospiraceae > V9D3004. Next base: position 85,224 of record DEDL01000002.1, read on the forward strand.
TGGTACAGGAGAAGCAGTTGCAACAGGAGGTCGTTATGACAATCTGCTTGCCCAGTTTGGAAAGGATGGTTCAGCTATTGGTGTTGCCATTAATATAGACCAGGTTATGCTTGCTATTAAAAGACAGAAAATCGAGATGCCAAAGGAAGATAATAAATGCATCATTTTATATATGCAGGATGACAGAAATGCAGCAATTACCCTTGCTGCCAAGAAGCGTAGCGAAGGTATGATGGTTCAGCTTATACGTAAAAGCTCAAAGCATTCTGTTGCAGAATATGAAGAGTATGCAAAGAGATTTGATGTTAAAGATTTTATATATTTATCAGATAATGCCTGAGAGGGGAGAACAATACAATGAAGTATATTACATTTGCACTTGCAAAAGGAAGACTGGCAAGAAAAACTATGGAGCTTCTTGAGCAGATAGGTATATTTTGTGAGGAAATGAAAGACGAAAAGACACGAAAGCTTATTTTTGTAAATGAAGAACTGAAATTAAAGTTTTTCCTTGCAAAAGCATCAGATGTTCCAACATATGTAGAGTATGGTGCAGCTGATATTGGCGTTGTTGGAAGGGATACAATTCTTGAAGAAGGCCGAAAGCTTTATGAGGTTATGGATTTAGGCTTTGGAAAGTGCCGCATGTGTGTATGTGGTCCAGCATCTGCCAAGGAATTACTTAATCACAAAGAGCTTATAAGAGTTGCCAGCAAATATCCAGGTATCGCAAAGGATTATTTCTATCATACCAAGCATCAGACTGTTGAAATGATCAAATTAAATGGTTCTGTTGAGCTTGCTCCTATTGTAGGCTTATCAGAAGTAATTGTAGATATAGTTGAAACAGGCTCTACACTTCGCGAGAATGGACTTGAGGTCCTTGAGGAAATATGTGAATGTACAGCAAGAATGGTTGTCAATGAAGTAAGTCTTAAAATGGAGCATGACAGAATAACAGATATCATTACCCGCTTAAAAGAGGTTATCTGACAATTATTCAATAAAATTATTATACTGATGGGAAGTGCACATTATGAAACTTGTTAAGTTAAATGATGAAGTTAAAAAAGAAGTTTTAAAGGAATTATCAGAAAGAAGTCATTCAGGTAATGATGATTTCACTGCTGTTGTTGATGAAATATTAGAGAATGTACGCGCCAATGGTGATAAGGCCGTATTTGAATATACTAAAAAGTTTGATGGAGCAGATATAAGTAAGGATAATTTTATAGTTTCAAAAGAAGAAATTGATGAAGCCTATGAAAAGGTTGACAAGAAACTTATTGAGGTTATAAGAAAGTCCTTACAGAACATTAAAAGTTACCATGAGAGACAGGTTCGCCAGACATTTATTGATGATTCAAAGCCTGGAATTATTCTTGGTCAGAGAATTATTCCACTTGAAACAGTAGGTCTTTATGTTCCGGGTGGAAAAGCAGCCTATCCATCATCAGTACTTATGAATGTAGTACCTGCAAAGGTAGCCGGAGTTAAATGTATACAGATGGCTACACCTGTTAATAAAGAAGGAAAGATTAATCCTAATACTCTTGTTGCAGCCAATGAGGCAGGAGTAGATATTATATATAAAATGGGTGGAGCACAGGCAATAGGAGCATTTGCCTTTGGAACCGAAATGGTTAAAAAGGTTGATAAAATATGTGGACCAGGTAATATATTTGTTGCACTTGCCAAGAAGGCAGTATATGGAAATGTAAGTATTGATTCAATTGCCGGACCAAGTGAGGTACTTGTTCTTGCTGATGAAACTGCTAATCCAAAGTATGTAGCAGCAGATCTTCTTTCACAGGCAGAACATGATGAAATGGCTTCAGCTGTACTTGTAACAACAAGTGAGGAGCTTGCCGCTAATGTTAAAACATGGCTTAAAACATTTACTGATAAACTTGAAAGAAAAGAAATCATACAGAAATCATTAGATAATTATTGTTATCTTATTACATGCGATTCATTGAAGGATGCTGTTGATATGGTTAATGATATTGCATCAGAACATCTTGAGATTGTTACTAAGGATCCATTTAATACAATGACAATGATTCGTAATGCTGGAGCAATATTCCTTGGAGAATACAGTTCAGAGCCTCTTGGTGATTATTTTGCAGGACCTAATCACGTACTTCCAACTAATGGAACAGCAAAATTCTTCTCACCACTTGGAATAGATGATTTTATTAAAAAATCAAGTATTATATCATATTCAAAGGATGCTTTGGAACCGGTTTATAAGGATATAGTTTCATTTGCCAATGCAGAAGGTCTTACAGCCCATGCAAACTCTATTGCAGTAAGATTTGAAGATTAATAATGTTGTGTTTTCTATGCACATATTATATAATACATATGTTTAGAATTTACAATTTATATATGCTGGAGGAAAGTTGATATGGCTGACAGTGATATGTCAATAATAAAAAGCAGAAAAGCATCTGTTACAAGAACTACAAGAGAAACAGATATTAGTGTAGATATTAATATTGATGGTGAAGGTTTATATGAAGTAAATACAGGAATAGGTTTTTTTGATCATATGCTTAATGGCTTTGCAAGACATGGTTTCATGGACCTTAATGTTACAACAAAAGGTGATACATGGGTTGATGGACATCACACTGTTGAAGATACAGGTATCGTACTTGGACAGGCTTTTCTTGAAGCATTAGGCGACAAAAAGGGTATAAAAAGATTTGGTCACTGCATACTTCCTATGGATGATGCCCTTGTAATGGCTGCTGTAGATCTTTCCGGAAGACATTATTTTGAATATGATTTACCTATGGATGCGCCTATGGTAGGAGATTTTGATACAGAGCTTGTAAAGGAATTTTTCTATTCATTTTCTGATGCAGCTAAGATTAATCTCCATATCAAGAAAATTAATGGCAATAATGCACATCATATTATAGAGGCTACATTTAAAGCTGTTGCAAGAGCAATTGACATGGCAGTAGCATTAGATGAGCGTAATAAAGGTGTACCATCCACAAAAGGAGTGTTATAATGTCCAAACAGATAATTCCATTTATAAACGTAATATGTGAAAATACTAAACATGTTATTCCTTTAGCTCAAAAATATGTTGAGTCCGGTGCTGACGGTCTTTATGTATTCTGCTATGCTAAAAGTGATATAGAGAAGGATGAGTTTTTATCTCTGCTTAATAAGCTTACAAAGACAGTTGGCATACCTGTTATTGCAGGATTTTATATTACAAAAACAGAAGAGGTTATGAAGGCATTTAGCGCTGGTGTTTCTAAAGTTGTCATACAGAACAAGTTTCTTCCAAACGATTATCTTTATCCGGAAATTGTTGCGAAATATGGTTCTGATAAGGTTTATCTTGAAATGGATCAGAAGGTATTTATGGAAGGCGACTTTACAGAGGGGCAGTTCATTCTCAAGCATCTTACATTATCAGATGATTTTGTTGAAAAAGTGAATGGTCTTAATGGAACAGTTCTTTTTAGAGACAGTCTTAATAAGAATGCCATGAAGGATCTTTTATCTCTCAATACAGTTCATGGTGTATCTACAGATGGACTTAAAGATAGAGATATTAGTCTTTTAAAGGGTGAACTTTATTCAGATGGAATTGATGTAACTGTATTTAAGGCTGCAATGTCATTTGATGAGCTCAAGCTTAATTCTGATGGTATGGTTCCTGTTATTGTTCAGGACAATGATAATGATCAGGTTCTTATGCTTGCTTATATGGACAAGGAAGCCTATGAGATGACCATGAAAACCGGGCGTATGCATTATCATAGCAGAAGTCGCAACGAATTATGGTGTAAGGGTGATACATCAGGTCATTACCAGTATGTCAGAAAATTATATATTGATTGTGACAATGATACGATTCTTGCAAAGGTTATACAGATTGGTGCTGCCTGCCACACAGGTAACAGAACCTGTTTTTACAGGGATCTGACATGATTTTATTATAAATATTTGGAGGTTAATTTTATGATAGCACTTTTAACAGAGGTTTCCGGTAATTTATTATCTGGATATATGACATATTTATTAAAACTTGTAATGTATGTTATAGTTGCTGCCATTGGTATTAAAATAGGCATTACACTTCGTAAGAACAAAGATAAAAAAGAAAGTATGGAATCTAATGACAGATAAAAGCTTATTGCCAGAAAAAGAAGTACTGCGTTTGGAAGCCATGATGGAATTTGAACGCAAATATTCAGAATATGATTATATCTGTGGAATTGATGAGGTTGGAAGAGGGCCTTTAGCCGGACCGGTTGTTGCTGCAGCAGTTATACTTCCAAAGGATTCATATTATAAGTATCTTAACGATTCAAAAAAAGTGACTGAAAAGCGACGTAATAAGCTTTATGATGAGATTACCACAGAAGCTGTAAGTTATGGTATTGGCCTTGTATCACCTGATATAATCGACGATATTAATATCTTGCAGGCAACTTATGTTGCTATGAAAAAAGCGATAGATGCACTTAGTATTCGTCCACAGATGATACTTGTTGATGCCGTTCATATTCCTGACATTGGTATTCCACAGGTAGGAATCGTAAAAGGAGATGCAAAAAGCATTTCAATAGCAGCTGCAAGTATTGTTGCAAAGGTTTACAGAGATCGTCTTATGACAGAATATGATGCCCTTTATCCTGAATACAAATTTGCCAAAAATAAGGGATATGGCACTAAAGAGCATATGCAGGCCCTGCATGAAATTGGTATGTCACCAATTCACCGTAAAAGCTTTGTTCATATTTAAGCTTTATATGCTTTATGGAGGATTTATTTTATAAAAACTACGATTAATAATAAAAGAGTATGCGGCACATTTTACGAAGAAATGGCAGCCGCATATTTGCGTGAAAAGGGTCATACAATTCTTAGTATGAACTATAAAAATTCTTTTGGTGAGATTGATATAATCTCAAGGTCTGGTTCATTTCTTGTATTCACAGAATGTAAATTCCGTAAAAATAATAATTATGGAAGTCCTTTTGAGGCAGTTGATAAACGCAAACAGAAAAAAATATGCATGGTAGCTTTGTCATATTTAAAAAATAATGGATATAATGAAAGCACCCCCTGCAGATTTGACGTTATCGGTATATATGCCGATAAGACTATAAATCATGCAGAGAATGCTTTTGAATTCACATCATATTTTTAATATATTCATAAATAATGCATCAAAATTAATGTATCATGATTAGTGTATCGTGATTAGTTTGTCATGATTAATAAAACTGAAAATTTTATATAGCTTTCGTTTGATAAAATCATTTATAAAATTTTTAAGTAAACAATTTACTTAATGTGAACAGTCTTACTTGTTAAGAAGCTGCTTTATAAGTGCTGTCTGATCTGTAAGAGCACTAAATGATGCATCATAATTGATTGTATCAAATAATTCAGCTAACTGCTCACTCATGTCAACCTTTTTGTAATATGGCTTTTCTAATAATTCCTCACTACAGTAGGTAAGGTTAGTAGTATAAAGACTGTCTACAAGGCCTTCGTTGTAAGCCATATCCATTCCATCAAGACCCTGGCTGAAAAGACCAAATGTTGCAACCATTATTATCTTGCCAGCACCTCTCTTTTTAAGTTCAAGAGCTGTATTTATCATACTTTTTCCGGTATCAATCATATCATCTACTATAATTACGTCTTTACCGGTAATATCTCCGCCTAAGAATTCAACAGCAACCACCGGATGCTCGCCAATATCATTGGTTGTAGAATAATCCTTCCTGCGGTAGAACATACCCATATTTACTTCCAGCATTGAAGAATAGAATACAACTCTGCCCATACCACCAACATCAGGACTTACAATAAGTAAATTGTCCTTATTAAAGGATAAATCCTTCTCATTGTTGATGATTGCCTTAATAAACTGGTAAGAGGTTGGGAAATTATCTATACCCTGAATTGGAATTGCATTCTGAACACGTGGCTCATGAGCGTCAAAGGTTATAATATTAGTAATACCCATCTTGATCATATCCTGAAGGACTAGTGCACAGTCAAGTGATTCAAGATTCTTTCTGTTGTTATATCTTCCTGCATAAAGGTATGGCATTATAACATTAATTCGGTGGGCTGTACCATGACAAGCTGCAATTATACGTTTCAAATCCATTATATGCTCGTCCGGAGTCATATATCCATGCTTTGGAGTTCCTTCAGCAGCAGAATAACGGTTTACAACGTCAGTCATAATAAAAAGATCGCAACCTCTGATAGTATCATCAATAACAGCATGACGCTCACCGGTATGATGTGTTTCCATATGATAAGATACAAGATAGTCATCCTGTATATATCCACGAACTTCTTCAGAAAAATGAACAGTTCTTTTTGAAGATGTTCTTATATTGTGTAAAATTTCTGAAACCTGTTCACCTAACTGTCTGCAGTTATTCATTGCAATTATTTTTAAAGGAGCTACAGGTAAAATATCGGTATTGGGATGGGTAGTCATAATAAACCTCCAAAAAATGAATAAAAATAAATTTAAGAATATTGATTTTTTTACCGGAATAGTATAGCATATACCTTAGTGATAGTCAAAGGAGATAGCATAATTTATTTGAAAATTTTACTTTACAAATAAAGTTCCATGTGCTATATTTGTCTATGCTAATGTACCGTTACCGGGATTTCGGACACTCCGACCATTTCTTAGTGACGGCGAATTTAATTTAAGGAGGATGTCATTATGACAACAAAGGAAAGAAAAGAAGAGATCATTAAAGAGTATGGAAGATGCGAAGGTGACACAGGTTCACCAGAAGTTCAGGTTGCATTACTTACAGAGAGAATTCGTGATCTCACAGAGCATCTTAAGGTTAACAAGAAGGATCATCATTCAAGACGTGGTCTTCTCAAGATGGTAGGCCAGAGAAGAAATATGCTTGAGTACCTTAAGAAATGTGATATCGAAAGATATCGTTCACTTATCGAAAAACTTGGATTACGTAAGTAATTCTAAAATGGTTTGCTTTTTGCAATCCGCTTTAACAGGCTGTTCTGATTCAGAACGGCTTGTTTTTTTTAGATAAATATGTTATCATAAACATGATGCGATTATTGGAGATTGTTTCGAGACTACTTCAAAGGATATTATTATTAATCATTACATAGTAGCCTTTGAAGTTGTTTCGGCATCTCCATTTTACATCAAATATTTTTAAAGGAGATTAGTTATGTATAAGTCATTTACAATGGAACTTGCCGGCAGAACTCTTACAGTTGATATTGACAGAGTTGCAGCCCAGGCTAATGGTGCAGCATTAATGCATTATGGTGATACAGTTGTTTTATCAACAGCTACTGCATCTGAAAAACCTAGAGATGGTATCGATTTCTTCCCACTTAGTGTTGAATACGAAGAGAAGTTATATGCCGTTGGTAAAATTCCTGGAGGATTTATTAAGAGAGAAGGAAAGGCTTCAGAGAATGCAATTCTTACATCACGAGTTATTGACCGTCCTATGAGACCACTTTTCCCTAAGGATTACCGTAACGATGTTACACTTAATAACCTTGTTCTTTGTGTTGATCAGGATTGCAGTCCTGAGCTTACAGCTATGCTTGGTTCAGCTATTGCAACATCTATTTCAGACATTCCATTCGATGGACCAACAGCAACTACACAGGTTGGTATGGTTGATGGAGAATTTGTATTTAATCCAACTAGTGATCAGAGAGAAAAGTCAGATCTTGCTCTTACTGTTGCATCAACACGTGAAAAGGTTATCATGATTGAAGCAGGAGCTAATGAGATTCCTGAAGATAAAATGATTGAGGCAATTTTTGCTGCACATGAAGTTAACCAGAAGGTTATTGAGTTTATCGATACTATCGTTGCTGAATGTGGTAAGAAGAAACATGAATATATTCATATTGATACACCTGAAGATATGTATGATGATATGGTTGCTTTCATTACACCAGAAGGAATGGAGGAAGCTGTATTTACAGATGTTAAGCAGGTTAGAGAAGAAAATATCCGTCAGATTAAGGAAAAGCTCGTTGAGCGTTACACAGAAGAGCATCCAGAATGGCTTGATCTTATTGATGATGCTGTTTACAAGTTCCAGAAGAAGACAGTACGTAAGATGATTCTTAAGGATCACAAGCGTCCTGATGGAAGAGAGATTACAGAGATTCGTCCACTTTCAGCAGAGATTGATATTCTTCCTAGAACTCATGGTTCAGGTATGTTCAAGCGTGGACAGACTCAGGTGCTTACAGTAACAACACTTGGAGCACTTGCTGAGATTCAGAAGCTTGATGGTCTTGATACAAGAGAGACTACTAAGAGATATATGCATCATTACAACTTCCCTTCATATTCTGTTGGTGAGACAAAGCCATCAAGAGGACCAGGACGAAGAGAAATTGGACATGGAGCACTTGCTGAGCGTGCACTTGTTCCTGTTCTTCCATCAGAAGAAGAATTCCCATATGCAATCCGTACAGTTTCAGAGGTACTTGAATCTAACGGTTCTACATCACAGGGAAGTATATGTGCATCCACACTTTCACTTATGGCTGCCGGAGTGCCAATTAAGGCTCCTGTTGCCGGAATTTCTGTTGGTCTTGTTACAGGCGAAACAGATGATGATTATATTATCCTTACAGATATCCAGGGACTTGAAGACTTCTTCGGAGATATGGACTTCAAGGTAGCCGGAACTCATAAAGGTATTACAGCTATCCAGATGGATATTAAGATTCATGGTCTTACTCGTGAGATCATTGAAAAGGCAATTGCAAGAACTAAGGAAGCAAGAACATACATTATTGATGAAGTTCTTACAAAATGTATTGCAGAGCCAAGACCAGAGGTTGGACCATACTCACCTAAGATTGAGAGAATCAAGATTGATCCATCTAAGATTGGTGAAGTTGTTGGACAGCGTGGTAAGACAATTAACACAATCATCGAGAGAACAGGCGTTAAGATTGACATTGATGAAGAAGGCTACGTATCAGTATGCGGAACAGATGCAGCAGGTATCAAGGAAGCAATTCGTCTTATCGATATAATAACTAACGATTTTGAAGTTGGTCAGATAATAGATGGTGTTGTAGTTGGAATCAAAGACTTCGGAGCATTTGTTGAATTTGCACCAGGAAAAGAGGGAATGGTTCATATTTCTAAGATTGCACCACATCGTATCAATCATGTTGAAGATGTACTTACACTTGGTGACAAGGTTAAAGTTAAGTATATGGGTACAGATAACATGGGAAGATCAAGCTTCAGTATTAAAGATGTTTGATTTGAATAACTTAAATATTCATGTAATCTACAGGGGGGCACCAATATGGTGTCCCTTTTTATGTCTCATTTTTTTTGCTAATTATTCTGCCTTTTAACAAAAGACGTCTGTAATAATTGTAGCTTATCAGTGTGACAAATAACTGACTTATAAGAATGCTTATCAGATAGCCGCTTATTCCCTTAAAAGGAACCATTTTCAGAGTCAGAGAAATTCTTATACATAATCCAATTATTGTTATGATAAAAGTGGCATTAGTTTTGCCAAGACCATTTATTATACTCGTAAGTGTAGTTGATAAAAAAATGAAGGGACACAAAAAGGATAATATTTCAACAAATACACCTACAGCATCATTTTTGAAGACGAAACAAGCCATATCATTTCCAAGGGTCATAAAAAAAACTGTTGAAAATACACCAAGAATCAATGTTGTCCATAAACATATGGAGGAGGTTCGTTTAACCTTGTCAGGCTTATCTGATAACTCGGAAATTGCCGGAAGAAGAATGACAGAAAGCGAGCTTGTAATTGTTGCAGGAAACATAATGAAGGGCATGGCCATGCCTGTAAGAACAGCATATACAGATAAGGCCTCCCCGGAGCTCATTCCATATTTTTTTAACATTACAGGAATCATAAATGTTTCGACACTATGTAAAACTGCAATTATAAGTCTGTTACCTGTGAGAGGTGCTGCCAGTTTAAGAAGCCTTGCGCTTACAGGGTAATTAGTTGCTTTGCAAATATCATCATTTTTACCAAGTAATTGTACAATCATTATAATATTGTATATCATAGATATGATTTCACCTACTGAAATTGCAATAACAGCAAAAATACAGATGAACTCCATATTATTCATATTAGATAAAAGAACGGTTACAAACAAAAAACCAACACGCATTATTTGTTCAATAAGCTGTGATACGGCAGGTACCAGTGTTTTTCTAAGACCATAATATATTCCGTTTATGCATGAAGCAATTCCACATGGTATAAATGCAATCGCAAGATATTTTAGCAAAAGAGAGCATCTTGCTTCTCCAATAAATGTACATGCGATTTTGTCTGAAAACAAGAATATTGTACCACCTGATAATACAGCTAATATAACTGATATTATACAGGCCTTTATGCAAAGATCCTTCAGATAACATTTATCAGCTTTGTTTGCGGCGGCCATTTGTGAAACTGCAGTCTGTAATCCGGCACCAAATATAGTAAAGCACAAGGCAAATACCGGGAAAATAAGCTGATAAATACCCAGTGTTTCGGGTTCAAAAACATTTGAAAGATAAATTTTATAGAGAAAACCGATCAGTTTAGTTATTATGCCTGTAAAGGTTAGAATAAATGTTCCTTTTATCAGAGATTTAATCATAATAATCCCTTGATTTTTTTGTTTATTATATGATGCAAATATTATAAAAATGCTTTAAAAGATAAAAAAAATGTGTTAGTATGTACGTATGTGTTTGAAAACATGTAGATATGAACGGAGAAATTTATGTTTTACAAGAAGAATGTTTTATCATATATAATCTGTTCAATATTCACTGTTTTTACTTTGTTTCTTTTAATGGTAAATCTGGGGATATTTGGACCAAAACAAAATATTTCTGTTGAATTACATAATCAGAGTGCAGCATTGATGTTTACACTTCTTTTTGTTGTACTATCATCACTGATCATTTTTATATGCTCTATAATTATAAGGTTTAAGTCAGATTCTGCCAAAAAGGTTATTAACCGCTCTTTTTTCCTTGTGTTTTTAATTGTAGGAATAGCACTCAGAATATATTATCTTATTGCTGTTAAGCATATTCATACAATGGATTCTATGGCAATCATATATTCAGTCATAATGTTTCTTACATCTGTATTGAATCTGTTACTCCTGTATTTTGCAGGATTAAATGGTATAGGAAGGGCAGGAGGACTCCTTGTACTTCTTATTGGTGCCTTATGGATACCTGATATTAGTATGTTACATGAACTGAATCTGTTTATTTTCCTTAAAACTTATATCCTTGCTGTGGTTTTTGCTTATGCAGTATATTTCAAAAAATGTAATTATAGTGAGCAGATACATACAAAAAAGGTCTATCTTCTTGCTGTTATTGCGGTTTTATCTGTTTTATGCATGATTTTAACAGTATTTTCTCAGTATTCCGTAATGATCCCTGTAATAATAGTGGTTGCAACAGCCATTAATATGCTTTTTAAAGGCTGGAAACACATGCTTATATTTTTAGGTATGTTTTTAGGTCTTGCAGCCTGCACAATAGGAGTTGCCACTGCTGTTAATTACAACAATGAATTTGTATTTGAGGAAAAACTTGAAGAAAAGTCTGAATCATTAGATGAGATAATCAAATATCCAAAGGATTTTCTGAAAGAACAATATGAGGAAGGCACAAGAAAAGCCGGAGAATATGATTTATTTGAAAGTGAGATTTTTGGTCACAATTTCAATCTCTGGCAATGTATATATGTGATGTGCCTCATTTTATCATGTTCATCAGCTGTTATAATGCTTTTTGAAAAGAGAAGTGCACTTAATCAGATCATGCTTTATATGCCTGTAATTTATCTTATTGACAGACATCAGATGATACTTCTTTCATTGACTGGAGCCTATACTATTCAGTTTATATACAATCTGTTTGTTAAGATACGTGAACCAAGATTTGTTCTTAATGAATGGACAGCTTCAGGCAAGGCTGATACCAGCAAAGGTGATGACCTTACAGAAGACCATGATAAAAGCAATGCTATAGGCGAAGTTGCCGCTGCCAGAGAAGGCACTGGTATATCTGCAGGCAAGGCTGAAAAGTCAGATACTACTGAAAAAGCAGATGTTATTAAAGGAGCAGATACTATCGAAAGGTCAGATATTATTGAAAAGTCAAATTCTATTGAAAATGCAGATACTATCGATAAGATTAATTCTTTAGAAACTGCTGATGCAATGGAGGTTACTGAAAATATTGATAATACCGGCACAATTGAAACTGCTGATACGATTGATAATGAAGAAGCTATATATAAAACTACTATAAACGAAGCCGATGCTACAATTAAGAATTCTGATACTATAGAAAATACCGATACTATAGAAAATACCGATACTATAGAAAATACTGATACTATAGAAAATACTGATACTATAGAAAATACTGATACCATTGCAACAAAGCTTTCGTCAGAAAACAATGCTTCCATTGAACCCGTAATATCAGAAACAGATGAAAGAGAGAATAATGTTAATGATTTAGCTGATATTGTATACTCAATTGATGACCTGAATAATGACGTAAGCAGTATCTTATTGAAAAATTATAATATTACAGATGATTTTTTCAAATCACCTGCAGCTGAAGAAACTCCAAAGGATGAAGCTCCGGTTGAAGTTATTCCAGTCAGAGAAGCTCTGGCTGAGGAAGATGATACCGGATATTGTCATGATGCACTTCAGGAAACATCTAAGGAAGTTTCAACCGAACTGGATCAGGAAGCATCACCAAGCCAATCTGAGGAGGTTTCGTCCAAACTTTCTCAGGAAGTATCATTAACCGAAACATCTCAGGATGCACCACTGATATCATCTCAGGAAGCTTTTCAAATAAATCAGGAAGTATATGAAAATGAGTATGATGAGTATGACGAAAGTACGATGTCATCATGCATTCCTGTGATAAAACCGGTTATACTTGAAGAAGATTCAGACTACACAACTGATGATGCAGCTGAAAAAATATCATCAGAAAAAACATCATCATCTGGAACTATATATACAATCAATGAAACACATGATTTGGAAGATGATAAGATCATTGAAAAAGTAGTAGACAAGGAAGCATCAAATATTACTTATAGTAAGGAACCACTTATTGCTATGGATACATACAATATTGTTGAGTTTGCCAAAATACCGGTTCCTGCTGTTATAGACACAACCATCTATAAGGATACTTCAACTGATATTATCAGAATCAACAGTAAATCTGTAGAAGACATTAATAAATTTAAAGATGAATGGATTAACAGAAGAAAACGTCTCAAAAAACGTTTATATAATAAAAATACGGAGGAGTAGTATAAATGGATAAAATATTGTATATGGTTGTACCATGTTACAACGAAGAAGCAGTGTTGGAAGAAACAACAGCCAGACTCAGGGAAAAATTTGAATCATTAATCAAAGAGGATAAGATATCACCAAAAAGTAAAGTGCTATATGTTAATGATGGTTCAAAGGACAAGACCTGGAATCTTATAAAACAGATTCATGAAAAGGACAAGATGTTCAGAGGAATTTGTCTTTCAAGGAACAGAGGCCACCAGAATGCCGTTTTATGTGGATTGATGCAGGCAAAGGAAGAAGCTGACATGGTCATATCCATGGATGCAGACCTTCAGGATGATATCAATGCTATTGATGAAATGGTTGACAAATATCATGAGGGCTTTGATGTTGTATATGGAGTCAGAAACAGCAGAAAAACAGATACATTTTTCAAGCGTTTTACAGCCCAGGCATATTATAAGATGCTCTTATTTATGGGAGTTGACATTGTATACAATCATGCTGATTTCAGACTTATGAGCAAACGTGTCCTTAAAGAAATGGAGAATTACAAAGAGGTTAACCTTTTCCTTAGAGGAATTGTTCCAATGATAGGATTCCCTTCAACTAATGTCTATTATGAAAGACACGAAAGATTTGCTGGTGAATCAAAGTATCCATTGAAGAAAATGCTTCATTTTGCCTTTGATGGTATCACATCTCTTAGTGTTAAACCTATCCGTCTTATTACAACAGTTGGTGCAGGCATATTCTTTTTAAGTATTTGTATGCTTATATATTCAATTGTCATTCATTTTCTTGGAAAAAGTCTTGTTGGCTGGAGCAGTCTTATGGTTTCAGTATGGGCGCTTGGCGGATTACAGATTTTCTCCATTGGTGTTATCGGAGAGTACATCGGAAAGATATATATGGAAACAAAGGCAAGACCAAGATTTATTGTTCAGGAATATCTTAATGATGATGAAGAATAGAACATATTGCATCCAAAGGAATATAATATATAAAAAGTAAAATGGTGATACGTATGATATACCTTGATAATGCTGCAACAACTGTGGTATGTAAAAGTGCATATAACAAAATGATTAAGCTACTTTCAGATGATTATGCCAATCCATCTGCCATATACAGCTTTTCTTCATCAGCAAGAAGAGAAATGAATCTTGCAAGGTATAGTATTGCCAAACTAATTAATGCAGAGCCTGTTGAAATATACTTTACGTCCGGTGGAACAGAGTCTGACAACTGGGCTTTGCGTGGTATTAATAATGGCGAAAAGAAACATATAATTACAACCTCCTTTGAACATCATGCAATAATTAATACGTGTAAATATCTTGAGAAAAAAGGCTTTGACGTAACCTATGTAGAACCTGATGAATTTGGTATTGTAGACCCTGATAAGATAAGAAGGGCTATACGGAAAAATGATACATTTCTTATATCGGTAATGTTTGCCAACAATGAGATTGGAACAATTCAGCCAATTAAAGAAATAGGTAAAATTGCCCATGAAAATAATATTATTTTTCATACAGATGCGGTCCAGGCTTTTGGTCACATTCAAATTGATGTTAAGGAGCTTAATATAGATATGTTAAGCGCAAGCAGTCATAAGTGCTATGGACCAAAGGGGACTGGTATTTTATACGTAAGACAAGGAATCAAATTCCAACCATTCATTCATGGTGGATCCCAGGAAAGAAAAATGCGCGCCGGCACTGAAAATGTTCCTGCAATAGCGGGATTTGGTGCAGCATGCGCGGAGATTATGTCAAAAAATAATTATAATCAGGCATATATACTTTCGCTTCGTAATCATTTTATAAAAAGAATAACAAGTGAAATAGATTACTGTATTATAAACGGAAGTCAATTATCGAGACTTCCCGGAAATATAAATGTTTCATTTGCATATGTTGATGGAGAAGCACTTTTGATACAGCTCGATTTGCATGATATAGTATGTTCTGCAGGTTCTGCCTGTAATGCCGGTCAAAAGCAGGTATCACACGTTATAAAATCAATACATGTTCCAGAGCTTTACAGCTATGGAACAGTAAGATTTACCTTGGATGAACATAATACTATTGAGGAAATTGACCAAACAGTTGATGAATTAAAAGAGATAATAATTAAGTTAAGACAGATGTCTTCAGAATATAAAACCAGGTTAAAGGTGTAATTAAACTAGAAACTATAATTCTAGAAACTACAATTCCCTTAAATCTGGTTTTCTGTTTTCAAATATTGCATATTCATGTATTCCCAATGAATTAAGAAGCTTTTTGACATCCTCAAAATGAAATCCAATATATTCAGGAGAATGGGCATCAGAGCCAATTGTTATTAGTTTTCCACCCAACTCCCTGTATCTTTTAATAATAGCCGGTGAAGGGTTTGGATTATGTAGAAAGGTTTTATAGCCTGACGTATTTACTTCTAAAGCAATATCCTTTTTTATTATGAATTTTAGGATTTCATCTATTAACTCATAGGAGTGGCTTATATCTATATCCTTTGTAATACCCGGTGCATAACGAAGAACATAGTCAAGATGTCCAAGAGCATCAAAATCATGGTATTCATTTATGTTATTATACATGGTTTCGAAATATCTCTTTATGGCACCATCTAAACCATAAAGCTTCCAATATTCATCATAATAAGGATCAATATCATCCACAAGATGAATAGATCCGATTATAAAATCCCACTTATAATCATTTAACAATGTATTGCATTTACAGGCAATATTCTCCTTTAATCCAAGCTCAACACCCTTTAAAAGCTTTATATCACCTGCAAACTTCTGGGAATTAGCTTCTAATTGTCTGAAATACTCACATGGATCAAAGACAAAATCATATTCATAATTCTTTGGAAAATCAAAATCCATATGTTCTGTTATGCACATTATTTGTATATTCTTTTTAATTGCTGATCTGATCATATCTGACATTGGTGTGTCTGAATCAGATGAAATACCGGTGTGATTATGGCAATCTGATATTATCATTATGTTCCCCCTTATATTTCAAGTAAAACGCACGTGAAACCTGGTGCGTGATTCCGGTCAGCGTAAGATGACATATAAATCAATCTGTTATCTCTTTTATAGAAGATATGTCCGTTGTTGCAACCATTGAATAATTTGTATAATATACAACAAATCCAGGATTACTTCCCTTTGGTTTTTTAACATTTTTAAGCTCAGTATAATCAACTTCAACCTTTCCCTCATCACGGTTTTTTGAATAAAAGGCAGCTAAAGCTGCAGCCTCTTCAAAGGTTCTGTCCGGAATTTCTACTCCCTTTGACCGAAGCACTACATGAGAGCCTGCAGTTCCTTTTACGTGGAACCACCAGTCCTTAGGACCCTGATTAGTAAAGGTAAGCTCATCATTTTGAAAATTATTCTTGCCCACATAAATATCATAGCCGTCCCCTGATACATAATGAAGGGGGAGACTAGCAGCACATTTTTGCTGTTTCTTTCTGTTGTTGCTGCCTTTTTTAATATATCCAGCAGCAATAAGCTCTTCCTTAATAGAATTAAGATCGCCAAGAGAATCAGCAATATCCAGAGCATTACCAATGGATTCAAGATGCATAATATTATTTTTTGTTTCAGCTATCTGAGTTGTAAGGGCCTCGTAAGTTCTTTTAAGCTTAGAATACTTATCAAAATACTTTTTAGCATTATCAATAGGATTCAAATCCTTATCAAGAGGAATGGTAATATCTTCCCCTGTATAATAATTGTTGCAAATAATGCTTTTGTCACCTTTATTTGCACTGTAGCCATAGGTTGTAAGCAGCTCGCCATAAACCTTGTACTTTTCACGTTTATCAGTATCCTTGTACTGTTTAAGCTGTAAGTCAAGTTTTTTTCTGTTTCTTTCAAGTGCAGTTGACACAATTCGTCTCAAATCTGCTGAACGCTGTTTGATTCGTGTATGAACATTCTTTCTAGAATAAAATGTTTCAAGCATTTCACATACACTTTCATATTGCCTTGTATCACAGTTCGTATAAATGCTCAAATTAAAGCTTGCAAATTCCAATGGTCTGTTATTTTCAAAAATAATATTAGGATGATATTCATGATTTTTAACTGATTCAATAAATGCAGTTAACTCATTGTATAATAACACTTTATTGTCAGCAGTAAGCATATTTGCAGAAATATCAGCATCAATTCCGGCTCTGAAACATATTTCAGCAGCAGCAATGGGACTGAAACCCACTAATGACGTATAAATTGCCTTTTGTATAGAACAGGATTTGTCAGTAATAACCTTCATAACAGATATATCCATTGAAAGCGGATTACTTTTATGCATTGTATCAGGAATAAAATATTCCCTGCCAGGAAGCACCTCCCTTACTGAACTGACAAAACTGTTAACCCTCTTAATACTATCAATTATTATAAGCTTATCATCCGCCTTTTTCTCACAAAGGATGATGTTACTGTGTTTGCCCATAAGCTCAGCAATAAGATACTTATGACAAAGATCTCCTAATTCATTAAGATGTTCAAGTTCAAAGAAAATGACTCTTTCCATTCTGACCTGGTAAATGCTAATGATCCTGGCACCGGAAAGATTTTTTCTTAAAAGCATGCAAAAATTAGGAGCAGTCATAGGTGATGGTTTATTATCTGATGCAAAATAAACCAGTGGAAGAGAAGCGTTGGCAGACACAAGAAGTCTGTATGTTTTCCTTTCACTTCCTTTTATGGTTAAAAATAACTCATCTTTTTCAGGCTGTGCAATCTTCGTGATGCGTCCACCTGCAAGTTTATTGTTAAGTTCAAAAGCTATATTTGAAACGGTAATACCATCAAATGCCATTTTTTAAACCTCCGAATCATTTCATGCTAATCATTTTAACACGTAATGATAAATGTAACAACTTATACTTTTATTACATATTTTTAGCTTTCTTTCCTACTTCAAAACTTGACTTAATACACAAGGTAATCTATAATAAATTGAATGTGAAATAATGTTATAACTATGTATAATGAGAGGTATGAATAATGATTAAGAGTATGACAGGTTTTGGTCACTCAGAGATTGTGAATGAAGATTATAAGGTTACAGTAGAGCTTAAGTCAGTTAACCACAAATATTCTGACATAACAATTAAGATGCCAAGAAAACTCAATCAGTTTGAGGTAACCATCAGGAACCTGTTAAAGGATTATATAAAACGTGGCAAGGTGGATGTTTATATTACATATGAAGACCTTGCAGCAAGCAATGTAACAGTCAAGTATAACAAGGATATAGCAGCAAGCTATCTTAATGGTCTAAAACAGATCAATGAAGATTTTGGACTTAATGTTGAATGCCCGGCTACTGTTTTATCAAGATATCCTGAGGTATTTACACTTGAAGAGACAGCAAGCGATGACAGTCTTATATATGGAAGAGTCGAAGAAGCTCTCAAAAAGGCTGCCGCAACATTTGTTAATACACGAATTGAAGAAGGAAGCAATCTTAAGAGGGATATTCTTGCAAAGCTTGACATTATAGAGAAGGATGTTGAGTTCATTGTAGAAAGATCTCCACAGGTTGTTAATGAATACAGAAGTAAACTTAAAGCAAAGGTTGAACAGCTATTAGACAATACAACTGTTGATGAGTCAGTCCTTGCAACAGAGATTATAGTATATGCTGATAAAATGTGCGTTGATGAGGAGATGGTAAGATTAAGATCTCACATCACTGCCATGAGAGCAGCTATTGATGAAGAAGGCAGTATTGGAAGAAAGCTTGATTTTATTGCCCAGGAGCTTAACAGAGAAGCTAACACTACTTTATCAAAGTCATCTGACATCTCAATATCTAATACAGCTATTGAACTTAAGACAGAGATTGAAAAGATAAGGGAACAGATACAGAACATCGAATAGGAGGCATCAATGAATCGTATTATTAACATAGGATATGGCAATATGGTAAACAGTGATAAGATTATCGGAGTTATAAAGCCTGAAGCTGCCCCTGTTAAACGAATGATTCAAACCGCTAAAGATAACGGTGCAGCCTACGATGCAACATGTGGCAGAAAAACAAAATCGGTAATTGTTTTAGAGAATGGAAGGCTGATTTTGTCAGCACTTTTACCTGAAACAATTGCTTCAAGAATTAATAATGATATTTCAAAGGGAGATTGTTATGAACAGTAAAGGTATTTTAACCGTTATATCAGGGTTTTCCGGTTCAGGAAAAGGAACAGTTGTAAAACAGTTGTGTGAACGATATAATTATGCTTTGTCAGTTTCAGCAACTACCAGAGATCCACGAAAGGGTGAGATTGACGGAGTACATTATTTTTTTAAAACAGTAGAAGAATTTGAAAACATGATTGCAAATGATGAATTTCTTGAGCATGCAGGTTACGTGAATAATATGTATGGCACACCTAAGAGGTATGTTCTTGATAAGCTTAATGCCGGCGAGAATGTAATTCTTGAAATTGAGATGCAGGGTGGACTCCAGATCAAGGAGAAGTACCCTGATGCTGTACTTATATTTATGGCTCCGCCAAGTGCCTATACATTAAAAAAACGTCTTGTAGACAGAAACACAGAGGAGCAGGATGTCATTAACAAACGACTTGCAAGAGCCGCAGAAGAGATAGATTACATTGATAAGTATGATTATCTTGTTATCAATGATGAGCTTGAAACATGTATAAATGATATACAAAGAATTGTTACAAGCGAGAAAAATAAAGTTAATAATCAGCCTGCTATGGTTGATTTCATAAAAAAAGATTTTAAAAATATTATATAAAAAGGAGATTATTATTATGTTACATCCATCTTATACCGATTTAATGGCAGTAGTTAACAGTGAGGTAGAACAGGGCGAAGCACCTGTTGTTAACAGCAGATATTCTATCGTACTTGCAACAGCAAGACGTGCACGTCAGATAATAACAGAAAGAAGAGCTAATGAAGATAAATATGCAGAATCAGATGAAACTAAGCCTTTATCAGTAGCTGTAGACGAATTATACAATGGAGATATAAGAATTCTTTCAGATGAAGAAGAGGCTCAGATGGAAGAAGAACTTACAGCAATTTATAAAGCTGAAGCTGAAGCACAGAATGTTGAGCTTGAGTTTACAGAAGAATCAGAAACAGCTGATAATGAAACAGCTGATAATGAAACAGCCGAGGAATCTGTTGAAGAATAATTAACTGGTGGAATGTTATGGACAATAATGATGAATTTGATGATAAAAATAAATTAGATAATGATTCTTTTGCTGGTAATTATAATCGCAGACAGCTGATTAAGGAGCTTACGATATATGGCATAATTTTAGTTATGTGTGTATTTGTAATTCCAAAATTTGTTGTGCAGCGTACTATAGTAAAGGGAGAATCAATGGAATCAACCTTAGAGTCTAAGGATAATCTTTTTGTTGAAAAGCTTTCCTACAGATTTACCGATCCCGATAGGTTTGACATTGTATGCTTTTATCCTTATGGCAGGAGTGTTAAAACTGAGTATTATGTAAAACGTGTAATTGGTCTGCCAGGTGAAACTGTACAGATTATTAACAATACATTTTATATTAACGGAAATCCCTTGGAGGAGTCATTTGGTAAAGATAAGTATATTTCATACTATGGCATTGCTTCCGAACCTGTAACACTGGGTAAGGATGAGTTTTTCCTTGTAGGAGATAATAGGAATAACAGCTTTGACAGCCGTTATTCTGAGATTGGCCCTGTTAAAAAGGATAAAATTGATGGTCATGTTGTTCTTAGAATTTACCCATTTGATAAATTCGGCAAAGTGAATTAATAATTGAATAAGTATATAAACAGGGGGAGTTTTAATGAAACAGGAAAAGATGTCTGCAAAGCGTATTGCAGCAGAATTAGCAATTTATGTGGTTATTCTTTTGGTATGTATATTTATAGTTCCACGATACGTTATTCAAAGAACCTTGGTTGATGGCGAATCAATGGAAGCAACATTGCAGGATAAGGATAATCTTCTTGTAGACAAATGTGTATTTAAGCTTACCGGAATTGATCGTTTTGATATTGTGGTATTTTATCCTTTTGGCAAGGAGGATGATCCTGAGGATTATTTTATTAAGCGTATAATTGGTCTGCCAGGTGAAACCATTCAGATAAAGGGTGAAGATATATACATTAATGGTGAGATACTCGAGGAGCATTACGGAAAAGATCCTATTGATGATGCCGGAGTAGCAAGTGATCCAATCACACTTGGTGAGGACGAATATTTTGTGCTTGGCGACAACAGAGAGATAAGCAGAGACAGCCGAGAATTTGGTGCTGTTAATATTAAAGATATTGCAGGGCATGCGGTATTCAGAATGTATCCTTTTGGTTCATTTGGACCACTTACGAACAAATAAACATAATAAATTGCAGTTGTAAGTATATTAACAAATTAAAAAGACTATATTGTCTATATGACAGTATAGTCTTTTTAATTTATTTCGAATCAATGACGAGGTTTATCTCTGTCGATTAATCTTGCAAACAATTGTTCGATTCNNATGTTCGAGTGTTATTATATAGCTAAATCGAACATATGTATGCCAAGTGAAGGAGGAAGCAACATGAACAATTATAGTAGCAGTTATAGTAGGAATTACAGCAGAAACTATGGTAAGAGTTCTACCAGGAATTTTAACAACAGCTATAGTAACAGATGTGTTAAGAATTATAGCAATCACAATTGCAGGGACTATACAAGGAATCATAGTCACAATTATAGTATAATTAACAGAAGAGTATTACTTAGAACAATTTGTATTGGAATAGCCTTATTAAGTATGTTTCTTGTTGCCAGAACCTGCAAACCACATGCATATGCCGGAAGTAACAGAACACTTACCTGCACCTCAGTTCTTATAGAAGAGAATGATACATTATGGTCAATTGCTTCAGAGTATTATTCTGAAGAATATGGAAGCATACAGAATCAAATAGATGCTATTAAAGAGACTAATAATCTTTCATCTGATTATATTATAAGTGGACGACGAATTGTTGTACCATATTATAGTTAGTTATCCATTGTAATTAACTATTATAATTAACTATAATAACCAACTATTTATGTATTTAAATTTTTAAGAATACAATTTAATTAGCTAACATATTAGATAATGTGATTACCCCTATTTGTTGCAATAAGTGTTAAGCAATGATAGAATAATATCGTTGATCTGACATTGTTTTAACACTTATTGCTTATAAACTGCTAGTATCGAAAGATAAATCATAAATAATACGAAGTATACGAATAGGAGAATTAATCAACATGCTATATAAATATCTTTATAAACAACGTTTCTTAATCATACCATTTCTGATGATATTATTCTCGATATCTTTTTTATCTACTGATTCTATGGCAGCATTAAAGATAAAATATAATGGTAAAACTACTAAATACACCGGGAAACAGATTGTGTCGTACGTAGACGACAAGAAAATAAGTGCTGAAGGGACCAAGGGGCTTCTTTTGAATAAGAAAGTTATGGTTTCTTATAAAGATATATTTAAAAAGGGTTGTAAGGTTAAAGTTAAATATACTAAGTCCACTGGGAAAATTACATTTAAAAAAAATGGTAAATCTGTAAAGATGACTATTGGCAAAAAAAAATGTACTGTTAATGGAAAAAAAGTCAAATTAAGCCATGCACCAGTTAAGGTTAAATATATTAAAAAGAAAAAAACAAAAATTCTTGTTCCTGCCAAAACTGTAGCAAAAGGATTAGGATATACTTATGTATATAATTCATCCCAAAAGAATATAAAGATGTTATCACCTTTTGTATTAAGCTATAATGGTGAAGAACATATTTATAAAAGCTATCAGGGTGGACTTATATTTGATAATGTAACTAGAGATGTATCCAATATGCCACTTCTTAAAATTGATAGTACTGTTATGATGCCGGCAAAAGAAGTATTAACAGATATAATGGGCGTTCAGTTTGAATACAATCCATCTAACGGCAATATTATTATTACCAATGATTATTATAAGCTGACACTTAATACTTCAACAACAGCTGGAGAATTAACAAATCTTGATACATCTACAGTAACACCCCTTGTTTTAAAAACAAAACCTGTTTTAGTAAAGAGAACAGATACTGGTTATGAAAGTGTTATGCTGCCTGCATCACAGGTTTTAAAATCTATTGGTTATCATTATAAGTGGGATACCAAGCTTAAAATTGCATCCATTTATACCAAAACATATTTTGTATGGAAGTCAAAAGATAACACTTATGAAATGACAAAATATAAAAATGCAATGAATAAAGTAATTGCATCATATGACCTTGATAATAATAACCTTGTTTTGTCATTTTCTTTCGTTAATCCTATTGCTGAAGGAGATGGCATTATAACAGAGGATACTAATCTGAACAATGTTTATATTGATTTTGCTAATATGTTTAATCTGCTTTCAGGTTATGGCACCAATCTGACATCATCTACAGTTAATAGCATATTATCAGGACAGTCAGATGCTAATATACATATTACATTAAGCGTTCCAGATAAAATAATATATTCTTATTCAATAAGTGGTAATACATATAACATGTATATATCACAAAATGTGAATAAGAATTATGCATTAAAGATAAACAAACCAGACGGGGTAGATTATTCACAGATTCTTCTTGATGATTTATATACAAGCAATAAATTTGTAATATCTATTCCAGGCAAATATGATGACTTCTATGCAGCCAATCCTGTACAGAATAACTCATCTACAGTAACCTCTGTATCAGTGGCATATGTTGACAGCAAAAAAACTACAGACATTACAGTTACAACAAGTAAGCTACAGGGCAATAAGCTTGTTAACCTTGGAAATAGTATTGGAGTTATTATAGATTACCCGTCCAATGTATACAAAAATATTGTTGTTCTGGATCCAGGTCACGGTGGAAAAGATCCGGGAGCTAAAAATGGTGAACATAGTGAAAGCAATATTAATCTTCAGATATTATATGATCAGGCACGGAATTATTTTAACTCTGCTGAATCAAATGTAAAAGCATATTGGACAAGAACAACTGATGAATTTATTACATTACAAAACAGAGCAAATTTTGCTTCTAAAATGAATGCAGATTTTTTTGTAAGTCTACACATGAATTCAAGCGACAGCGGTTCAGCCAAGGGAACTGAAGTATATTATTCCAATAACAACAATAAAACAAACAGTTTTGGCATTAACAGTTATAAACTTGCCACCAAATGTCTTGACAAAATTGTGCCTGCAATTTCAACATCCTCAAGAGGTGTTAAATCCAATAACTATTATGTTATAAACCATAATACAGTTCCGGCTGTATTGATAGAATTAGGCTTTATATCCAATTCAACTGACTTAGGCATAATAACAGACGCTGATAAACAAAAGCTTGCTGCAAAGGCTATATACGACGCTGTAAGCGAAGCCTTTAACAGCAAGAAGTAATTATAATATTATTCTTTTCTCAGGGAAACAGCTTTTGCAGCCATTCTTTTTCGGTCTTCATCAAGTGCTGCATAGTGTTTCCTTGTTGTATTAACATCATTATGTCCAAGTACCTCAGCAACAAGATATATATCACCGGTTTCCCTGTAAAGATTAGTACCATATGTACTGCGTAATTTATGAGGTGTAATATGCTTGAATGTTGTTACCTTACCTGCATAATCGGATACCAGATCCTCAATTGCCTGTACACTGATACGTCTTTTCTGAATGGACAGGAAGAACGCCTGCTCATGTCCTGGTTTTGTAACAACTGTAAGCCTTTCTTGTAGATAATTTTTAAGTGCCTGTTCAACTTCATCACCAAAATACACAAAATCTTCCTTCTGGCCTTTTCTCATAATTCTAATACGGTTATTCTTAAAATCAATATCATTAATATCAATTCCAACACATTCACTAACTCGAATGCCTGTTCCTAATAGAAGAGTGAATATTGCCAGATTTCTAACCTTGTTCTTTTCGTAATAAACCTTTTTCATGCCCTTAAGATCGTTACCACCATTTTCTACAATGTCAAGCAGCATGGCAACTTCATCATAATCAAGCCTGATAATCTCTCTATCTCTGAGTTTAGGCATATCCACAAGTACAGTAGGATTATTAGTAATCATCTGACGTTTATAGAAATATGCATAAAAGCTTCGCAGGGATGATAATTTTCTATGTATACCTCGAATATCATTCTTGCATATTTTACCTTCAGAGTTAGTATATACTTTAAGAAATTCCTCGAATTCTTCAATATCTAAAGGTGAAACCATATCAAGATCCTTAAGCTTAAAATCCTTGGTTTCATAACCAGAATACATTGGATTACTGTTTATTAAAAAATAAAAGAAAAGCCTGATATCATATATGTAAGATATTCTCGTTTTGGCAGTAGTTGTTGTTTCCATTGCCCTGAAATAATCTTTAGAAAAGTCAGGCATTGTCTTTAAGATTTCACGTAGCTTAAGTGTATTATCAATAGAGAGCTGTTCATGGTAATCAATTTTTTTGCTGGTTTGTCTATTGTTAAAATCATTTTTATTATTTATATCATTAGTATTATTCATATGTGTATGTCTACCTCCTTGCAGGCTGATAAGAATATTATATAAGCCATATTTTAACTTATAAACGTAACATATATATTATAGCACATATACAATATTTATTAAAGCACTATTTGAAAAACTGGAGTTTGTCCAAGAGAGTTATATGACTAAAATAATAAGGAACCTTCTGCTCTAACTTATATACCTGGCCAGATTCCTTATATTTCTTAGATTACTTAT